>NZ_JAPNKC010000001.1:11905000-12227160 GCF_026626705.1 Pyxidicoccus sp. MSG2
GGCAATTGTTATCCCGGGACGCAGTCAGTGGGTGATAACGTCCATTGGCAAGAGGGGAATAACCCAGACCGACAGCTAAGGCCCCCAAATCTAGTCTAAGTGAACACTAGAAAGGATGTGGCAGGTCATTGACAACCAGGAGGTTGGCTTAGAAGCAGCCATCCTTTAAAGAAAGCGTAATAGCTCACTGGTCAAGACAGGCCGCGCCGAAAATGTAACGGGGCTCAAGACTAGTGCCGAAGCTTCGGGTCATGCGTAAAGCGCATGGCGGTAGGGGAGCGTCCCAGTTGCAGCGAAGGTCGACTGTAAAGGCGGCTGGAGCGACTGGGAGTGCTGATGCCGAAATGAGTAGCGATAAAGGGGGTGAGAAACCCCCTCGCCGTAAACCCAAGGTTTCCTGGGTCAAGTTAATCTTCCCAGGGTTAGCCGGAACCTAAGCCGAGGCCGAAAGGCGTAGGTGATGGAAAGCAGGTTAATATTCCTGCGCCATCTTGTGAGCGTTGAACTAAGGGAGGACGGAGAAAGCTAGGCGAGCTGACCGGTGGTTGTGTCAGTCTAAAGGCGTAGGGGTGTCGCGTACGATTAAAGGCGCGGCAGCTATCCCCGAGACCCCATGGCGCCCCGTAAGGGGTAAGTCGCTGATGCTCTGCTTCCAAGAAAAGTCCCGTAGGGAGCTCATAGGGTGTCCGTACCGCAAACCGACACAGGTGGGTGAGGAGAAAATCCTAAGGCGCTTGAGAGAACTCTCCTCCAAGGAACTAGGCAAATTTCCACCGTAACTTCGGAAGAAGGTGGGCCTCTGGTAGGTGTAGGCGTACAGCCGAAGCCGAGAGAGGTTGCAGAGAAATGGCGGTAGCGACTGTTTACCAAAAACACAGGACTCTGCGAAGGCGACAAGCCGACGTATAGGGTCTGACTCCTGCCCGGTGCTGGAAGGTTAAGGGGATTCGTCAGCCGCAAGGCGAAGCGATGATCCGAAGCCCCAGTAAACGGCGGCCGTAACTATAACGGTCCTAAGGTAGCGAAATTCCTTGTCGGGTAAGTTCCGACCTGCACGAATGGAGTAACGACTTCCGCGCTGTCTCGGAGAGGGACTCAGCGAAATTGAAATAGCTGTGCCGATGCAGTTTACCCGCAGCAAGACGGAAAGACCCCGTGAACCTTTACTATAACTTGACAGTGACACTAGGGATTGACTGTGTAGGATAGGTGGGAGCCTTTGAAGCCGGGCCGCTAGGTTCGGTGGAGGCAACGGTGAAATACCACCCTGTTGATTTCTGGTGTCTAACCATGTCCCGTCATCCGGGATTGGGACACTGTCTGGTGGGTAGTTTGACTGGGGCGGTCGCCTCCCAAAAAGTAACGGAGGCGCGCGATGGTTCCCTCAGCCCGATTGGAAACCGGGCGGCGAGTGCAATGGCATAAGGGAGCTTGACTGCGAGAGAGACATCTCGAGCAGGTGCGAAAGCAGGTCATAGTGATCCGGTGGTCCTGAATGGAAGGGCCATCGCTCAACGGATAAAAGGTACTCCGGGGATAACAGGCTTATCTCCCCCAAGAGTTCACATCGACGGGGAGGTTTGGCACCTCGATGTCGGCTCATCGCATCCTGGGGCTGGAGCAGGTCCCAAGGGTTTGGCTGTTCGCCAATTAAAGCGGTACGCGAGCTGGGTTCAAAACGTCGTGAGACAGTTTGGTCCCTATCTGCTGTGGGCGTAGGATACTTGAGAGGCTCTGACCTTAGTACGAGAGGACCGGGTTGGAGGCACCGCTGGTGTACCAGTTATCTCGCCAGAGGTATCGCTGGGTAGCCATGTGCCGATTGGATAACCGCTGAAAGCATCTAAGCGGGAAACCGACCTCAAGACCAGGTATCCCGGGCGCAAGCCCCTGAAGACCCGTCGAAGACTACGACGTTGATAGGCCGGGTGTGTAAGCGTGGTAACACGTTGAGCTAACCGGTACTAATGGGTCGAGCGGCTTACTTTCCCCGTTCTCTTCCATGCCTCCTTTTGGGGCGTAAGGGACTCGGGGCCAAGGCCGAGGCTCGAGTGCGAAAGCACTCGCCCGGAAGACGCTTCTAAATAGGCACGGCGAGACTTCTTCTCGCAGAGAATTGAAACTTACCCTTTGTATGCACTGTCGCTTGTTTTCCGGTGGCTATGTCGGAGGGGTCCCACCCGTTCCCATCCCGAACACGGAAGTTAAGCCCTCCAGAGCCGATGGTACTTCGCGGGAAACCGCGCGGGAGAGTAGGTCGCTGCCGGATTCTTTTTGAGAACCCCCGTTGCCCTCGTGGCAACGGGGGTTTTCTTTTTTTGGCGTGTCTGTCTTTCGTGGCGCCACTCGTTCGGTACCAGAAAGACCGGAAAAACCTCCAGGCATTGCGTGGCGCGGCTGTTAGTCTCCCTGCGTCATTGCTGGCCACGCGCCGGAGGTCTTCCATGCCGAAAGTGAAGCTGGGTGGCGGTCTCTCTTCCACACCGTCGATTTCGCGTTCGTCGAGCTCGCCGTCCGTGGGCGGCGCCGAGAAGCGGAAGCGGACCGACGACGTGGGGAGCTCCTCTCCGGCGAAGAAGCCGAAGACGGACGAGGTGCCCAAGGACAACACCACCGAGGCCCGGTTGAAGCGGAAGTTCGTTCGGGATCAGCGGCGACAGGAGTCCGGCAGCGCCGTGGCGTCCCAGAGCGGCACCAGCAGCTTCCGGACCGATGCCGGCAGCCTGATGAAGAAGAACCCGAAGAACGAGGCGAAGACCCAGCTCGACACGCCGTTCGGTCCGGTGAATGCGAGCAAGTTTCCGACTTCGGACCCGGCGTTCAAGATCACCAGCGAGAAGAAGCACTACGGGAAGCAGGCCGTGGGGCACAAGTACTCGGACCTGGTGTCGGGACTGCAGAAGAGCGGCGCCTCCGACAAGGAGATCGCCACGGACCTCCTGAATGCGCTCGAGGGCAAGAAGCCGCAGAAGCTCACCAGCGGGGAGGCGAAGAATGCCGCGGCGAAGCTCTCCGCCATCACCCACGTGTCCGAGCCTCAGCGCGTGCTTGGCTCCGACAAGGCCGCGCGCGGCGTGCTGCGCATGGTGCAGGACGGGAAAATCTCCCTGGACGACGCCTTCAAGGGCGACACGCCCACCTTCCCGATGGCGAAGAACCCGGACTACATGCGCCGCACGGTGAACTACGAGGACAAGAACTACCGGAAGGAGACTCCCAAGCCGACGCAGTTCGACAAGCTTGGCGGGTACATGTCCGACAGCAGTGACGACGAGGGCTGACGTCGCCCTGGCCTGAGCGGCACGGAGAGCCTCACGTTCGCCGACGCCAGGTCCGGCTGCGGCGACGGGAGGACTCCGGGCCTGCACCCGGCCCTCCTCGAGGCCGAGCTCCACGGCGTCAGTCGCGAAGCCTCGCCGCGAGCCGGGTGAAGCGCTTCTGGGTGTCGCCGTTGCGCACCGCGATGCCCAGCGCCTTCTTGCTTCCCACCAACACCACCAGCTTCTTCCCGCGAGTCACGGCGGTATAGAGCAGGTTGCGCTGCAGCAGCGTGAAGTGCTGTGTGTGCAGGGGCAGCACCACGCACGGGTACTCGCTGCCCTGCGACTTGTGCACGCTGGTGGCGTAGGCGAGGACCAGCTCGTCGACGTCCGCCCAGGCGTAGGCCACCGGACGCCCGTCGTAGCGCACCACCAGGGACTGCTCCTCCTTGTCGATGGCCTCCACGCGTCCGATGTCTCCGTTGAAGACGCCGAGCTCGTAGTTGTTGCGCACCTGCATGACCTTGTCGCCCACGCGGAAGGTCCGGTGGCCGCGGGTGAGCTCCTCCCCGGAAGGGTTCAGGTGCTCCTGCAGCGTGGCGTTGAGATTCGCGGTGCCAATGAGGCCCCGGTTCATCGGGACGAGCACCTGCACCTCGTCCACTGGATGCAGCCCGAAGCGGCGGGGAATGCGCTCCTTCACCAGCGTCTTCACCGTCTCGAGGATGGCCTCCGGCGCCTCCTTCTCCACGAAGTAGAAGTCGGCCAGCGCGTCCGCGGGTGGGACCTGGGGAAGCTCTCCCTGGTTGATGCGGTGGGCGTTGGTGATGATGAGGCTCGCCTGGGCCTGGCGGAAGATGTGCTTCAGGCGCACCACCGGCACGTGCCCGGAGGCGATGATGTCCTGGAGCACGCTGCCCGGCCCCACGCTCGGGAGCTGGTCCACGTCCCCCACGAGCAGCAGCTGGCAGTGGGGCGGCAGCGCCTTCAGGACGTTGAGCATCAGGACAGTGTCCACCATGGACACCTCGTCGAGCACCAGCACGTCGGCTTCGAGCGGGTTGTTGCGATCTCTCAGGAAGCCGTGGGTGCGCGGGTTGTATTCGAGCAGCCGGTGGATGGTCTCCGCCTCACGTCCAGTCGCCTCGCCCATCCGCTTGGCCGCGCGTCCGGTGGGCGCCGAGAGCAGGAGCTTGCGGCCCTTCTTCTCCAGGATGGAGAGGATGGCGTTGACCAGCGTCGTCTTCCCGGTGCCCGGGCCGCCGGTGATGACCAACACCTTGGCCACCATCGCCTGGCGCACCGCTTCTTTCTGCTCGGGGGCGAGCGACAGTCCGTGGCTGGCTTCGAACCAGGCAATCGCCCGCTCTACGTCCACTTCCAGGGGACGCGTGGGCCAGGCGGCGAGCGCCTTGAGGAGGTTCGCGACGCCGACCTCCGAGACGTGCAGCGCCTTCAGGTACACCGCCTCAACGGCGTCCTCGGGACGGGGGTGGGCGAGGGCGCTGGCCCCCTCCACGGCGAGGTACTCGGCGGCGGCGAGCCGGGTAATGGCCGCCTCCACGAGCTCGGGCGTTACCTCCAGCATCTCCACCGTGCGCGTGGTGAGCTTGTCGCGCGGCGCGTAGAGGTGGCCTTCCTCGGAGAACTCTCGGAGCACGTGCAGCACCCCGGCCTCGGCGCGCTTGGGCGAGTGGGTGGGGACTCCCAGCGACTGGGCGATGCGGTCCGCAGTGCGAAAGCCAATGCCATACACGTCGATGGCCAGCCGGTACGGGTTGTCCTGCACCACGGGAATCGCCTGGGCGCCGTACTGCTTGTAGACCTTCACCGCGAAGCTGGCCGGCACTTCGTGCGACTGGAGGAAGACCATCACCTGGCGGATGTCGCGCTGTTCAGCCCACGTCTCGACGAGGAGCTTGCGGCGCTTCTCTCCGAAGCCCTTCACCTCGGCCAGCCGCTCGGGCTTCGAGTCGATGATGTCCAGCGTCTCGAGGCCGAAGTGCGCCACCAGGCGCTTGGCCATGGCCGGGCCCACGCCCTTCACCAGGCCGCTGCCCAGGTACTTCTCGATGCCCACCAGCGTCGCGGGCTTCACCGTGCCGTAGGAGACGACTCGGAACTGCTCCCCGTACTTCCTGTCCTGCACCCACTCGCCGGTGAGGCGCAGGGACTCCCCCGGCTGGGCGCCCAGGAGGTTGCCCACCGCGGTGATGGGGTCCTTGCGGCCATGGACCACCACCCGGACCACGCTCCAGGCGGCCTCCTCGTTGGTGTAGGTGATGCGCTCGAGGCTCCCCTCCAGCACAGTGGTGGGGCGCGGCGGTGCGCCGAGCTCACGGGCCGCCGGGGCCCCGTCCCGGACGGAGGGCAGGGCGCCGCCCGCCACGTCAGCGGTGTAGACCGGAGGAGGACGGGAGGCGGACATGTGGCCCCTGAAAATAACAGGGCATCCGACCCCTGCCGATGCGGCAAACGTCATCCAGTGCCGCGCGTGGCTGCCTGCCCGCCTCTCGGGCTCGTCGCCTCAGGCGTGTGACTCCCACTCAGGTCCAGGTCGCTCGCCGTCTGCCGCCCGGAATGGGGGCCGTGCCTCAAGGAGGCGCTACGCCCGCCGCCCGCCTGTCAGGCACCAGGTGACGTGAGCGGGGAGGGCGGACTGCGCGGGAAGCGCCGCCTCACCCCGGCCCGGAGTTCGCGAGCTGCTGGAGGTAGGCACGGAACATGTCCGCCAGCGCACCGGCACGTGCCTCAACGTCCTGCTCGGTGCGGTCCTCCTCCGAGAGCCGCTTCCCCATGGTGCTGAGTGTCATCATGACCATGTCACCCGCGAGCACCCGCTTCTCGTCCGGTACCGTGGGGAGCACCTCGCGCATGAAGGCCTGCACGACGCGCGTACCGTACACGCGTGGCTCCCGCGCCTCGGGTTCCTCGCGATAGCGCGGCGCCGCTTCGTCGAGCGCCATCCGCACCCGGGCCTCCTCGCACTCGGACCGGATGAAGGCGTGTACGAACTCACGCAGTCGCTCTAGCGGAGGCTGCGCCGAGTCCTCAAGGATTCCGCGCAGCAGCTCACCGGTCTGCCGCCACTCGTCGGCTTGCAAGCGGAAGAGGATGGCCGCCTTGTTCGGGAAGTATTGATACAGCGACCCGATGCTGATTCCCGCCTTCTCCGCGACGCGAATGGTGGTGAAGCGGTCCGCGCCTTCACGCGCCAGAACCTGAACAGCGGCGGCGAGGATGTCGGCGACGAGCTGCTCGGAGCGGGCCTGCCGGGGCTTCTTTCGCGAGGAAATGCGTGGGGTTGGGCGGGCCGTCACGAGGTGCCTCGGGAACGCGAATAGGAAACACGAGCAATCAATCGTACTCCTCGGTGCGGCGCAAGGACGCGCCCTCCACCTGATTGGGATTGCTCAATGAATACACTTTCCACCGCACCCCTCGCCCCGCTGCTCCATCATCTGTTCACCCAGGCGGAACAGGCCTCGGGTGCGAGCATCCAGGTCTTCGCCCAGATGCCGGACGAGGAGCGAACCCGGCTGCGGTCGACCAGGACCGACTACCTGAAGTTCTACGCGATGCTGAAGGACGACGCGCTCGCCGTCTCCCGCGAGACGGGCACGCTGCTCTACATGCTGGCGCGCTCGTGCCGCGCACGGACCATCGTGGAGTTCGGCACCTCGTTCGGCATCTCCACGCTGCACCTGGCTGCGGCGCTCCGAGACAACGGCGGCGGCCGGCTGATTACGAGCGAGTTCGAGCCGTCGAAGGTCGCCCGCGCACGGGAGAACCTCGCGGCGGGAGGGCTCGCGGACCTCGTGGAGCTTCGCGAGGGCGACGCGCTCCAGACGCTCGCCTCGGGCCTGCCGGAGCAGGTCGACCTGTTGCTGCTCGACGGCGCCAAGGGCCTCTATCCGGACATCCTCGCGCTCGTCGAGGGCCGCCTGCGGCCGGGGGCGTGGGTTCTCGCCGACAATGCGGACTGGAGCCCGGAGTACCTGGAGCGCGTCCGCTCGCCCCGGCACGGCTATCTGTCGGTGCCGTTCGCGAGCGAGGTGGAGCTGTCGATGCGGCTCGGGTGAGCCGCGTCCGGCCGGGCGGAAGGGGCGCGGGCTGACAGGGGCAGAGTGTCAGCGCCGGGGCTTCTGCTGCCCCGCGTTCGTCGCCTCGGCGGTGAGGCACATCACGGAGTACAGGTTCATGGTGTAGACGCTGTTCTCCGGCTCCAGGTCCGCGGCCTTCTGGAACAGCGCGGTGGCGCGCTCGTAGTCGCGGTGATGGTTCAGGAGGATCAACCCCATTCGGTTGTAGAGCGGCGCGGGCTTGGGCAGCAGGCCGATGCTCCGGTCCAGCAGGTCCAACGCCTCCGCCATTCGCCCCTCCTTCTCCAGTTTGACGACGCGCTGGAGCACCTGCTCGCTGGAATCCTCGGCGCGAGGCAGGGCGGACGCGGTCGCCGTCCGCGCCGGAGGAGGACGCGCCGCCCCCGGCGTCACGGCCGGCATGGCTGCCGGAGCGCGCGTCGCCGAGGCCATCGGCGCCGTCGCCCGGGCCGGAGCTGGAGCCGGAGGCGCGGGCTTCGCTTCACCCAGCGGATCCGCCACCGGCGCCTGCGCGGACGCCAGCGTGCCCACCAGCTTCGTCACCCCGCGCTCCGACAGCGACTCGAAGATGGCGCGCAGCTCCAGCTCCGTCACCTGCGCGATGAGCGCCATCTCCTCCAACGACGTCCGCCCGTCCACGAACGACAGCAGGTACGCCTCGAACGGGCTGAGCGGTCGGTTCATGATGTC
Organism: Pyxidicoccus sp. MSG2; assembly: GCF_026626705.1. Lineage (NCBI taxonomy): Bacteria > Pseudomonadati > Myxococcota > Myxococcia > Myxococcales > Myxococcaceae > Pyxidicoccus > Pyxidicoccus sp. MSG2. The sequence continues at coordinate 11,913,054 of NZ_JAPNKC010000001.1, forward strand.
CATCCCGACCGCGATGACCGGCCGCACCGCCGGCCCCTTCGTGTTCGCCTGGGCCTGCGCCTGGAACGACACCACGCGCGTCGCCTCCTCCTGCGACGGCCGGGGCACACCGCGCACCCCCGTCTGCTCGGGCTTCGTGAGCAGCGCGCGCACCAGCGACACGTTGTCCCGGGGCGGCAGGTCGTCCACGCCGCGCACCAGCAGGAGCTCACAGCGCGCGCACTGGAAGTCTCCCGGCCGGCTCGACGCGCCACAGTGCGGACACGTCTGGTCGTCCGGCGGGTGCTCGAAGGCCTGCGCGTCCGCGTAGTAGTGCTTGCGGATGGCGGCCCGGATGGACCGGCGCACCGCGATGAACGGCAGCACCTGCGCCACGCCCACCGCCCTGGCGATCTCCTCCAGCGCTCGCTGCCGTTGCGGCTCCGCGATGGCCACGTAGAGCGTGTCCTGCGCGAGGCGCAGCGGCACGAAGTCGAAGCCCTCCGCCAGCCGCACCGGCACTCGCTCCAGCACCGCGGGCTCCACCTTGGCCTGCGCCAGCTTCTCCGTGGACACGAAGCGCGTCTTCAGCTCCTGCGCCAGCACGCGCAGCACCGGCGTCTCGTCCACGCCCAGCCGCACCAAGCACTCGCCCAGCTTCTGCCCCGTCTCCTGCTGCCGCGCGAGCGCCCGGGACAACAGCTCCGGCGTCAACACTCCATCCAGGACCAGCTGCTCACCAAGCTTGCGCGCCATGCCGTGATTCAAGGACGTCCCGGCCCACGCCGTCCACCGCCCACTCTCGAAAACGCCCGTTTCCCCTGTGGATTGCCGGGCTCTCAATGGCGAGGAGTACGGGACTCGAGCCCGTACTCCCACGGCACGACGCGCCTCACCCCGGCGTGAACCAGAGTACCGACAGCGGGGGCAGGGTGATCGCCGCGGAAGCCGGCTGACCGTCCCAACCCGTGGGCTCGGTGTGGATCTGCCCCATGTTCCCCTGATTCGAGCCGCCGTACTCGCCGGCGTCCGAGTTGAGGATCTCCACGTAGCTTCCGTGCAGCGGGAAGCCCACGCGGAAGCCCTCGTGCACCGTGGGGGACAGGTTGGCGATGCACACCACGTGGCGCCCCGGCTGGCGCGAGCGCCGCACGAAGGCCAGCACGTTCACCGCCGCCGAGTCCGGCTGCAGCCACTGGAAGCCCACCGGCTCACTGTCCGCGTCGTGCAGCGCGGGCAGTTCCTTGTAGAGCCGGTTCAGCGAGGCCATCAGCTTCATGATGCCCTCGTGCCCCGGGTCGTGCGTCAGGTGCCAGTCCAGGCTCTTGTCGTGGTTCCACTCCGCCGGCTGGCCGAACTCGCCGCCCATGAAGATCAGCTTCTTTCCGGGGTGCGCCCACATCCACGCGAAGAGCGCACGCAAGTTGGCGCGCTTCTGCCACGGGTCTCCCGGCATGCGCCCGTACAGGCTGCCCTTGCCGTGCACCACCTCGTCATGGCTCAGCGGGAGCATGAAGTGCTCGCTGAACGCATACAGCAGGCCGAAGGTGAGCTGGTTGTGGTGGTACTGCCGGTAGATGGGGTCCTTCGAGAAGTACGACAGCGTGTCGTGCATCCAGCCCATGTTCCACTTGAAGTGGAAGCCCAGGCCGCCCTCGCTCACCGGGTGGCTCACCTTGGGCCAGGCCGTGGACTCCTCCGCAATCACGACGACGCCCGGGTACTTGCGGCGCACCGTCTCGTTCAGCTCGCGCAGGAACTGGATGGCCTCTTCATTCTCGCGGCCCCCCCAGCGGTTGGGAATCCACTCGCCCTGCTTGCGGCTGTAGTCGAGGTAGAGCATGGACGCGACCGCGTCCACGCGCAGTCCGTCGATGTGGTACTCCTCGATCCAGAACAGCGCGTTGGCGATGAGGAAGTTGCGCACCTCGTTGCGGCCGAAGTTGAAGACCAGCGTGCCCCAGTCCGGCTGTGCGCCCTTGCGCGGGTCCGCGTGCTCGTACAGCGACGTCCCGTCGAACTGCCCCAGCGCATGCACGTCCCGCGGGAAGTGACCGGGCACCCAGTCCACCAGAACGCCGATGCCCTCCTGGTGCAGGTGGTCCACCAGGTAGCGGAAGTCATCCGGATGGCCGAAGCGCGCCGTGGGCGCGTAGTAGCCGCTCACCTGGTACCCCCAGGAGCCTCCGTAGGGGTGCTCCGACACGGGCAGCAGTTCCACGTGCGTGAAGCCCAGGTACTTCACGTACTCGGCCAGCGCAGGGGCCAGCTCGCGGTACGTCATGGGCCGGTCGCCGTCCTCCACCACGCGGCGCCAGCTGCCCAGGTGCACCTCGTAGACGCTCCAAGGCTGGTGCGTCACGTCCTGCTTCTGCTTGCGCGACTCGAGCCACTCCGCGTCCGCCCAGCGGTAGCGGTCCAGGTCGTGCACCACCGACGCGGTGGCCGGCGGCACCTCCGCCCGGAAGGCGAACGGGTCCGACTTCAGCACGCGCGTGCCCCCATGGCCGGGGCGAATCTCGAACTTGTAGCGCGCGCCGTCGCCCACCTCGGGGACGAACAGCTCCCAGATGCCCGACGCGCCCATGCGCCGCATGGCATGCAGCCGGCCGTCCCAGCCGTTGAAGTCACCCACCACCGACACACCGGCCGCCGTGGGCGCCCACACCGCGAAGGACACACCCCGCACTCCGTTGTGGTGGATGAGATGCGCGCCCATCTGCTCCCAGAGGCGCTCGTGCTTGCCCTCGCCCGCGTAGTACAGGTCCATCTCCCCCAGCGTGGGGAGGAAGCTGTAGGGATCTCTCAGCTTGAAGACCTTCTTGCCGGGGTACTCCACTTCCAGCAGGTAGGTGAAGGGCTGCTCCTTGCCATTCACGCGCGCCTCGAAGACGCCACCCATCCGGTGCGTCATCGCGATGCGGCCGCCCGTCTCGGGCACCACGTTGATGGCTACGGCGTCCGGCCGGAAGGCACGAATCACCACGCCGTCGCCATCCGGATGGATGCCCAGGATGGAGTGCGGCTCCGGGTGTCTCAGCTCGATGACACGCTGAAGCTCCGCGTCGACCTGGGCCTTGTCGGCTGGCTTCCTCACTTGGAATCCTCCATGCGCAAGAGGGCCTGGACGGGGATTCGCACCCAGTCCGGCCGGTTCTGCAGCTCATACCGTACTTCATAGAGGAGCTTTTCCAGCTCGAACGCCCGCAGCATCACGTCGAACGTGGCGTCGTCCGTCGGCAGGTACTTCGCCCCGCGCGTGGCCTTGCGGTAGCCCTCCAGGAAGGCCGCGCGGCTGGGACCCACACGGCCGCGCGGCTCGCCGCCCTCCAGCGCCACCGTGGCCTCCGCGTAGTCGAACGAGCGAATCATCCCCGCCACGTCGCGCAGCGCGCTGTACTTCTCCCGGCGTGCCGTGAAGCTCCGCGCGGGCTCGCCCTCGAAGTCGAAGATGAGCCACTGGTCCCTGGCCCGCAGCACCTGGCCCAGGTGCAGGTCCCCATGGATGCGAATCTTCTGCCCCGAGGGCGCCACGTGCGCCAGCCGCTTCGCGTACTCGATGAGCGAATCGCGCCGGCCCTCCAGGTCCGGGTTCAGCCGGGCCGCATCCGCCAGTGTCACGCCCAGCTCGCCCACGATGGAGGCGCTCCAGCGCTGCAGGTCCTCCTGGAGGAGCGGCTCGGGGGCGAAGGCCGGCTCGTCCGCGGAGGCCGAGGCGAAGGCATTGTGCAGCTCGCCCAGGCGCACACCCAGCTCGCGCATCTCCCCGAGGAAGCGCTCGCCCAGCGCCCGCTCCTGGCGCAGCCGGTCCAGCGTGTACTTCCACCCGTCTGTCGCGTCCGGCACGAAGCGGTGGGCCACCGCCACGGTGGCGCCCGCCGCGCCCTCCAGGTGCAGCGCCCCCAGCAGCGTGGGCGTGGCCCGGAAGGACGTCTTCGTGGCGAGGAAGCGGCCCACCTCGTGCTCCGGGCTCACTCCCGCCTCGAGCTTGCGGATGATCTTGAGGATGACCTGCTCGCCCAGCACGACGGAGGTGTTGCTCTGCTCCACCATCAGCCGACGCACCGTCAGCGGAGAGGGAAGGGCCATCAGCGTCTCGGGCCCGCCTATCCATTCCCCCACCAGTCGGCCGGAGGCGGAGCTGATACCGCCGCCCTCGCGCATGACCTTGAAGAGGGCGCGCAGGCACTCGTCGTCCTCGAGCGCGTCGCGCACGCCCTCCGCGGTGGGTTTCACCGGCAGCAGGTAGCGCTCCGGGCTGCCCAGCTCGTACACCACCTCCACCACGGCGAGGGTGAAGGAGCAGGGCCCGAGCTCCATGGCCGCGTGGTCCACCACGCTCACATGCTTGATGGGCCACGCCTTGCCGCTGAACCAGCGCTGGTGCTTGAGGTACTCCGGCAGCTTCGTCAGGTCGAGGGTCGTCACGGCAGGCTCCTCCCCGCGGACGGCTTGTCCAGCCGGAACCACAGGAACATGAAGGGACCGAGGGAGAGCTGGTAGGGCAGGGTGCTGATGCGGGGGAAGGGCGTCTCGCCGATGAGCTCCACCGGCACCTGCCCTTCGTACTCGCGCAGGTCCAGCACGGCCGGCTGCGCGAAGCGGGACAGGTTGCACACCACCATCACCGTCGTGCCCTCGTACTCGCGCACGAAGGACAGCACCTTGCGGTTCTCCGTCGGCAGGAAGCGCAGGGTGCCCAGCGCGAAGACGGGGTAGCGCTGGCGGATGCGAATCATCCGCTTCACCCAGTGCAGGAGGCTGGACTTCACGCGCTCCTGCGCCTCCACGTTGATGGACTGGTAGCCGTAGACCGCGTCGGCGATGACGGGGGCGTACAGGCGCGCGTAGTCCGCGCGGCTGAAGCCCGCGTTGCGGTCGCTCGTCCACTGCATGGGCGTGCGCACGCCGTTGCGGTCGCCGAGGTAGATGTTGTCGCCCATGCCTATCTCGTCCCCGTAGTACATGACGGGTGTGCCGGGCAGGGTGAAGAGCAGGCTGTGCATCAGCTCGATGCGCCGACGGCCGTTGTCCATCAGCGGGGCGAGACGGCGGCGGATGCCCAGGTTGATGCGCATCCGCGGGTCCGTGGCGTACTCCCGGTACATGTAGTCCCGGTCCTCGTCCGTCACCATCTCCAGCGTCAACTCGTCGTGGTTGCGCAGGAAGATGGCCCACTGGCAGTTGTTCGGGATGTCCGGCGTCTGCTGCATGATTTCCACGATGGGCGTCCGGTCCTCCTTGCGGATGCCCATGAAGAGGCGGGGCATCACCGGGAAGTGGAAGCCCATGTGGAACTCGTCGCCGTCGCCGAAGTAGACGCGCACGTCGGCGGGCCACTGGTTGGCCTCCGCGAGCAGCATCTTTCCCTGGTACTCGGAATCAATCGTCTTGCGCAGCTTCTTGAGGAAGGCGTGCGTCTCCGGGAGGTTCTCGCAGTTGGTGCCCTCGCGCTCAAAGAGGTAGGGCACGGCGTCGCAGCGGAACCCGTCCACGCCCATGTTCAGCCAGAAGCGCATGACGTCCAGCATGGCTTCCTGCACTTCGGGGTTGTCGTAGTTGAGGTCCGGCTGGTGGCTGAAGAAGCGGTGCCAGAAGTACTGCTTGGCCACCGGATCCCACGTCCAGTTGGAGCGCTCGGTGTCGACGAAGATGATGCGGGTGCCCTTGTAGATTTCGTCCGAGTCGCTCCAGACGTACCAGTCGCGCTTGGGGCTCTTCGGGTCGCTGCGCGCCTCCTGGAACCAGGGGTGCTGGTCGCTGGTGTGGTTGACGACCAGCTCGGTGATGAGACGGATGCCGCGCTTGTGGGCCTCGTCCACCAGCCGCTGGAAGTCCGCGAGCGTGCCGTAGTCCGGGTGGATGCCGTAGTAGTCCGCGATGTCGTAGCCGTCATCGCGGAGCGGCGAGGGGTAGTGCGGCAGCAGCCACAGGCAGTCCACGCCCAGATCTTGAAGGTACGGCAGCTTTTCAATCAGGCCCGGGATGTCCCCGTGGCCGTCGCCGTTGGAGTCGTGGAATGCGCGGAGGTGCAGCTCGTAGATGAGGGCCTTCTTGTACCAGAGGGGATCCAGTTCCATACGCCTCTCGGGTGTCACTCGTAGTAGTCGAACGCGTGCTCGGTGCGGCGGAAGCGGTACACGGCCCACACGGCCGCGGGTTGCTCGGGCGTGAGGCGTACCTGCACGTCAGGGCCCTGCCAGAGGGAGCGCTGGTCCGACATCAGCTCGTGCACCTGGTACGTCTCCTCCGGCTTCGCGCCCAGCCACTCCATGGGCACGTGCAGCAGCGCCTCCTGCGGCGTGTACGGGTCCAGGCTCACCGCCATGAGCACCGTGCTCAGCCCGTCCGGAGAGCGCTTGCCGTAGAAGAGGATGCGCTCGTTGTCCGACTCGAAGAACTCGAGCGTGTCGTAGTGGCGCAGCGCGAGCTGGGTGCTGCGCGCGGTGTTGAGGCGCGCAATCCAGTCCTTGATGTTGCCGGGCCGGTCCAGATCCCACGCGACGAGCTGGTACTTCTCCGAGTCGAGGTACTCCTCCTTGCCCGGCAGAGGCCGGCCCTCGCCCAGTTCGAAGCCGCAGTACATGCCCCACACGGAGGAGAGGGTGGCCGCCAGCGCCGCGCGGAGGCGGAAGGCGCCGGGCCCGGCGTTCTGCAGAATCTCCGGGAGGATGTCCGGCGTGTTGGGCCAGAAGTTGCCGCGGAAGTAGTCCGACACCGGCGGGTGCGTGAGCTCCTCCAGATACTCCTGGATCTCCTCCTTGAAGTTGCGCCAGGTGAAGTAGGTGTACGACTGGCCAAAGCCCACCTTGGCCAGGGCCTTCATCACCTTCGGACGGGTGAAGGCCTCGGCGAGGAAGATGACGTCCGGGTAGACGTCCTGGACGCGGCGGATGAGCCACTCCCAGAACTGGGTGGGCTTGGTGTGCGGGTTGTCCACGCGGAACGTCCGCACGCCCTGCTTCACCCAGTGGACGACGACGGATTCCAGCTCGGCCCAGAGCGCTTCACGGGCCGGCCCCATCCAGTCGAAGTTGACGATGTCCTCGTAGCGCTTGGGCGGGTTCTCCGCCGTCTTGATGGTGCCGTCCGGGCGTTTCTGGAACCACTCCGGATGCTCCTTCACGTACGGGTGGTCCGGCGAGCACTGGAAGGCGATGTCCAGCGCCACCTCGATGCCGTGCGCCTGGGCCGCGTCCACGAAGTGGCGGAAGTCCTCCAGCGTGCCGAGCTTCGGATGCACCGCCTTGTGGCCACCCTCCGTGGCGCCGATGGCCCAGGGGCTGCCCACGTCGTCCGGGCCCGCCTTGAGGCTGTTGTTCTTCCCCTTGCGCGCGGTGCGGCCAATGGGGTGGATGGGCGGCAGGTAGATGACGTCGAAGCCGAGGCGCTGGATGTACGGCAGCCACTCCTCGGCGTCCTTGAAGGTGCCGTGCGTCTTCCCGTCGCGCTTCGCGGAGCGGGGAAAGAACTCGTACCAGGCGCCGAAGCGCGCCTTCTCCCGGTCCGCGAACACCTCCAGCACCTTGTCGTAGCGCTTCGCCAGCGTGCGGTCCGGGTACGTGGAGGCGATGGTGGCCAGCTCGGGCGCGAGCGCCACGGCGATGAGCTCCGGCTCGGCGGGGCCGCGCAGGCGGGCGGCGGCCTCGGCCAGCACCCGCGCGTCGCCCTCGCTGGCGGGCCGGGCCCGGGCGGCGGCGGACTCCAGCAGCGCGGCGCCCTCCAGGAGCTCGCTCTTCACGTCCCGGCCGGCGTCCACCTTGCGCTTCAGCTCGGACGCCCAGGTGCGGAAGAGATCCGGCCAGGCTTCAATCGTGTATTGATAGCGGCCGTTGTGGGCGAGGGGGAAGTCGGCCTCCCAGAGGTCATTGCCCAGAAAGCGCATGGGCACCTCCTGCCAGTCCGTCACTTGTGACCTGGGCGTGACCTGTTTCCAGCGGACGACTGCGACGAGGACGTCGTGGCCCTCCTTGAAGACGTCGGCCTTGACGGTGAGGCGCTCTCCGGCGACGCGTTTGACGGCATGCCGGCCCGCGTCCAGCTCGGGTCGGACTCCCTCGATGAACACGCTTCCGATTCGTTCGGTCATAAAGGCTGTCGGCCCTTATAGGGCTGGGGTTCGGTCTGTCCGGGCGGCGTTTTCACGGGCAGCGTTGATGCAGGACGGCTTCCGCGCCGGCCGCGTTGGCTCGTCAACGTTAGGAACGGGATTGCCAGCCGCCCACCGTGTTACTTGAAGCTGGGATCCGCACCGCTGGTTGCGGTATCCGGGAACTACATGGCGCCTTCCCCTCCCACTGTCCCCCGAGCAAGCGACCCGGCGGCTGACAGGGCCCTCCTCCAGCAGGTGGCCCTGGGCAGCGGCGCGGCGATGCGGGAGGTGTACGCGCGCTGTAGCGCGAGGGCCTTCGCCGTCACGCTGCGGCTGCTGCCCTCCCGCGCCGACGCGGAGGAGGTGCTGCAGGAGACCTTCCTCGACGTGTGGAAGCGCGCGCGCGACTTCGACCCCGAGCGCGGCGGACTGGAGACGTGGGTGACGACCATCGCCCGGACGCGCGCCATCGACCGGCTGCGCTCCATGGGCACGGCGTCACGGGTGGCGGAGGGTGCCAGTCACCAGCCGCCTCCGGTGAGCGCTTCTCCGCCCGCGCCGGACGAGGCGAGCGCCCTGGGACAGAACCGCAAGCGGGTGCTGGCGGCGCTGAAGCAGCTCCCGGCCGAGCAGCGCGAGGTGGTGGAGCTTGCCTATTTCGAGGGGCTCTCCCAGCGCGAGATCGCCGAGCGCACCGGAGACCCGCTCGGCACCGTGAAGACGCGGGCGCGGCTGGCGCTGGAGAAGCTGGGCGACCTGCTCCGAGAGCTGGCGCCAGACGTGTAGGCTCCCGTCGCTCACCACGCCTGCATGCCCGGACCTCCGGCAGCCAGCGGGTCCATGACTACCCCTCGGTTTCTCAGCGGATAGAGTTGCAGCGCCCGGGGGCAACGTCACTCGGGTTGCAACTGTCATTTCCTTGACTGTCACTGGAAGTCTTCACGGTCCTATGGAAATACTGCGCCGCCGCCTTTCAGCGACGGCGGGAGTCGTCGGGGCATGCCAGCGAGCTCAATCGTGGTGGGGACGGACCTGGTTCAGGTCTCCGCGGTGGCGGCCTCGGTCCAGCGCTTCGGGCAACGTTACCTGGAGCGGCTGTTCACCCCGGACGAGTTGGCCTACTGCCTGCGTGACGCGCACGCCGCGCCGGAGCGCCTCGCGGCGCGCTTCGCGGCGAAGGAAGCCACCCTCAAGGTGCTGCGCGTCCACGAGGTCCCCGTGCCGTGGCGCACCATCGAGGTGGTGCGCGCGCCGGAGGGCTTCTGTGAATTGGCCTTGCACGCCGAGGCACGCAGCGTCGCGGACGCCCGGGGCCTCTTTGGTTTCTCCGTCAGTCTGACCCACGAGGCGGAGTACGCCTCCGCGGTCGTCATTGCCCAGCAATCACACTCAAAGCACGCCCATGATTGAAAACATCCGCAACATCCTCAAAGAGCACGCGCGCCTGTCGTCGGACATCTCCACCCTGTCGGACACGGCGGACCTGTACCAGGCCGGCATGACGTCCCACGCGAGCGTGAATGTCATGCTCGCGCTGGAGGCGAGCTTCGACGTGGAGTTCCCCGACCGCATGCTGAAGCGCACCGTCTTCCAGAGCGTCTCGGCCATCCGCGAGGCCGTCGAAGAACTCACGGCGGGAAAGTGAAGCCATGACCACCGCCGCGCCTCAGGGCGAGGGCTCCACGCCGGCCGCGAGCCCGCTGGAGACCGTCACACGCATTGCCTCGCAGGTGGCCCGCGTCCATGCGGACGCAGTGGACCGCGAGAGCCGCTTCCCCGTGGAGGCGATTGACGCGCTGAAGCGCGCGCGGATGCTCGGACTGCTCGTCCCCGCCACGCTCGGGGGGCCGGAGCTCGGGCTCGACCAGGTGGCCGCCATGTGCGAGGCCCTGGCCCAGCACTGTGCCTCCACCGCCATGGTCTTCGCCATGCACCACATCCAGGTGGCGTGCCTGGTGCGGCATGGCCTGACGTCTCCGCTGCTGCGCACCTACCTCACGGAGTTGAACGAGCGGCAGTTGCTCATCGCCTCCGTCACGTCCGAGGTGGGCGTGGGCGGGGAGATGCGCGCCAGCGTGACTTCCGTGGAGCAGCGTGACGGGCGCTTCAGCCTGGACAAGGACGCCACCACCATCTCCTACGGCGAGCACGCGGACGACCTGCTGGCCACCGCGCGCCGCTCGCCGGACGCGCCCCGCAACGACCAGTCCATGGTGCTGCTGCGCAAGGCGGACTTCACCCTGGAGCGCACCAGCAACTGGGACACGCTGGGCATGCGCGGCACGTGCAGCCCGGGCTTCAAGGTCCGCTCCACCGGCCCCGCCGAGCAGGTACTCCCCGTGCCCTTCGCGGACATCGCGAGCCAGACGATGGTTCCGGTGTCCCACGTCCTCTGGGGCGGCGTGTGGCTGGGCATTGCCGCCGGAGCGGTGAGCCGGGCGCGCGCCTTCGTGCGCCAGCAGGCCCGCGCCAAGCCGGGCACCGTGCCGCCCACCGCGTCGCGCCTCGCGGAGGTGCACAGCCTCCTGCAGACGATGCGCGCCAGCGTGCACGAGGTGTCCGCCGACGCCGGCCGCCGCATGGCCGCGGGAGACCCGGAGGCGCTGTCCTCCATCGGCTTCTCGCTGAAGATGAACAACCTGAAGGTGTCCGCCTCCACGCTCGTCGTGGACATCGTCCACCGCGCGCTGCTCATCTGCGGCATCCAGGGCTACAAGAACGACTCGCCATTCTCCCTTGGCCGGCACCTGCGCGACGCGCACTCCGCGGCGTTGATGATTGGCAACGACCGCATCCTCGCCACCAACGCGTCGCTGCTGCTGGTCCTCAAGGACGACTGACGGCCGCGTCTGATTGATTGCGCGCCCCGTCCGGCTTCGGGGCGCATGGCATCCCTTCGCTTTCCTCCGGAGACTCTTCCGTGACAGACATTTCAGCCCAGGACTTCCACGACGCGCTCGTCGCACACAAGCTCATCATCCCCGTCGGCGTGCCCGGCGCGTTCGGCCGCGGCCCCGTGTTCGAGGACGTGCTGCGCCGCTTCGGCGACCTCGTCAGCGAGGCCGCCAAGGGCGACGTCGCGGAGCACATGCTCTTTCCGCCCATCATCGACCGGCGCGTGTTCGAGAAGAGTGACTACCTCGAGTCCTTCCCCCAGCTCGCGGGCACCATCTTCAGCTTCAGCGGCAACGACGCGCAGCACCGGGAGATGATGAACTGCGTCCACGAGCACAAGCCGTGGGCGCAGTACCAGTCGATGACGGACGTGGTGCTCGCACCGGCGGCCTGCTACCCCATCTACCCGCAGCTCACCGGCACGCTGCCGGAGGACGGGCGGCTGGTGGACGTGCAGAACTGGGTGTTCCGCCATGAGCCCTCGCCCGAGCCCACGCGCATGCAGTCCTTCCGCATCCGGGAGATGGTGCGCGCCGGCCGGCCGGAGCAGGTGGCGGACTGGCGGGACATGTGGCTGGAGCGCGGGCTGACGCTGCTGCGTCGCCTGGGCCTGCCCGCCGAGCCGGAGACGGCGTCGGACCCGTTCTTCGGCCGCGGCGGCCGCATGCTCGCTGCGAACCAGCGGATGCAGAAGCTGAAGTTCGAGGTGGTGGTGCCGGTGCTGTCCGCCGCGAAGCCCACCGCCGTCTGCTCGTTCAACTACCACCAGGACCACTTCGGCCTGTTGTTCGACATCAAGACGGCGGACGGGCAGGTCGCCCACACCGCGTGCCTGGGCTTCGGCCTGGAGCGCGTCACCATGGCCCTGTTCCGCGTCCACGGCTACGTGACCGCCGAGTGGCCGGCCGAAGTCCGCAAGGTGCTCTGGCCATGAGCACCACCTCCGTCCTCGGGCTCGACCCCAGCGCCTACGTCAAGAACACCCTCCACGCCGAGGGCGCGGCGTGGGTGGAGAAGAACTGCTACGTCGACGTGTGGATTGAAGTGCTCCACGCGCAGAAGCTCAACCCGCTGCCGCTGCTGGCGTTCACCGTCGCGCTCGACTTCGTGGGCGACCAGTGGACGTTCTACAAGCCGTCACACGATGACCTGAACACGCTCTACGGCCTGGAGGTGCAGGAGCTGAACGTCTTCAAGCCCCTCGCCGAGCACGCCGTGACACACCTGTCCGCGGGGCGGCTGGTGCTCACCGAGGCGGATGCGTTCTTCCTTCCGGATACGGCGGGCACCGACTACGGCCGGCAGCACACGAAGACGACGATTGCGCTGGAGACGCTCGACGTGGAGGGCCGGAAGCTGGGTTACTTCCACAACACCGGCTACTACACGCTGGAGGGCGCGGACTTCGACGCCGTCTTCCGGAGCGCGGGGACGTGGGACCCGCACATCCTCCCGCTGTTCGCGGAGTGGGTGGGGTTGGAGCGGCTGGAGCGGCACTCCGAGGACGTGCTGCGCGAGCGCTCTCGCGCGCTGCTGGCCCGTTACCTGCGCCGCCGGCCCCTTGCGAATCCGTGCGGCCGCTTCGCGCGCCAGTTCGCCTCGGACCTGGACGGGCTGCGCTCGAAGGGCATCGACGCGTACCACATCTATGCCTTCGCCACGCTGCGGCAGCTCGGCTCCAACTTCGAGCTGGCGGCGGCGTACCTGCGCTGGCTGGATGGCGCGGCGAATGGCGAGCTGACTCGCGCGGGGGCGGAGCTGGAGTCCATCTCCTCGGCGGCGAAGACGCTCATCCTCAAGGGTGCGCGCTCGGTGGCGGCGAAGAAGCCCGCGGACTTCAGCGAGCTGCTGGGGACCATGGAGTCGGGCTGGCAGCGTGGCATGGACCTGCTCATGCAGGTCGTGGGCTGAAGGACTCCGGCGGAACGCCGGGGGAGAGGGGACATGGGGCGCATTCGCAACGTCAGCTCGCACCGGGTGACGCCGCTCGAGACGGGCTGGCAGGCCGTGGCCGTGGAACCCGGGGCGGTGGACCATCCGTCCCGCCTCGCGGAGCGGACGCTGGCGTGGCTGCCCGCGCTCGTTCCCGGCACCGCGGCGTCGCTGCTGCGCGCGGCCGGGCCGTTCGACATCGACCGGCCTCCGCCCCTGGACACCCGGGACTGGTGGTACCGCACCGACGTGGCGCTGCCTCCGGCCGAGGGCGGGGCCGTGTTCCTCCGCTTCGACGGCCTGGCCACGCTCGCGGAGGTGTGGCTGGACGATGAGCCCGTGCTGCGCTCGGACAACATGTTCCTCGCGCACACGGTGGACGTCACGCGGTGGGCCGGTGGGACTCGCAGGCTGGCCCTGCGGTTCCGCTCGCTCGCGGCGGCGCTGCAGGAGCGACGGGCGCGGCCACGCTGGAAGACGCGACTGGTGGATGCTCCGCACCTGCGCTGGTTCCGCACCACGCTGCTCGGACATATCCCCGGGTGGTGTCCTCCTGTTCCTCCCGTGGGGCCCTGGCGGCCCGTGAGCGTGGAGCACCACGTGGGGATCTCCGTCGAGCAGGCGGACCTGCGTGCTTCGGTGGTGGGCGAGGGGGGCTCCGTCACGGTGGACCTGCGCGTTCGGACTTGGAGCCCGGTGCGGGGGGCGACGGTGCGGGTGGGGGAGGGCAGTGCGGCGCTGGCCTGCGAGGCCGTGGGTGAGGGCGTGTGGCGCCTGCGCGGCGAGGCTCGACTGGGTTCCGTGGAGCGGTGGTGGCCGCACACGCATGGGGAGCCCCGGCTGTACCCCGTGCAGGTGGACGTGACGCTGGAGGGCGGTGCTTCGCTGTCGCTCGACGCGGGCCGCGTGGGCTTCCGCACGGTGGAGTTGTCCACGGCGGACGGAGGCTTCGCGCTGTCCGTCAACGGCGTGCCTGTCTTCTGCCGGGGCGCGTGCTGGACGCCGCTGGATGTGGTGTCGCTCGGCGGGACGGAGAAGGACTACGCGGAGGCTTTGGACCTGGCGCGCTCGGCGGGCATGAACATGCTCCGCGTGGGCGGGACGATGGTCTACGAGGACGACCGCTTCTACGAGGCGTGCGACGCCCGGGGCATCCTCGTATGGCAGGACTTCATGTTCGCCAACATGGACTACCCGGCCGAGGACGCGGCCTTCACCGCCAACGTGCGGCGCGAGGCCGAGCAGTTCCTGTCCCGCGTGCAGGGCAGTCCCTCGCTGACCGTGCTGTGTGGCAACAGCGAGGCCGAGCAGCAGGCGGCGATGATGGGCCTGGCCCCCGCCGTGTGGACCGGCCCGCTCTTCGAGAAGGTGCTGCCCGAGGCCGGCGCAGCGCTGCGCCCGGACGTGCCCTACTGGCGCTCGTCCCCGAGCGGCGGCGCGATGCCCTTCCATACGCGCACCGGGGTGACGCACTACTACGGCGTCGGCGCGTACCTGCGCCCGATGGAGGATGCGCGCCGCGCGGGCGTTCGCTTCGCTTCCGAGTGCCTGGCCTTCGCCAACGTGCCCGAGGACTCCACCATCGAGCGTACGCTGGCCGATGGCGAGGCTGCCGCGCACCACCCGAAGTGGAAGGCGCGCGTCCCGAGAGACCCTGGCGCGGGGTGGGACTTCGAGGACGTGCGCGACCACTACGTCGGCGTGCTGTTCGGAGTGGAGCCCGCGCGTCTGCGCTACTCGGACCTGGCGCGCTACCTGGCGCTCGGGCGCGTGACCTCCAGCGAGGTAATGCGCGCCACCCTGGCCGAGTTCCGGCGTCCCGGCTCCACCTGTCACGGTGCGCTCGTCTGGTTCTTCCGTGACTTGTGGCCCGGTGCGGGCTGGGGCGTGGTGGACTCGACGGGGCTTCCCAAGGCCGCGTACTACGGCTTGAAGCGCGCCTCGGGGAACGTCCTGCTCTCGCTGTCGGACGAGGGACTCGACGGGCTCGACCTGAACGTGACGAACGACTCGGGCTCGGCGCTGGATGCGGAGCTGGAGGTCGCCTTCTACCGGGACGGTGAGGTGGTGGTTGCTCGCGGCCGCGCGCCGGCCATTGTTCCGGCCCGGGGTTCCGTGCGGCTGTCCGCCGAGGCGATGGCGGGCCACTTCATGGACTCGACGTATGCGTACCGCTTCGGGCCGCCGGGACATGAACTGGCGGTGGCCTCGCTGTTCGAGCGGAGCTCGGGCCGCCTGTTGCAGCGCGCGTTCCACTTCGCGCACGCGGCCATGGCGGCGCGGCGCGGGGACGTGGGCCTGGAGGCGGTGGCCTTCCCGGGCGCGGATGGCAGCCACACCGTGCGCCTGCGCGCGAAGCGGTTCGTCCAGGCCGCCTCCTTCGAGACTCCCGGCCACGTGCCGGAGGACAACTACTTCCACCTGGCACCTGGCGACGAGCGAACCGTGGTGCTGCGGCCGCGTCCGTCCGCCCGTGCGTTCCGTGGCTTCGTCCACGCGCTGAACGCCGCCACACCGGTGCGCATCGAGCTGGCCCCCGCCGAGGCGGCCGGCCCCCGAGAGGGTTCTCAGTCATGAGCGTCAACGTCGCGCGGCAGGTGGTACCGGTGGTTCCGGAGGTCGGTGCCGCGGAGCCCGTCCTGCCCCAGGCCATCGCCTTCGGTCCCGAAGAGCGCCGCCTCTTCGGCTGGTATCACGCCCCGCGCGGGACTCCGCGCCGCATGGGTGTCGTGCTGTGCAACCCGCTGGGCTACGAGGCCATGCCGGCCCACCGCACGTATCGCCACCTGGCGGCACGGCTGGCCGAAGCGGGCTTCGCCGTGCTCCGGTTCGACTACGACGGCACGGGGGATTCGAGCGGCTACGACGACGAGCCGGGCCGCGTCGCCGCGTGGCTCGCGAGCATCGGTACCGCTATCGACGAGGTGAAGCGGCGCTCGGGGACGGCGCAGGTGTGCCTGTTCGGGCTGCGGCTGGGAGGACTCTTCGCGCTCACCACGGCCTCGGCTCGCGAAGACGTAGGCGCCTTGATGCTGTGGGCCACTCCGGCCACGGGCCGCGCGTACGTGCGCGAGCTGCGCGCCTTCCGGCAGATCAAGGAGAAGGACTCCGTCGGACCTCCGCGTGAGGCTCCGACGCCGGGTGAGGAGATTGCCGGCTACCTGCTGCTGCCCGAGACGGCGGATGGTTTGTCGGGCCTGCGTCCTCTGGAGACTCCGACGCGCGCGGTGCGGCAGGCGCTGCTCATCGGGCGTGATGACCTGCCCGGTGCGGAGGCGCAGATTTCGAAGCACCTCACGGCCTGTGGCGTGAGTGTGTCCGCTCCCACGGTTCCTGGTTACTCCGCCGCGATGCGGGACGCGGAGTTCACCGAGTTGCCGGAGGCCGCGCTCGGCACGCTGGTGGACTGGCTGCGCCGTGCGGATGATTCCTCCGAGGGGCCCGCGCTTGCCGGGAAGGCGACCTCCGCTGGCGCTGCCGCATCCGAGAGTGTCCTGGTCTGCCTGGCGCATGGTGGGGCACAGGTGCGGGAGCGGGCAGTGCGGTACGGGCGGGAAGGGCGGTTGTTCGGCATCGTCGCGGAGTCAGCTTCCGACGCGCCTTCGAGCGACCGGGTGGGTGTGCTGTTCGTCTCCGTGGGAGCCAATCACCGCACCGGGCCCAACCGGATGCACGTGACGCTGTCTCGCGAGCTGGCGTCTCGGGGCTTCGTGGCGATGCGGCTCGACATCGCTGGCGTCGGTGACAGCCCGGCCGCTCCGGGGGAGCGGGAGCACCCGCTCTACTCGAAGGCCTCCGTCCGCGACATCCAGGAGGCGATGGACTGGCTGGGCAACGCGTATGGGCTGCGGCGCTACGTGGTCGCCTCGCTGTGCTCCGGCGCCTTCCTCACGTTCCACGCGAGCGTCCAGGACGAGCGCGTCGCGGGACAGGTCCTCATCAACCCGCAGACGTTCGTCTGGCGGGCCGGTGACTCGCTCGTCATCAAGCAGCGTGAGCAGCGGCCCGCCTACGAGACGTCCTTCAAGTCCACGCGGTTCTACCGGACCGCCGTGCTCCGCAAGGAGACGTGGCGGCGGCTCCTGCGAGGGGAAATCCAGGTGCGGCGCATCGCCCGGGAGCTGCTCTCGCGGGCCGTGAAGCGCGCCCAGACGCTGCCGCTCCCAGGTCCGCTCCAGGGCGCCGAGCAGCGCGAACACCTGGCCGTCCGCCGCTCCTTCTCCGCGCTCGTGGACCGTGGCGTGCAGTCACTGCTCGTCTACAGCGCCAACGACGGCGGCCTGGACGTCATCGAGCGCTACCTGGGGCCTCGCGCGCGCAGGCTCGCGAACAAGCCCAACTTCCGCATGGAGATCGTGGACGGCCCCGACCACACCTTCACGCCGCTCTGGTCCCAGGCCTATCTGGGCACGCTCATCCTGGAGTTCGTCACCACGCACTTCGGCTGACGCTCACGAGCGCGGCGCCAGGGCGTGGTCGAAGAAGGCACCCACCCGGGAGAGGTACGCCTCTCCGCCCGCGTCAGCGTAGTGGCCGTGCCCCGCGCCCGGCACGAGCAGCAAGTCGCGGGGCTCGCCCGACAGCGCATGGAGCCGCTCCGCCATGGCGGGCGGCACGGCCCGGTCCGCCGTGCCGGCGATGAAGAGCACCGGCCTTGGCGACAGGCGGGGCACGAAGTCCTCGTTGTGAAGCTCATCCAGGGCCAGCCCCGCGTCCCGGTTGGCGGCGATGGCCGGCAGGTACGTAATCGGCCCCCACGCTCGGAACTCGTAGCGGAGCTGGTCCTCCAGGCGGGTGAACGCGCCGGCCAACGCCACGGCCGCGACGCGCTTGTCGTCCGCCGCCACGCGCGCCGCCACGGCACAGCCCATGGAGAAGCCGAAGACGCCAATGCGCGAGGCGTCCACCTCGGGTTGATGCGTGAGGAAGTCGAGCGCGCTCTCCAGCGCGGCCCGATGCTCGGCGCCCCAGGTGGGTGGCCCGCGGCTCTCTCCATGGCCCGGCATGTCGATGAGCAGCGCTCCATGTCCGCGCCGCGCCAGTTCCTCCGCTTCTCGCACCAGGTCGAGCCGCGTCGACGGTGAGCCGTGCACGAAGACGATGGCCGAGCCACGCGTGGGCGGTACGTACCAGCCACGGACCTCCAGCCCCTGTGGCGTCTTCAGGGTGACGTCGCGCAGTCGCAGGGCCCGCAGGGCTTCAGGCACCGGGGCGGACGAGGGAGCGGGGCGCAGCACGGCCGCCTGGTAGCGATACGTTCGGAAGGCCTTGAGCCCGAGGACTCCCGCCACCGCGAGCAGCACCACCCCGAGTCCCCACATGGACCTTCTCATTCGCATGAAGCCGTCCGTCGGCGTGATTGCCCGGTGACCATAGCCGTGGGCCCTCAAGGATTCCTTAAGGTCTTTCCACGAGAACCCTCCTCACGCCCGAAAGCCACGGGCGGAACTGAACCGGCACTCAGGAGGGCCAGGATGAACAACGACGCCAAGAAGAACCTCATTGCGGAGGTCGTGACACGCCGGAAGGTGCTGCGCGGCATGGGCATGGCGCTGGCGGCCCTGCCGCTCGCCCGGCTCGTCATGGCGTGCGGCGAGGGGACGGACGGACCGGAGGGCGACACCGGCACCGACGCGAGCACGGACACGACGGCCGACTCCGGCACGGGTGCCGACGCGGGCACCGGCTCCGCCGGGAATTGGGCCACCGGTGGAACCGCCGCGATGACGGCGGCCGCCTCGTATCCCGACCCGTTCTCCTCGGGCATCGGCACGGCGTGCACCCTCACGTGCGCGGCCACGCTGGGCCCCTGCTATGCGACCACTGTCGACCGCAAGGACATCAGCGAGGGCCATGACGGGCTGCCCGTGCGGCTCGCGCTCCTCGTGGTGGACGAGGCCTGCAAGCCGGTGCCGGGCGCCTCCGTCGACATCTGGCATGCCGCTCCCGAGGGGCTCTACTCGGGTGAGGATGCGAGCGACTTCTGCACCTCGGGGGATGCCACGGCGCGGGCCGCGCGGTGGTTCCGCGGCGTGCAGACGACGGATGCGAACGGCCGGGTGGACTTCGATACCTGCTTCCCCGGCTGGTACAGCAGCCGCACCATCCACATCCACTTCACCATCCGCGTCAACGGCAACGAGTACGTCACGTCGCAGCTCTTCTTCGAGGACTCCCTCGACGACGAGATCGTCAACACCCAGCCGCTCTACAATGCGCGCGGCGCACGGGACACGACCAACAGCGACGACACCGTCATCTCCGCGGACTCGGTGGCCGACTACGTGTTCCAGACCGAGCGCATGGCGGATGGCGCGATGCTGGCCTGGAAGACCCTGGTCATCCGCTCGTCGCTCGACACGGCGCAGTGCCAGGTGCCCGGTGGCAGCGGTGGACCGGGTGGCCCGGGCGGGGATGGCGGTATGGGCCCGCCCCCCGGCTGGGATGGCGGCATGCCGCCTCCGCCTCCCGGTGGAGGGTGAGCGGTGAGCACATCCGTCACTCGCGCCGCCGCGTGACTTGATTCCCGGGGGCGACGTGCGTACTGGCCGGAAGTGGAGTTCAACACCGGTCGCGCGCACGGCGCCCCGGCGCGAGTGAGGAGACACGGGTCATGGGGGAGCGCATCCTGCTCGTCGAGGACGACGCACAGCTCGGCGCGCAGATTGTCGAGCACCTGCGCGGCGCGGGCTTCGAGCCCACGTGGTGGCGGGAGGGCCGGCTGCTGACCCCCGAGGGCCTGCCCGAGGTGAGCCTCGTGGTGCTCGACCTGATGCTGCCCGGCACCTACGGCCTGGACATGCTCAAGGCCCTCCGGACCTTCTCCGAGGTGCCCGTCCTCATCCTGAGCGCGCGCAACGACACCCTCGACAAGGTGCGGGCGCTGAAGCTTGGCGCGGACGACTACATGACCAAGCCCTTCTGGCCGGAGGAGCTCATCGAGCGGGTGCGCGCGCGCCTTCGCCGGCCGTCGCTCCAGAAGGCGGACGCCGTCGTCGAGTTGGGGCCGCTGCGCGTGGACCTCCAGGCCCACGAGGTGTCCCTGCACGGGCAGCCCGTGGAGTTGACGCGCGTGGAGTTCGCGCTGCTCGCGGCGCTGGCCCGGCGTCCCCGCGAGGCGGTGACGCGTCAGTGGCTGGTGGAGCACGTGCTGGACCCGGAGCGCGAGGGCACCGAGCGGACGCTGGACGTCCACGTGTCGCGGCTGCGGCGGAAGTTGGGGGCGCAGCACGGGGTGGAAACGGTGTGGGGTGTGGGCTACCGGCTGGTTCCGGGGGATGGCACTTGAAGCTGCGACTGCGCCTGGCGCTGACGGTGGTGGCGGTGACGGTTCCCGTCGTCGCGGGACTGAGCCTGGCCCAGCGCTCGCTGCGGCTGCGGAGTCAGGAGGAGGTGCTCGAAGCCTCCACGCTCGCGCAGATGCAGGCGGGGGAGCGGGAGCGCTGCGAGGCCGCTCCCGGGTCGTGGACGGTGCGCAGGGGGCCGCCTCCGCGTGAGCCATCCCGGCCACCCGGTGGGCCCGAGGGAGGTGGGAGGGCTCCAGCGCGTGAGCCTCCTTCCGAGAATGGTCCGGGAGGGCCCTCCGGGCAGCGGCCTCGTCCGGACCTGGGTCCGCCCCCCGACTTCGGACCGGGGCGCTCCGGGCGGCCGCCGCCCGCCTTCGCTCACTTTCCCTATGACGACCGGTTTGTCTCCAGCAACCCGTCCGCCCCCATCATCTCCGAGGATGTCCAGCAGGCGGTCCGCTCGGGAGAGAGCGCGGTCGTCCGCCGCTCGACGCGAGAGGGGCGCGCCGTCCTGGAGGTGCTGCTGCGCATGCCCTGGGAGGGCGGGCCCTGTGCCTATGTCCTCGCGCGGCGTGTGGAAGGTCCGGGCGCACCGACCGAGGGCGTACCGCCCCCCGAAGTGCTGCTCGTGCCACTGCTCGCCGTCGTGGCCGTGGTGGTGGCGGTGGGGCCCGTCGTCCGGCGCGTCCGACAGCTCACCGGAGAGGTGCGGGCCTCCGCCGTCAGTCGCTACCAGCAGCCCGTCTCCGTGCGCGGCAACGACGAGGTCGCCGAACTGGCGCGGGCCTTCCAGGAGGCTCGCGCGGAAATCCAGAGCCAGTTGTCGCAGCAGGAGGCTCGCGAGCAGGCGCTGCGGGACTTTCTCGCCAACACCATGCACGACGTGATGACGCCGCTCACCGTGCTCCAGGGGCACCTGTCTACCCTTCAGCAGCGCACCGGGCGCGGAGAGACCTCGGAATCGACGGTGCTGGCATCCGCGATGGGGGAAGCCCACTACATCGCCTCGCTGGTGCACAACCTGGCGGCGGCCGCGCGGCTCGAGGCCGGGGCGCCGCAGGTCCAGCGCGCTCCGGTGGACCTGAACGCCGTCATCGCCCGCGTCATCGCTCGGCACCAGCCCATCGCGCGGCAGCGGCGCATCTCCCTGGAGAGCGGCGTGCCCGAGGCCCCCGTCTGGGTGAGTGGCGACGTCACACTCATCGAGCAGGCGGTGAGCAACGTCGTCTTCAACGGCATCCACCACGGCCACGAGGACGGGCACGTGGCGGTGGTGCTGGAGAGCCCGCGCCAGGGCCGCTTCCACCTGCGCGTCATCGACGACGGGCCGGGCATCCCCGAGGAGGAGCGCTCACGGTTGCTGGAGCGCAGCTTCCGGGGCAATGCCGCGCGGACACGGGGCCTCGAAGGGCAGGGGCTGGGCCTGCACATCACCCACCATGTCGCGCAGGTCCATGGGTGGACACTGTCACTGTTGCCATCGGAGTACGGCGGGCTGGAAGTGGGTTTGGAGGGCGAGGTATCGGGCGGGTAGTCTCGGCGGGATGCGCGGAGTCTTCCTCGTCGTGGCGTTGCTGTTCGTCGGGCCTTCGAACACCCAGGCCGCCGAGGAGGTTGACGCGCCCGCCCGGTACACCCAGGCCGACGAGGGCCAGGTTCGCATCTCGGGCATCACGGGTCGCAACCTGCAGCGGCGGAAGCACCTGCGCGGTCCCTGGACGCCCTACTTCGAGCAGACCATCACGGTGGACAACCGCCTGGACCTGGAGTTGCTCCGCGTGAAGCTCGATGTGGGCTACGAGCGGCCGGACTCGTCGGTGCGCTGGGTGCGGCGCGAAAGATCCTGGCTTCTGTTCAACGCGCGCGGGCCGACCCCGGTGACGCTCAACTACGACCCTCCCATGCCGGAACTCGAAGCGCATCCGACCGCGGTCCTGGTGAGCTACCGGCTGGCAGCGAGCGGCGCCAGGACTCCGGGCTTCACCCGCGCACTGTTCCTGCTGTCCAACTCCAAGGGGGCCGTGGACCTGGCCGTGGCGGCGGAAGAGCTCTCCGCGCTCGGTCCGGATGCGACGCTCCTCCGTGAGGAGGTGCGCAAGTGGGTGGCCGGTGGGCCGCTGGGGATTGCCGATGCCTTCGGCCAGGGCATCACCCCGCTGTACGCCCTGCGCCTGCTGGGCCGCGTGGGGACCGGTGAAGACGTCCCGCTGCTGCTCTCCGTGCTGAAGGCCGAGAAGGACTACGCGTGGTACCTGCCTTCGCTCGAGGAACTGCGCGCACGCCTTCCCGACCACCCGATGACGAACCTGTTCGCCTCGGGCGCGAAGCTGGAGCGCATCGTGGAGGACGCGGTTATGGACCTCCAGCCCGCGCTGGCCGTCCCTGCGCTCGTGGCCGTGGCGTACCAGGAGGGGCCCCACCGGAACGTGGCACGGGGCTTTTTGCGCAAGTGGAAACCAGAGGAGCTCGTGGACCTGCTGCGCGGTCCCGGCGCGGTGGACGCTCTGCGAGTGCTCTGCGCGAGCCGCGCTCCGGACGCGGTGCCGATCGTCTTGAGGCTGGGGGTGACGGGCGTGGACGGCGTGGACCTGAAGGCGTGCCTGTCCGCGATGCCGGAGAAGGAAACGAATGCCGCGCTGGTGGGAGCACTGGGTGAGGAGCTCGGGTCGCTGGAGGACACGGTGCTCTCCCTGCTGGCGGCCCGCGGTGGTGCGGTGCGGGCGCCGCTGCGGGCCCGGGCCTCGAAGCTGGAGTTGAAGGAGGCCGCCGCGGACTCGGGGGCGCTGGCGCGCGCCATCCATGCGCGGCTGCGCTCCGAGCGCGTGGGGGCCCTTCAGGAGACGTTGGACGCGGTGGACGGTGCGCTGAGCGAGCAGCAGTTCGACACGGCGCTGACCCTCCTGGAAAAGGCCGCGACGGATGCTCAAGGCCGCGAGCACCATGCGAAGCTGGCCGTGGCCCATGCACGGGTGGCGCAGGCGGCCGCAAGGGCACGCGACGTGGCAGGGGTGGACAAGGCGCTCGAACGCATCGCGGTGCCGGGAGCCGGTCGCGAGCATGAGGCCGGGCTGGAGCCGGAGCTGACGGAGGTGGCTCGGGCCCTCATGTCCCAGTGGAAGGACGGGCGTATGGACCGTCTGGACTCGCAGCTCGAGCGGGTCGAGGCGCGGGTGAAGGCCACGACCCGTCCCGAGCTTGCCCGTATCTACATGGATGCGATCGGAGACGGACGCGGGGGCTGGGAACGGGCGGTCTATGCGAAGCGGGCGCTCGCGCTGGATTCGAGCAACGTCGCCGCACGGCAGTACGTCGAGGAGTACGAGCGCGAAGAGGCCCGCGAGGAATGGCTCTGGTCCCTTGCCAAGACTGGCGGAGGGCTCCTGGCCGTGGGCCTGTTCATGTGGTTCATCGTCTCCAAGCTGAGCGCGGCAACGGCGTGAGGGCTCGGGAGGCCCGAGCCCTCTGGAGGCTGTATCAGCCCCCCGTCTGTCGGCTGGAGCGACGGCGGGACTGGATGGCGGTGAGGCCCATCCACATCCCGAGCAGCAGCAGCGGGGAACCGCCGCCGGTGCCTGCGCCGCAGCCACAGCCCGAGGCGGTCTCGTCGCCCGGCGCGTCGGGGGTTCCCGCGTCGGCGTTGCCGGATCCCGTGCCTGCGTCCGGAACCTGGGTGCCGGCGTCGTTGCCCGGCGTGCTGCCGGCGTCTTCGTTACCGGTGCCCGCATCGGTGTCACCCGGGCCGGCGTCCGTGTTACCGGGGCCGGCGTCGGTGTCACCCGTGCCGGCGTCCGTGTTGCTGCCGCCCGCATCCGGCGCCGAGCCCGCGTCCTCGTGACTGGAGCCCGCATCCGTGCCACCTGAGCCAGCGTCCGGTGCCGACCCCGCGTCCGTGTCGCCGCCACCCGCATCCGGTGCCGGTCCCGCATCCACGTCGCCGGGCCCCGCGTCGGACTCGCCGGTGCCACCGTCCGCGGACGACCCGGAATCGGGCGCGGAGCCGCCATCCTGGTCGCCCGGCCCCGCGTCCTGCGGCTCGGGAGCGCTCACGACCTGCACGACCACCGCCGAGGTGTTCGGCTCGAAGCGCGGGTCACCCGAGTACGCCGCAGTGATGCCGTGCTCCCCTGGGGTCAGCGTCGCGGTGGTGTGGCTTGCCGCGCCCTGCGCGTTGACAGGGACGGTCGCGAGCGCAGTCGTCCCATCCAGGAAGGTCATGCTCCCGCCCGGCGTGCCAGCCGCCGGCGGCGCCGCGCCCACCAGCGCGATGAAGGTCACTGCCTGGCCGCTGTCCGAGTGAAGCAGGGAAGAGCTCAGCGCGACCTGCGATGCGCCGCGCTTGACCGTGACGGAGGCCGCATTCGACATGCTTCCGCGGAAGACGCCGCCGCCCTCGTAGTTCGCGGCCACCGAGTACTCACCCGGCTCGGGGAGCGCCGTGCGGAGGCTGGCCCTGCCTGCCGCGTCGAGCGTCAGCAAGACCTCCAGCCCAGGCTCGTCCGCGTCGCTCGACTGGATCAAGACCTGTCCCGAGGGCGTCTGCTCCACCGCGGTCTCGGGCCGCACCTCCACCTGGATGTCCACCGGTTGCCCATAGACGCTGGTTGCCGGCGACACGGTGATGACCGTCTGCGTCTGCACGAAGGTGACGACCTGCGTGAACACGGCGGACGTGGCCGACTGGAACCCGTCGTCTCCCGAGTACGTCGCAGTCACCGCGTAGGTGCCCATGGGCAGGCCGCTCACGACGATGGAGGCCTCGCCCTGTGCGCTCAGCGCCGAGGTCCCCAGCTCCTGCGTGACGCCACCCGCGACGGCCTGGAAGCTGACGCTGCCCGACGGGGGACGCGGAGCAGGCCCGCTGTGCTGCACCACCGCGGTGAATGTGATGGGCAGTCCCACCGGACGCATCGCGCCGTCCGAGCCGAGGAAGACCTCGGTCGCCGCCCGGTTGACGGTGTGCGTGGCCTGGTCGGACGAGGGGATGAACGGCGACTGCGGCGAGAACAAGGCATGGAGCACATGCGCTCCCGCCCGCAGCGTCGAGATGGAGAAGGAGGCGTGCCCGGAGTCGTCCACCGGCGTGGAGCCCAGCACCGTGTCACCGCTCAGGAAGACGACATCACCCCTCGCGGGCCCCGTGTCCGGTGCCGCCCGCATCACGGTGGCCTCGAGCGTCACCTGCTCGCCGTAGGCAGTAGCGCTTCCCGGCGTGACGGTCAGTGTCGTCGTCGTCTGCTCCCCCGTCTCGAGGATGACGGGCACCGAGCGGCTGAAATTGTAGATGCCGTGGTAATCGGCGCTGAGGGCGGCCGTTCCACTGGGGAAGGTCGGGACAGTCAGCGTCGCCACGCCGCCCGGCCCCACGGACACGGTGTCCAGCTCTTCGCCCTCCACCCTGAACGTCACGAACCCCGTGGGAACGCCCACTCCCTCCGTCACCGTGA
This sequence comes from Pyxidicoccus sp. MSG2, assembly GCF_026626705.1. Lineage (NCBI taxonomy): Bacteria > Pseudomonadati > Myxococcota > Myxococcia > Myxococcales > Myxococcaceae > Pyxidicoccus > Pyxidicoccus sp. MSG2. The sequence continues at coordinate 11,938,682 of NZ_JAPNKC010000001.1, forward strand.
CCCGGGCCGTGAGCGTCACGGGCTCGTCCAGGCGCGACGGATTCGGCGAGACGGTGAGCGTGGTGGCGGTCGGCGCGGCGACGTGGATCACGAGCACGTGGTTCCAGCTGAAGTACGTGAATTCGATCTCCTGGCCTGGCGCGGGCACGGTGATGGGGATGTTGGCCCCGTCGCGCTCACCGTTCAGGCCGTAGTTCTCCTCCCAGCTCTCGTGGTGGGCGATCTTCAGCTCGTAGGTGTTGGCGGGGAGGGACGGGATGCGCAGTGCCTGCTCGCCGTCCCCGTCGATGTCCTTCAGCCACGTGAGCATGCACGCCGGGTCCCAATCTCCGGGGCATCCCAGCTCGGACTGCAACGAGCCCGCGAGCACGGCGATGGGCGTGAGCGTGGAGTTGGTGACCCAGTGGGTGACCGGGTCGTAGTAGAACTTCACGCCGATGAAGTCCTCGGTGTGGCTGAAGAGGAGGTTGTCGCCATCGCGCCGGGCATTGGCTCCGTAGTTCTCCTCCCACGAGCCGTTGAGGGCGACCTTGAACTCCTGGGGACCTCCCGGGACGGTGTAGAGCCGGCGCCAGACGCCGTCCACCGCGTTGCGCTCCAGCGACGTGCTGCTGCAGGCCGGGTCCCAGTCTCCGGGACAGCCGAGCTCGGACTGGAAGGTGCCGACGATGGTGACCGACGTCGGCTCGGCCTGGGCATGGGCTCGCGCGCAGAGCAGGGTGAGCAGCACGGCGCATGCCCGGATGGACACCGGAGCGGTGAAACGGAATGGATGCATGGGGGACGACCCGGAACGCAAAGGGCGAAGGGCCGCACCTTAACGCGAACGCCATTTCATTCGCGGCGGGGCCCGGATGACCCGGGACCTCGGACGCGGAACGTCAGGAGAAGCGGGCCATGAACGCGGCGAGGAGGGGGCCTCCTGCGCGGGCCTCGGCGGGGGACTTCGGGCCACCCTCGGTGAGCCGGCCGAGGAGTTCCTCCAGCGCGGGCTTCATCGCATCGAAGGCGGCGGTGGCGTCGGCGGCGTTGTCGAAGAAGCGGTGGTGGAGCAGCCAGCCCGCCACGGAGCAGGTGAGGGCGTGGAAGGAGCGCGAGTCATCCACCTCGTAGGTGAGGCGCACCTGCCCGGCGAGGTCCTCGTCGCGGGCAATCGTGCCGCCCTGCGAGCCCGCCCACCCGAGCGAGCCTCCGTCTTCATACGGCTTCCACTCCGCGTCCACCGGTCCACCTCGCGCAAGGGCCTGGGGCGGCATCTTGCTCGAATCCACTTCATAAAACCCTCCGGCTCCGGGGGCGCTGATGGCTTCACCATGGACGTTCCAGGGACAGGCGGAGGGCAGCGCGGCCAAGGGGTACTGGGAGCGCGTGAATGAGCGGCGGGAGCGCGAGGTGCAGACGCTCGCAAGCCTCACCGGCTGGTCCCATGCGGCCATCCGCGAGCGGATGGGGAAGGATGCTCCGAAGGCCAATGAGCCGCGCTGGTGTGGAAGTGATGGGGTTGCACGCCGCGCGGGTGCTCCCCAGGTTTGTCACAGGTTCCCCTGGCTGACGACGTACCGGAGGGGGGCAGGCCCTTCGTGACGCAGTCCTCACCGCGACCGGCCTGGTCGAGTCGAGACGTGGGGTGCGCGTCATGCCAGCCGAACCGTCCAGCACTCTTCACGACAGCGAAGTTCCCGAACGCGAGGCTGAGAGGGACGGGGAACCGGGCAGGGGACCGGTGTGGGGACGCCTGTCTCCCCTGGCGCTGGGCGTGGTCGCAGGGAACCTGCTTGGTGGTGCGCTGTCGTTCGGATACCTCGCGCTCAGGGGCAAGGGAGCACGGGCCGGTGGTGAGCCGCGACGTAACGAGGGCAGGAGGGGACGAGCGCCCGCCGGTTCGCGGCGCGTCGACTCCGCCGCCGTCTCGCGACGGGGAAAGGGCGGCGCCAGGGCACACCGGTCCGCAACGGAGAGCGCCGCACAGTCACGACTCATCGGTAGCCGAGACGGTCGGAAGCGCTCGCTCATCCTCGTGGGTGGCGGCATGCGCGTCGCGTGGCAGGCCGGCGCGATTCGGGCCCTCACGGACGCAGGCGTCGTCTTCCAGCACGCGGATGGCACGTCGAGCGGCATCCTCAACCTGGCCATGCTGCTCGCCGGCCAGTCGCCCCAGGAAATCTGCCATCGGTGGCGGACGCTCGCCGTGAAGGACTTCCTCACCTTCGCCGCGCCCCGGAAGCCGGTGGACCTGCTCGACGTGGAGGCCCTGGGAGATGCCGGCGCGCTCGTGCAGCGCGTCCTGCCCCACCTGGGCGTGGACGCGGCCGCCGTCCGTGCCAGCAAGGTCCTCGACGGCACCTTCAACGTCTGCGACTTCGCCCGCAAGGTGAACGAGGTCATCCCGCACACGCGTGTGGACACGGACCTGCTGGTGGCCGGCGTCTCGCCGCCCATCCTCATGCCTCCGGTGAACCGGGACGGCACACTCTACACCGACTCGCTGTGGATCCAGGACGGCAACCTGATGGAGGCCGTGCGCCGGGGCGCGGACGTCATCTGGGTGCTGTGGTGCATCGGCAACACGCCGCGCTACGGCCGCGGGCTCCTCCAGCAGTACGCCCACCTCATGGAATTGAGCGCCAACGGCGCCCTCTTCGAGCAGCTCGAGCGCGTTCGCGAAATCAACGAGCGCATCCTCGCGGGCGAAGAGGTGATGGGCCACCGTCGCCCCATCGCCGTCCACCTCGTGAAGCCCGAGCGTCCGCTCCCGCTCGACACGGACCTCTACGATGGGCGCGTCACCGCCGCCTCCCTCATCGACATGGGCTATTCGGACACGTGGCGCTACCTCACCGTGCGCGGTGAGCAGGGCCTGCCGCTCACCCCCGAGATGACGCTGACCACCGAGCCCGCCGCCGACCTGACCTTCCGTGAGTCATTGACCGGCCCCTTCGCCCTCGGCCCCACGGACCCGATGGCCGGCGCCCTCCATCCCGACGCCCGGCCCCTCACCATCCACCTCACCATCGCCGTGGACGACATGGACGCGTTCGTCAGCGACGTGCGCCACACCGCGAGGCTGGTGGCCCGGCTCGATTACGCGCCCTTCGGCGAGGATGTCCCCGTGCGGCAGGGGAGCTTCAACATCTTCCAGTCCCGCGAGGACCCGCGCATCCGGCTGATGAACTACGGCCTGCGCTTCGCACACGAGGGACGCGAGTACTTCCTCGAAGGCACCCGCGCCATCCGCTACACCGGCGCTTCCCTGTGGAGGGACACCACCCGGCTCCACTGCCAGCTCCACGAGGGCCCGGATGCCCGGGGGCCCGTGGTGGGCGCCGGAATGCTGACGCTCGGCGCGGGCCAGATTCTCGAGCTCATCTCCAGCATGCACCCGGCCCGCCGGGGAAGCGCGGGGCTGTCCGCCATGGCCCGCTTCGGGCGCTTCTTCCTCGGGCCGTTGTGGGACCGCTACGCGCCGCTCGCGAGACCGGGCCTCGCTCGCGAGCTGGCCATGGAAACCCAGGGGATGGCAGCTCCGCCGCCCCTGGCGTGAGGAGGAGCCGGGCAGCCCGACGCAGGCCACCACGGCGGCGTCACGGCGTCAGGCTCCCCACTCGACCTCAGCGGAGGCGCACCATGTCCGAGACCCTGAACGCCGATGTGAAAGCCATTCCAGGCAGGGGCCCCGCGCCCCAGCCCGCCGCTCCGCCCGGGCGGAAGATGGTGTGCTGGTTCGACCCGGGCGTGCTCGCGAAGGCGGGCGTGAAGTCGCTCCTGTCGGCGACCATTGGCAAGCAGGCCGACCGCCGGCTGCTGGACGCGGTGGCCTCTCCGCAGCCGTACTTCTTCGACTTCACCGTGGACGACGCCGGCCGCCCGAGGGACGAGCTGTGGCTGGACTACGTGGCCGACCTGGGTGACGGCTGGGACAGCACGTATGCCGTGGCCCTCGCCGTCACGCGGCCGGAGCTGTCCCTCAAGGACCCCACCGGCACCACGCACGCAACACAGGGAGGCGACGTGCTCGTCTTCGGCGGCGACGAGGTGTACCCCACCGCGAGCGTGGACGAGTACCAGGCCCGCACGGTGCGCCCCTACGAGGCCGCGATGTTCCACGGCCGCCAGCCGCCGCACCTGTTCGCCGTGCCCGGCAATCATGACTGGTACGACGGGCTGGTGTCCTTCCTGCGCCTGTTCTGCCAGGGCCGGCAGTCCAAGGCCTGGCGCACGCATCAGCGGCGCAGCTACTTCGCGCTCAAGCTGCCTCGAGGGTGGTGGCTGCTGGGCACGGACATGCAACTGGAGTCGGACGTGGACGCCGCGCAGGTGGAGTTCTTCGAGAACGTGGCGAAGAAGATGGGCGATGGCGACCGCGTCATCCTCTGCAACGCGGAGCCCGAGTGGATCTACCAGCAGGTGAAGCCCCATGCCGGCCGCGAGTTCCTCGACAACAACATCGCCTTCCTCGAGGAGACAGTGCTCGGGAAGAAGGTGAGCGTCTTCCTCGCGGGAGACCTGCACCACTACCGGCGCCATGAGAACGAGGAGGGGCGACAGAAGATTGTCGCGGGCGGTGGCGGCGCCTTCCTGCACCCCACGCACCTGCCTCGCGTGGACTCACGGCCGGACGGCTACGTCCTCCAGGAGAGCTTCCCCACCCGCGAGGTGTCCCAGCGCCTGACGTGGCGCAACCTGGGTTTCCTCGGCCACAACCCGTGGTTCGGCGTGTTCACCGGCATCCTCTACGCGCTGCTCGGTTGGGGGCTCGCGGCGAGACTGAATGGCACCGGGACGTCCAACTCGTTCATCTCGGTGCTGTCAGGGGCCATCGACTACAGCGGCTCGATGCTGATGGCCGCGCTGCTGGTGGTGGGGATGGTGGGCTTCGCGGATGGGCGCCGGGGCCCCTGGTGGCGGAGACTGGCCGGAGGGCTCCATGGCGTCGCACATCTGTTGGCGGCCCTGCTGCTGACGTGGGCCGCGTCCGCGCTGTCGGGGGTGTTGGTGAACGGCGGTGACAGCCTGCGTCGAGACGTGTGCAGTGGGCTCCTGCTGTTCGCCGGGGGCTTCGCCGTCGGGCCCACACTGATGGGGGTGTACCTGCTCATCTCCCTCAATGTGTTCGGGTGTCACCCCAACGAGGCGTTCTCGTCGCTGGCCATTCCGGATTGGAAGAACTTCCTCCGGCTGAAGATAGACAGGGAGGGGCAACTGACCCTGTACCCGGTGGGCATCCGGCGCGTGCCCCGGGCGTGGAAGGCCGGCGACACGGTGCGCGAGCCGGAGTGGGTGGCGGACCCGAAGGACGGCGGGGCCACGGCGCCGGAGTTGATAGAGAAGCCCATCGTCGTGGGGCGGACGAAGGCCCCACCCACGAAGGTAGGGAAGGGGAGGACGCAACACTCGCGCGCGGGAGCGTTTGTGCCTGGGGACGCAACGTCCTAACCTGCCTGGTCCATGAAGGCCCTCCTCTTCTCCCTGTTCCTGCTGGGCTCGGCGCCGGAAGGAAGCGCGCCAGCCCTTCCTCCCGAAGCGCTCGCGGCGCCGCCCGTCGCGGACGACTCGCCCACCGCATGGGCGTGCAACATCGACACCCTGCGCGCGGGCAAGGAGTGCGTCTTCGAGGCCGACCTGTCCTCCAGCGCCCCCAGCGACAGTCAGGACACAGCCAATCGCAAGCTCCTCCAGGACGTCGCGAAGGCGATGTGCGCGGAGGCCGTGAGCACCATCCGCGAGGGCCGCCCGGACGCGACGCTCACCGCCCTGTGCGAGCGTCGCTACACCACCGCCGTGGACCAGTGCGGCCTGGACGGCACCGCGCCCGTCGTGGACGCGAAGGGCCGCTTCGCTCCGAGCGCCCGCGACTGCTACCGCGCCCTGTCCGCCGTGCTGCAGGACGTGCAGTTCATGGCCACGGTGGCCTCGCCGTGCTGCGAGTGCGCCGCGCGCGCGGGCTGCCCCGGCACCGGCGACCGCTGCTACTCGGACGTCTCCCAGCAGCTCGCCCCGCCGGCGACGCTCGCGTGTCTCAGCGACCGCTGCTCGGACGCGTGCTCCATGGTGCTGCCGCCTTCGTCGGGCTCACGCTCCGCGCCCACGGTCCGGGAGCACGGCCGCTCCACCCAGTCTGGCTCCGCCTCGCTCTAGGAGTTCCTTCCATGCTCCGCCATCCCTGGATGCTCCCCACCTGGGCCCTGCTGGGCTCTCTCTCCGCCGGTTGCGGTGCTTCGCATTCGCACGTCACGTGGACGGAGCCGCCGCCCCGACAGGAAGCCATCGTCGAGCGGCCTCCCGCCGCGCCCGCCGAGCCGCCCGCGCCCAGCGCCGTGGCGGACCCGAAGGCCTTCGCCGCGCGCTACCCGAACCCCGCCCTGTGCGAGGCCGCCGCGCGCCGGGTCCAGGCCGAGTCGCGCGACGAGGGCTGGGCCGCGCTCAAGGCGTGCATCGAGAACACCCCCTTCACGCAGCTCAATGCGCTGCTCGGCCGTGCCTGGGCGGAGGACCTGCGCGTGCGGCCCGAGGGCGCGGCGCTCATCGCCCGCGTGGTGGCCCAGCGCGGCGGCAGCGTGACGGGTGAATTGCAGACCCTCCAGGATCGGCGGATTCCCATCTTCTCGCTGTCGTCCGCCATGGACCGGCCGGACACGTACAAGGGCCGCTATGTGCTGCTGCGCGCCCGCGTCGCGGATCAGCGCTCGGAAGGCGAGCGCCCCACGGTGTGGCTGGTGGAGCAGACGCTCACCTCGGTCGAGACGAATGCGCCGGTGGGCTACAGCGAGCGCTCCGACATGCTGTCCTCGTACTCTGGCGACCTGGACGGGCAGACGCAGCTCTCGGGGCCGGGGCGCATCGGCGGCACGGTGACGTCGCGCCAGCGCGAGGAGCGCACCGTCACGCGGAAGCACTACGACAACATCTCCGACGAGACGGGGCGCGAGGCGCTCGGGCGGCTGCCGCACGCGGACCCCTTCCTGGAGAACCGCCGCGACTACGTCATCCTCGCCCGCTTCGACGGCATGCGCGTCACCTCCGGCGGCACCGATGGGGACGAAGAGGCGCCGCGCATCCCCGTGCTGACCATCGTCAGCTACTACCCGCCGCATCCGCTCGTCGTCTACTGAGTCAAGACGCGCTGGCGTGACCTGGGATTGAACCGGGGCGGGACGAAAAAAACGAGGCGCCGGGGAGCACGCCCCGACGCCTCGTCTGGGTCGGCCCCGCGCCGACCCAACTGCACTGTTGACGCTCGCTCGCGCTAGTCCGGCTGCGCGTCGGTGAGCGTGAAGGCCTGCGTGAGGTCCTTGCCGGACCCCAGCTCCACCGTCACCGGCGCATCCGGCGAGGTGTTGAAGGTGACGCCCGCGGGCCCCGCGATGCTCAGCGAGAAGGTGCCCGGGATGAGGAACTTGAAGCTCGCCTCGAAGGTGCCGTTGCCGTCGCTGTCGGCCAGCGCCAGCTCCTCGCGGCTGCCCGCGGCGTTGATCATCACCGCGCGGAAGTCGCCCAGGGTGACCTGGTGGCCGTCCACCACCGGCAGCGACACGCCGGCGCCCTTCGCCAGCGTCACGTTGATGCTGCCGGACGCCGTGACTTCGGCGGACTTGATGACCGGGCTCATCACCCAGCGGCCGGAGCCACCCGCCTCCTTGCCGAAGCTCTGCGCGACGTCGAAGTCCACCAGGAGGATCTTCTGCTCACCCTCGATGCTCAGCTTCTCGGTGAACTTCACCTTGAGGCCGGAGCTGCCGTAGCTCGGCATGTGGAGGGCGCCGGAGACCTCGGCCCCCTCGGGCAGCTCGGCGTAGTCGTTGGAGGAGGCGAAGATGGACGTGGAGCCGTCCGCGTTCTTCACCTCGATGTAGCCGCCGGTGATGACGAAGCGGATCTCGGAGTAGTCACCGTTGGGGACCACCGCGTCGGACACCAGCTCCGACGTCTTGTTGGCCAGGTCCAGCAGGCTCACCGTGACGGGCTCGTCGAGCAGCACCACGCGGCCGCCCTTGTCGCCGTTGGACTTCCCGATGACGTCGTCGTCGTTGCTGTCGTCGTCGCCGCCACCGCCCTGCAGGTAGATCTCGGAGATGGTGACGACCGCGGTCTTGAGGTTGTCGCCCGGAGCGTCGGTCATCAGCACAGTGACCTTGCCCTCACCGCCGCCACAGCCCACCAGGGGCAGCAGCGTGACGGCCAGGAGGGTAGCGAAGCTCGAGCGAAGGTGTGAAATCCGAGGCATGGGTCGATGGGCTCCAGCGGGGCTCTGGGATTGCGAGCCCTTTCGGGTGAAATTGACCCGCCGGAGCGACAAACGGCCACGGCCCTTCACTCATGGATTCTGGAAGTGGAGGGTTCAGGATGACTGTAGAAATACAGGCGTCACTCAAGAGCCAGGCGTCCAACCCGCGAAGGGGAGCACGGGCGAGGTGAAGAGCACGTCCTGGGGGAACACGGCCGCGGGCTCCACGCTGGCCTCCACTGCCGCCCTCGAGTCCAGCCACCGGCACGCCTGGGGGAAGCGCGTCAGCTCCTGGAAGCACTCCGGGTTGAGCGCCACGCGCAGCACATAGTCCTTCGCCTCGGCGAGCTGCTCCGCCGTCGGGTGCGCGTCCACCACGGGGACGCCGCGCTCGCGCAACTCCGCCTTGAGTGAGCCCAGCTCGGACGGGACGAAGGGGGCCGCGCCGGGCGGCAGCAGCACCAGGTGCGGGCGCGTCAGCGCTCCGATGCGAGGCGCTCCTGCGCGGCCGTCCGAGCCCAGCACCGGGGGGAGCCCCAGCGGCACCGCGCGCCCGGTCGTATCCACGGTGGCGAAGAGGTAGAGGGGCGCCTCGTCCACCACGCCGTTGCGCTCCGCCTTCGTGTTCCAGGTGAAGGCCCGCGTGCCGAAGTCGAGGTACGTCACGCGCCGTCCCCGCAACCAGACCTCGCCCCTGCCGGGGGCGCCCACGCTGTCACCGGAGAGCGGGCGCAGCGGCGTCACTCCGCCTTCCGCCATGGCTGGCATCACGTCGGCCGGCGCAAGCGGTGCGAGCAGCCCGCCTCCCCGGTACATGGGCAGTCCCGAGGAGTAGAGGTCCACGGCGCTGCGGTAGCGGTCCGGTGGCGTGCCCTGGGGGACGACGACGTACGTCACCTCCCAGAAGGGGCTGTAGAAGACGCTGTCCTCGCCGATGTCCACCAGCGGCAGCGCGCCCGCCAGCCGGTGCACGTCCGCCGGCCGCGCCGGGTCGTAATCGGTGACGAGCACGTACCAGGGCTGCACCCAGACCTCTGGCATGTGCTCCCAGACCTCGAGCACGGCGAGGGCCACGGGCCGCCCCTCGCGGAAGGCGGGGAGGACGTTGAAGCCGTCCTGGCCCTGGTCCTGGAGCCGCTCCAGGCGGTGGTAGGGCGGCGACCACTGCGGCAGCGGCCGCCCGCGAGGCGTGACGGGCTCACCGACGGCGAGGGCGGCGAGTCCCTCCGGGAGCGGGCGATGGGCGGCCGCATCGTCTCGAAGGTGCCGCAGCGTCCAGATGCGAGGGACGGGGCCCGCCGGAGCGTCATCCCTGGCGCGGTCGCCGCAGGCGGTGGACAGGAGCGCGGTGAGCAGTGGCAGCGCCGCGAGGATGGGTCGAGAAGAGGGAGGGTGCATGGCAGCCCCCGAACGCTGTGCACGGGGGCCGCGCCCTCAAGGCGTACAGCCCTGGCGGGCGAGCCAACCTCCGTCCGTCGCGTGTCGGGCCTCCCCGCGGTCTCACGGGAGTGCGGACCGGAGGACCGCGAACGACGGCGCCTGCCAGGGCGTGAGACCCGAGGGATGTGGCCGTGCTGGCTGCACGATGGAAGTGCCCGGGCGTGTGAACACGTGGACTGACGCGGGTGGCTGCTCGTCACTGCGTGACTACCTCTGGGGCGCCCGGACAGCTTGGTTGTCCTTGCGTGCACCTTCCGGTGTTCCCCATCCCCGAGGGAGAAGATTCCATGTCACCCCCGAATCCCATCAGCATCAGGCATCCGTATGTCGTCGCACCGAACTCCTGGCCCAGACTGCTCACCGTCTGTGTCCTCGCCCTCATGGCCTGCGGTCCGTCCGAGGACGTGCCGGAAGTCGAGGCCACACAGACGCTCCGCCAGGCGGTGGACCGCACGTCCATCGACCCGGCACGTCAGTTGTTCGTCACCGACGCGAGCGTGGTGGATGACGCGCGCTTCACGAAGTGGGACCCCCGGAAGGTGAACAGCGCGCCCGACGGCGGATGGAGCTTCGGACGACTCATCGACAACATGCTGCCGGACGCGTTGTATGGGCTGAGGGGTCGCGACAAGGACTGGGCGCGGTCGATGTTCGTGCTGCACTGGCTGCGCACGTGGGAGCATGAGCAGCTCATCAATGGCCAGCGCGTCCCGGCACGCCCGGCCATCCGCTCGCTCGTCATCGACCCGTGGCGCGCGGCCAGCGGCTGCATCGGCGCGGACTTCCAATGCGTGCTCGACTTCGGCAAGGCGCCCTTCCGGCTGCTGGCCATCGTCTACCGCCCGGACCTGCGGCGCCTGCCCTCCGTGGGAGAACCGGGCCGCGCGGGCGAGGGACGCTTCGTGTTCGGCGTGCTCGGCCCCAACGGCGAGCGCAAGCCCTTCACCGTCATCTTCGAGTACGCGCTGCCCATCATCGGCAAGCCGGACATCCTCATCTGGGCGAAGCGCTTCCATGCGCTCGGGCAGGAGCCTTTCGGCCCGAAGTACAATGAGAAGCTGTTCGAGGCGACGCGCAGGTTCACCCGGCGGGATGCCGCGCGCAGGCGGCAGAACGGCAGCGCACTGCTCCAGGTGCGCACCAACGAGGTGCCCCTGTCGCCGGCCTCCCCGCAGGAGTGGGAGATGCGGGAGTTCGTCCTGGGCCCCTCGGGCCTCCTGACGCCGGACACGGTGAAGCAGGAGGTGGACGCGGCCCTCAACGGCACGCAGACGCTGGGGGACTGGGCCGCCCGGAACGCGAGCGCCATCCTCGCGGGCACGCACGACGTGCCCGCCAGGTGGCGGGGCGCACCCTTCCGCGCCGGTGCGGCGCCGGTACCCCAGAACAGCCTCTGGCAGGTGCCCGGGGTGACGGAGGAGGTGCGCCACGCCTTCGCACAGGCCACGTGCAGCGGGTGTCACAAGGCAGAGACGGGAACGAACTTCCTCCACGTGCGCACGCGTGAAGTGGGCGCGGCCTCATCGGTGTCCGCCTTCCTCGCCCAGGAGCTGGCCCTGGACGGGCCCCGCGTGACGGACTTCGCCGAGCTCCTCAACACGCAAGACCTGGCCCGGGTGAAGGAGGGCAGGCGCCAGGAGCACAGTCAGGAGTAGGCGCGCGACTGGACCTAGGCCGACGTGTCCAGCCCGTGCTTGCGCAGCAGCTTGCGCAGGTAGACGCGGTCGATGCCGGCCTCGCGCGACGCGCGGGACACGTTGCCCTCGCAGCGCTCCAGGAGGGTGCGCAGGTAGTCCCGCTCGAAGCCCTCGATGAGCCGCTCCTTGGCCTCCTTGAAGGGGAGGTCCAGGGCCATGGGCACCGTGTTCTCCGGGTCATCGTCCACCGCCACCGCGCGCGGGGGCACGTCGGGGATGTCCGGCAGCGCCTCCTCGCCGAGGTTGACGACGCGGTCCACCACGTTGCGCAGCTCGCGCACGTTGCCCGGCCACGGGTACTGCGCGAGCAGCGCGCGCGTCTGGTCCGACAGCGCGCTGGGCGGGCGGCCCATGCGCGTCAGCACCGTGTCGATGAGCAGCGGGATGTCCTCCGGGTGCTCACGCAACGGGGGCAGCACGACGCGCAGCACCGCGAGCCGGTGGAACAGGTCTCCTCGGAACGCGCCGTTCTTCACCGCGCCCTCGAGGTCCTGGTGCGTGGCCGCCACCACCCGCACGTTGACGGTGCGGTAGTCATTGGCGCCCACGCGCTTCACCTGCCGGCGCTCCAGCGCGCGCAGCAGGCGCGGCTGCACTTCCAGCGGCAGCTCGCCCACCTCGTCGAGGAAGAGGGTGCCGCCGTGCGCGCGCTCGAAGGCGCCCGCGCGGTCCGTGTTGGCGCCGGTGAAGGCGCCCTTCACGTGGCCGAACAGCTCGCTCTCCAGCAGCTGCGGGGCGATGCCCGCCAGGTCGGCGATGACGAAGGGCCCCTTGCTCCGGGGGCTGTGCGCGTGGATGGCCTCCGCGCACAGCTCCTTGCCCGTGCCCGTCTCGCCCTGGATGAGCACGTCGGACTCACCGGCGGCCAGTCGCTCCAGCAGCGTGAAGATTTCGCGCATGCGCCGGCTGTTGCCCACCAGCCCGCCGAAGCTGCCGCGCGTGGACAGGGGCATGGCGCGTGCCTTCTCGCCCTCCGGCACCAGCTTCAGCTCGGTGGTGCCCAGGGTGAGGACCGCGCCGGGGCGGACCTCCAGCTCGGAGAAGCGCATGCCCTCGCAGAAGGAGCCATTGCGCGAGCCCGGGTCCACCGCGCGTACGCCGTCATCCCTCACTTCGAGGATGAGGTGCTGGCGCGAGACGGCCCGGTCCGGGAGCACGATGTCCGCCGTCGCCTCGGCGCCGATGCGGTAGCGCCCCGGCAACAGCGGATAGGCCTTGCCGGCATCCGGCCCCGTCAGCACCGCCAGACGCATGCGGACGCGAGGAATGCGGATGGCCGGAAGGGCATCGGTTCGAACCAGCTCGTCCCCGTCCTCGTCTCCCAGACTTGCCACGGCGCGCAACATAGCACGGGGTTGGCCCGGTGCAGCGTCTGGGATTCCCCGGATTTGGGGTAAGGTCGCCTCCCGCAATGGCCTTGCAACCCGGCGACAGGTTCGGCCGATACGAGCTGGTGTCGTGGCTCGGTCGTGGGGGAATGGCGGAGACGTGGCGCGCCCGGCTGGTGGGCGACGCTGGCGTCACCAGGCCCGTCCTCATCAAGAAGGTGTTGCCGGAGTTCTCGGACGACGAGGCCTTCATCTCCATGTTCATCAGCGAGGCGCGCATCTCCGCCACGCTGTCGCACGGCAACGTGGCCCAGGTCTTCGACTTCGGTCAGGTGGACGGGGACTACTTCCTGGCCATGGAGTTCGTGGACGGGCAGCCGCTGCACCGCGTCCTCAAACGCGCGGCCAGGAGCGGCCTGCCGGCGCTGCCTGTGCCCCTGGCGACATTCATTGCCCTGGAGATATGCCGGGGGCTGCACTACGCGCACACGCGCGCGGACGAGAAGGGCGCCCCGCTGGGCATCGTCCACCGGGACATCTCTCCCGACAACGTGCTCGTCGGCTACGAAGGCCAGGTCAAGATTGTCGACTTCGGCATCGCCAAGGCGCGCTCACTGCGCACCTTCGATACCGAGCCGGGAGTGGTGAAGGGCAAGTACCTCTACTTCTCGCCGGAGCAGGCGCGGGGCAAGCAGGTGGATGCGCGCACGGATGTCTGGGCCACCGGCCTGGTGCTGTACGAGTTGCTGTGCGGCCAGCGCCCCGTCACCGGGCCCCCGCAGACGGTGATGATGCGGATGGCGAGCGGCGACTTCCCCTCTCCGAAGGAGCTGCGCAAGGACTTGCCCTCGGAGCTCGACGAAATCGTCATGCGCGCGTTGTCGGTGAAGCTCGCCGGGCGCTTCGAGTCCAGCCACGCCTTCGGCGATGCCCTGGCCGGGTTCCTCTACAACTTCGCGCCCCGGTTCTCGTCCATGAACCTGGCGCACCTGGTCCGCGCGCTGTTCCGGGAGGAGCTGGCGAAGGAGGGACGGGAGCTGGCGGTGCCTCCCGCGTTCATGGAGGAACTGGCCGCCTGGCGGAATACCGCACCGACAGCCGCGACTGCCCGGGAGAGCCCCGCGCCCGGCCTCTCGCCGAGCCTCTCGCGTGGCATTCTCATCGCCGGAGGCGCCGTCGTCCTGACACTGGGGGCGGTCGCCGTTCTGCCGCACGCCTGGGACGGTGATTCTCCCGTCGAGCATGAGCCGTCGTCTCTTCAGCCACAGTGGCCAACGAACTCAGACGGGACTCCCGCGCCCGGAGCTCCGCACGAATTGGCGAAAGGTGCCCCGATAGAACTCCGCTTGAACGCCCAGCGGGATGTGATCCTGGTGCCGCGAAGTCTCGTCGCCTTCTCGGGGTTGGCACCTACCCTGAACTATGGAGTCTCGGAGATTTCTGACGCTTCCAGTCCAGAGCCGAAGTGGCTCCATGCGCCTTCTGCGTCCAACGTGGCTCCCATCTTCTACGTGCTTTCGGGAGCGTCGGTGTCTGGCGATGCCGAGCTGGGAGAGGTTACCCGCGATGTCCTCGGCTTCCAGGGCGCCTCGGCCATTTCCTTCTTCACGCTGGGCTCAGCCTCCCAGGGCCAGGCTTCCGTGCGGGACATCCAGCTCGTGAGCTCGCTGGTTGGCTCGGAGAAGGAGTTCGTCTTCCGTCCGGAAGCGATGACGGCGTCCGTGGCGAAGGCCGCCCTGCTCGAGGGGCTGAGCGAGTCGGCCATGTATTCCTTGACGCTGACACCCGTGGGGGAGGGGGCCTTCGTCCATGGGTTGAAACGGAGCCCCGTGCGCCGGGTCGCCTGTGTCCAGTGGGCTCCTCCCGGACTGACAGCAGGGCAAGCCGAGGGCTGGTCCGTGGCGTTCCTCCTGGAACAGGGCACAGAGGTGTTCATCGAGGGGATTGATGCGCTGAGGTGCGGATTCGTCGACGATGACCCCTCGGACAATCAGGGCCACATGCTGGTCCGCGCCACTCCAATCGACGACGTCCAGAATGGAGCTCGGCAGACCCCCTTGCGCGGCCAGATTGCGGAAGCCAGCCTCATGGTCGCGCGCGCCAGGGAGCAGTTGAATGAGGCGGCGCTCACGAGGAACTATTGGGAAGCACTCCAAACCGCCGAACGCTGCCTGCGTCTGGTTCCCGACCATGCCGACTGCCTGATGTTTTCCGGCACCAGCCTGGCCCGAATGGGGCGTGGTGACGAGGCGGCCGTCCGGTACCGGCGCTTCGTCGAGAGACATCCGAACCATCCGAAGGCCGAGCAGGTACGCCACATTCTTCAGGCCTACGACCAGTCACAGCTCCCCTGATCCGTCCGGGGCAGGTCTTTGCCCGCGGGTAGAGAACAGGAAGTAATCCCATTCGCCGCAGGTGGGGGGCTTAGCAACCCCCCCGTCAGAGCGGTACCGTACGCCCGCCATGGCAAGTGAGCAGGGGAAACATTTCGGCCGGTATGAGCTTCAGGCTCGCATCGGTCGAGGGGGAATGGCGGAGACGTGGCGCGCCCGGCTGATGGGCGCCGCCGGCGTCACCAAGTCCGTGCTCATCAAGAAGGTGTTGCCGGAGTTCTCCGGGGACGAGGCCTTCATCTCCATGTTCATCAGCGAGGCGCGCATCTCCGCCACGCTGTCGCACGGCAACGTGGCCCAGGTCTTCGACTTCGGCCAGGTGGACGGGGACTACTTCCTGGCCATGGAGTTCGTGGACGGCCAGCCGCTCCACCGCATCCTGAAGCGGGCGCTGCGCTCCGAGTTCACCTGCCTGCCCGTTCCGGTCGCCACCTTCATCGCCCTGGAGATGTGCCGGGGGCTGCACTACGCGCACACGCGCACGGATGAGAAGGGCGCTCCGCTGGGCATCGTCCACCGGGACATCTCTCCCGACAACGTGCTCATCAGCTACGAGGGCCAGGTCAAGATCGTCGACTTCGGCATCGCCAAGGCGCGCTCGCTGCGCAGCTTCGACACGGCGCCGGGCGTGGTGAAGGGGAAGTACCTGTTCTTCTCGCCGGAGCAGGCGCGGGGCGAAGAGGTGGATGCACGCACCGACGTCTGGGCGACCGGCGTGGTGCTCTACCTGCTGGTCTGCGGGCGGCTGCCGCTGGAGGGGCCCGAGTACGCGGTGATGCACGACCTGGTCAGCCGGCAGGCGCTGCCGCGGGCGCGCGACGTCCGGCCGGACGTGCCTTCCGCACTGGACGCCATCCTCCACAAGGCGCTCGCGATGAAGAAGGAGGACCGCTTCGAGTCCGCCCACGCCCTGGGCGACGCGCTGGCCGGCTTCCTCTACACGTCCTCGCCCCGCTTCTCCGCCATGTCCGTCGCGTACCTGCTGCGCGAGCTGTTCCGCCCGGACATGAGCCAGGAGGGCCGGGACACGAAGGTGCCACCCGCGTTCGTGGAGGAGCTGTCCGTCTGGCGCAAGGCGCCGCCCGTGCCCCGGCCCACGGAGCCGGCAACGGCGCTGCTGACCGAGGAGATCCGGACCCTCGAGACCGACGCGAGCGCGCCGCGGGACGCCTCGGAGCCGGAGCAGGCGGACGACGACAACACGCCCGAGGGCGGCATCCTCCAGGACGGCATCGGCCTGTCGACGGCGGTGGGCGGCGTGGCCGTGCTCGCCGTCCTGGCCTTGCTGTGGGTGACCTTCATCCGGCTCAAGGCCGACTGGGCGGAGCAGGAGGAGGCGCCGCCTCCCGGGCCGCCGCCCTCGTTCCGGCCCGTTTCTCCGCCCTCGCGGATGGCCGGGGTCCCGGCGCCGAAGACCTCCAACAAGGCGGAGCCAGACGTGCCGGCCTCCGCGGCCTGGCCGGTGGAGTCCTTCCAGCTGGAGGCCCGGCGACACCTGTTCCAGGTCTCCAGCGGGCGCGCCGCCCTGGGGACGCTGGACTCCGGGGCGGACTGGCGCATCGTGGAGACCACCGTCGTCCCGACCGCGGACCGTGGCAAGGCGCAGCCCGCGCTCTTCTTCCTCCTCACGGGGCCGGGCGTGGACGCCGCCGCGGCGGTGGGCCCCGTGTCCCGCAAGCCCGAGGTCCTCCGTGGCGCGTCCGGGCTGATGCTCTTCACCCTGGGCCCTCCAAACCCGGCGAACCTGCTCGGGCGCACCGTGTCCCTCACCAACCTGCGGACCGACGAGGTCCAGAAGCTCGTCCTCCATCCGGAGTGGATGACGGCCGCGGTGGACCGCGCCTTCACCCTGTCGGGCCTGCTTCCGGAAGAGAGCTACCGGCTGACGCTGGAGCCGGTGGGTGAGGGCGCCTTCAGCCGGGGACGCGAGCGCGGCCCGGTGCTCACGGTGGCCTGCATGCAGCGGGAGCGGCCCGAGGACCAGCCTCCTGAGCGCGCCTCGCGCTTCCTCCTGTCCCAGGGCGAGGAGGTGCGCATCAGCGGGATGCGCGGCCTGTCCTGCGGCTTCGTCGACGACGACCCCTCCGACAACACGGGCGCGATGCGCGTCCTCATCGAGAAGACCCGGCCGCTGTCCGAGCGGGGGCCCGCGGTGGTCCGGCAGGCGGTGACCCGGAGCTCCGGCACGCAGCGGCTGGAGAAGCGGGCGGCGCCGGAGGCATTCCCGGAGCCGGCCACCCGCGGCACGGCCCCGGTGAGTGGCGCAGGGGAGGCCCTGGAGTCGGCGCGCGCCCTCCTCAAGGCGGGGAAGCTCGAAGCCGCGCGGACGCGGGCCCGCCAGTGCGTGGCCCAGGCCCCCCAGGATGCCGAGTGCTACCTGATGCTGGGCACCGTCGAGGCCCGGCGCGGCAACCAGGAGCAGGGCGCGAAGCACTACCAGCGCTTCCTGGAGCTCGCGCCGGGGGACCACCCCCAGGCCAGCAAGGTCCTCCGCATCCTCCAGGAGTACGAGGCCCGGTAGGCCCCCCTTCCAGGCCACGACGCACTGAGTCAGACCCTTCGCCCCCCGGGGCTTGGAAAAGCGAGCGGGGCTCCCGTAGAAAGGTGCTCGCATGACGCCCTTCCGCTTCCCCCGCGCCCTGGCGATTCCGGCGCTGCTCGTCGCCGCCGCGTGCGGTGACTCCGAAGATTCCATCCCCGTCCGGACCTGCGAGGTGACGCTGACCTATGCCCCGCAGCAGTCCGTGCAGGGCACCGTGTCCGTCATTGGCGAGTGGGATGGCTTCTCGTCCACCGGCCCGCTGAAACTGCAGGACCGCGGTGACGGCGTCTTCACGGCGCGCCTGGAGGGGCTGGAGCCGCGCGACTACGGCTACCGCTTCCAGCTGGGGGAGAAGCAGTTGATGGACCCCCAGAACCCGTACACCCGCTGGGTGCGCGCGGAGGAGTACTCGAAGCTCACCGTGCCGGACTGCCGGCAGCCGGCGCTGGAGCTGCGGCGCTTCGTGGTGAAGGAGGACGGCAAGCTGGAGGTGGAGGTCGCCTACCTGGACGGGACGGACGAGGCCGGCCCCGCGAAGGAGGGGGTTTCCATCTCCCTGGACGGCGTGGAGAAGCCCGACGCGTTCGACCGGAGCACCGGCATCTTCCGCCTCGACGACGTCGCCCCCGTGGGCAAGCACCACGTGAAGGTGACGGCGAAGGACGCCCAGGGTCGCGAGGCCACGCCGCTCTATCTGCCCTTCTGGACGGAGGCGAAGAAGTTCCGCTGGGAGTCGGGGCTGATGTACTTCGCCTTCACGGACCGCTTCAACAACGCCCGGGCGGACAACGACGGGCCGGTGGCGGACGTGGACCCCATCGCCAACTACCAGGGCGGTGACTTCGCCGGCATCACCGAGAAGCTCGAGGCGGGCTACTTCAGCGAGCTCGGCGTGAAGACGCTGTGGATCTCCCCCGTGGACCAGAACCCGGAGGGGCGGTTCGTCGGCACCGGCGGCAAGTACTACGCGGGCTACCACGGGTACTGGCCGTCCAAGCCGCGCACCACCCAGCACCGCTTCGGCTCGCTGGAGGAATTGCGCGCGCTCACCGCCGCGGCCCACGCGAAGGGCATCCGCGTCATCGCGGACCTGGTGCTCAACCACGTGCACCAGGAGCACCCGTACTGGATCCAGCACCACGGCGACGGCTGGTTCAACACGTCCGCCAGCTGCGTGTGCGGCACCCAGGACTGCGACTGGGAGGAGAAGCGCCTCACCTGCAAGTTCACCAACTACCTGCCGGACTTCAACTGGCGCTCGTCGGACATGGTGGACCAGTTCGTCGACGACACGCTCTGGTGGCTGGAGGCGGCGGACTTCGACGGCTTCCGCATGGACGCCGTGAAGCACATGGACCAGGTGGCGGGGCGCACGCTGCGCGGGCGGCTGAAGGAAATCACCGCCATGACGGGCACCGAGTTCTACCTCGTGGGGGAGACCTTCGTCGGTGAGGACGGCCGCTCGCAGATTGCCCGCTACATCAGCCCTCGCGAGCTGGACGGCCAGTTCGACTTCCCCCTGTACTGGCCCATCCGCCGCGCCTTCGCGGACGGCGAGCCGCTGAGCGTCGTGGACACGGCCGTGCGCGCCAACGAGGTCTTCTACGCGCCGGGCACGATCAACTCGCCCTTCCTGGGCAACCATGACGTGGCGCGCTTCATGTCCCAGGCGGCGAAGCAGCTCGACGGCGCGGGGGGAGACCCGTTCAGCAACTCCCGCCCGCCGGCCACGATTACGGACCCGGCCGCCTTCGAGAAGGCGAAGTACGCCTTCACCTTCCTGCTCACCCAGCCGGGCGTGCCGCTCGTGTACTACGGCGACGAGATGGGAATGCCGGGCGCGGGCGACCCGGACAACCGGCGGATGATGCGCTTCGGCACCGTGCTGGAGCCCATGGAGCAGGAGCTGCTGGCGCTGGTCCAGAAGCTGGGCCAGGCGCGGGCCGCGAATGAGGCGCTGCAGACGGGTGCCCGTCACACGCTGCGCGTGGAGAGCGACCTCTACATCTTCCAGCGGAGCCTTCCGGACGGGCGGGGCGCCATCGTGGTCATCAACCGCGGCACCGTGCTGCGGCCGCCGCTGGAGATTGACCTGGTGGCCGGCCTGGCGGCGGGGAAGGGGACGTATGCGGACATCTTCAGCGGCCGCGAGCTGACGCTCGAGGGGACCGCGACAGTCGTGGAGCTGCCGCCTCGCAGCGTCTCCGTGTACGTGCCGAAGGTGGTTCCCCAGCCGTAGGGCCGGGCGGGTGCTTGTCGGGGCCGGCCGGTGGGAGGGGAGGTCGTCCCTTCCTCCGGCGGCTGGCTACGGCTGCTGCGGCTGCTGGCTCTTCCCGTGCTTGTAGAAGAGCACGAGGGTGTAGCAGTGGAACTCGTTGTCGGACGACTGACAGACGACGCGGTCGACAATCTCCAGATCCGCGTTGCTCTTCAGCCAACGGGTGACGTTCTCACCCAGCTCCTCGCGCTCCTTCGCCTTGGTGGCGGAGAAGACCTTCACGCCCGTGAACATCGCCTGCCACTCCTTGTGCGGTACTGACAAAGGACAATAGGGGGTTATGGCACGTGATTTCCAGAGGTGTCAAAAACCCGGCTTCCCGGACGCTCGGATATTGATCCAGCCAGTGCGGGGGTTTGCAGGGCGGGGCGCGTGCCTAGATTGCCCGAGTCGCACCTGGTGTGACTGGGGCGCTCGGGGCAGGGGCCGCGAGTGATGGCGGCGGTGGGGAAGGGGGAAGGCCCGTGGACATGAAGACCAAGAAGGACCTCGCGGTAGACTTCATCAATACGATTCGCACGATGGAGCCAACCGCGCTCAACGCGCTGATCGTCAAGGAGGCGGGCGAGGAATTGGCCCAGTTCTTCCTGAACTACAGCGCGAATCTCATCTCCAAGGACCCGTCGCGGGTGCTGGAGAACACGTCCTCGCTGATGCTGATGGGGTACCTCATCCGCACCTACGAGGAGAAGAACACGCAGGCCCGGCAGGGGACCTTCCAGTCCTACGCCTTCGCCTGAGGGGCTCGGGGCGGGCGCGGCAGGCTCGACAGGCCCGGGTGTGGCCTGTTAGGGAGCGGCGCCCATGCTCATCGACCTGCACGCCCATTCCTACCTGTCCAAGGGTTGCGAGCTGGACCCTCGCAACGTGCTGGAACGGGCCGCGCTGTTCGGCCTGGACGGGGTGGCCTTCACGGAGACGAACACCCAGGACGGCTGTGATGAGCTGTTCGACCTGGGCGCGAAGGCGAAGCTGAAGGTCTTCGTCGGGCTGGAGCTGGTGACGGACCGCGGCCAGTACCTCTGCTTCTTCCCGAAGCCGGAGCTGGCCCCGGAGCCCGTGCAGCTGTGGGGCAGCAACCGCGAGAAGCCGTGGAGCGCCGCCGAGTGTCTGCCCAAGGTGAAGTCCCTGGGGGCCGCCATCGTCGCCGCGCGCCCGTATGACAGGGACTCGCAGAACCCGGCCATGGACTTCATCCGCTCGCTCAACGTGCTGAGCGCGGTGGAGGGCTACAACGCCCGGGTGAAGCAGACCGCCAATGACCTGGCCGTGGAGGCCGCCGAGGCGCTGAAGCTCCCGTGCACCGGGGGCAGCGATGCGCGCGGCTCGCTGGACGAGGTGGGCCGGGGCGCCACCTTCTTCAAGCGCGACATCAAGACGCAGGCGGAGCTGGTGGCGGAGCTGCTCAAGGGCGAGTTCTGGCCCGTCATGGCCGGCGAGCTGCCGCGCCTCACCCGGCCCGGCGAGGCCCAGGCCGCGCGCAAGTCGGGCGGCGGGGGCCGGGGCGGCAAGCAGCGCCGCCGCCGGTAGTCACCGTCACGGGAAGAGCGGCTTGCCGGCCTCCTCGGCGCGGGCGAGCCGGCCGTCGGTGAGGAAGGCCTTGCGGCGGCCACCCGGGTACGTCCACTCCTCGTTCTTCGATGAGCCCTCGAGCGTGCGGAGCACCCGCTCCGGCGGGCCCCACGCCATTCGCACCGCGTCCATGGACATGTTGGGCACCAGCCGCTTCTCGCGGACGGCCTCCTTCACGGCCGGGGGCAGGGCGTCCAGTTGCGCCGTCAGCTCGCGGGGCGCGAGGTACTTCTCCAGCTCCGTGCGGAAGTCCTCCGGGCGCTCCAGGTTCGGCGGCAGCACCAGCACCAGCGGCGGGGCCGTTGGCGCGGCGCCTTCTTCCGCGAGGTACACCCACGGCCAGGTGCGCGGGGTGTAGAGGACGCGCTCCGCCACCACCCACGAGGTGGGGAACTCCACCTTGGTGATGCGCAGCTTCGTGCCGGCGGGGAGGATGCGCTCCACCGCGCCAGGGTTGATGGGCTTGCCCTTCGAGTCGTCCAGCAGGCGCACGTCCTCGGGCGCGTAGGGCGTGAGGAGGTGCTTGGACGCGTCACCGAAGAAGGGGGTGACGTGGCTGGAGACGCGCAGGTACTGCACCGCCTCGGGGCCACTGAGGGCGCTGTTCAGCGAGGTGCGCGCCTCGGGGGGCATCCGGGTGTAGGAGCCACAGCCCGTGGCGAGCGCGGTGAGGAGGAGGACGGCGAGGGAGGACAGTCGGAATCGGTTGAGCGGCATGGCACCTCCGCGAGGACACGAGCGCGGGAGGGGGCCTGCTTAGCTCAGCGAGCGGCCTGCGTCAGCGGGGACGGCGCCAGCTCCTCGCGCTTGCTGCCACCCCGGCAGCCGCGCTGGGGAGGGCAGACGGGGCCCCGGCCCAGGGGATCCGCGACGAGGAGGAACCGGCCAAGCCCGCGCGCATCCGTCAGCTCCGGGTGACCACACAGAGCGCAGTTGCGGGGAGGACGCTTCGAAGGGGGGAAGGGCACGGGACGCAAGTGTGCGCCGCTCCCGTGCCCGGGGCGAATTTTCCGCCTCCCCGCGACTCCTACTTCTTGTCGCCGGAGGCCGCCGCGGGCGCGGGCGCCGGGGTGCTGCTCGCGGACGACGAAGACGACGAAGACGACGAGGAGTCGCTCGACGACGCGCTGCTGCCCGACGAGGAGCTGGAGGAGGAGCTGCCCGAAGAGCCGCTCGACGACGAGCCGCCGTCCTTCTTGGTGGAGCTGTACAGGTCCGAGTACCAGCCGCCGCCCTTCAGGACGAAGCTGGAGCGGCTGACGACCTTGGACAGGGAGCCCTCGGCGCCGCACGCGGTGCACGCGGCCGGGGTCGGGTCCGAGATCTTCTGCAGCACGTCGATGGTCTTTCCACAGCTCTGGCAGGCGTATTCGTAGATGGGCATGGGTGTCAGTGCCTCGTCAGGGTGTTGAAGGGGTGGCGTTGGCGAGGAGCCGCTTGCGCAGCCCATCCGCCAGGCCCAGGCGCTCGAAGGCGCGGAAGACGAGCTCGGCGGGCGCGCCGTGCTTGCGGCCCACGGCATCCGCCAGTCCGTGCAGCTCGGTGGCCTCGGGGAACTCGTCGGCCACCAGTCGCTCCAGCTCCTTGCGGAGCGAGTCGGAGAACTTCCGCTGGATGCCCAGGTCCGTGAGGTACTTCTCGCGGCCGAGCAGGTCCAACCGGTGCGTCAGGTGCGAGGTGGCCAGGGCCTCGCGGCGGAAGCGCTCGCGCAGGGCCTCCACCTCGTCGCCGATGCCGAGCACGGAGATGAGCCGCTGCAGCTCGGACGGGCTCAGCCCCAGGGACCAGCCCACGCGGCCAGCGGCCCCGCGCTGATCCGAGTACGCGGCCAGCACCTGGTTCTTCTCCTTCTCCGTGAAGGACTCCAGCAGCCCGTGGTCCTTGAGCACGTTCTCCACGTCCACCAGCGTCAGCTCACCGCGCGAGCCGTTGTAGCGCTGGGACAGGTTGCGCAGCAGTGCGAAGCGGTGCTCGGCACCCTCCAGGGCGCCCTCCACCGCCGGCTTCGTGCTCAGGCGCGTCAGCTCCATGAAGGACGCCCGGGGCGCCTCCACGCGGGTGAAGCGGCCCCGGGGACGGGGCAGGTCCCGCCGCAGGAAGCCCAGGTCCTCACCGTCCTCGGGGGGCAGGGTGTCGGCGTCGGTGGCGTCGGCCTCGGGGGTGGCGCGCTTGCGCGGGGCGATGCGCTCCTGGACGGCGGCCTCCTGCTTCGCGGCCTTGCCCGCCTTCTTGCCGGCCTTGCCGTCGCCCTCCTCGGCGGCGGACGCGGGCGGCGTGGCGAAGACGGGCACGTTGGGCGCGGGGGCGGGCGGAGGCGTCTTCTCCTCGCGCACGTAGGCCAGCTCCCGGGCCACGTCGTAGAAGCCGCACGCCTGCCGCTGGGCGGCCAGGGCGGGGGCGGTGCCGCGGAGGATGTCCACGACGGCGAAGGGGCCGAGCGGGGAAGCCTCGGGCTCTCCATCCGTCAGGGTGCGGACGCGGAAGTCATCGTCCTCGGCCAGGAGGGCGAGCGCTTCTCGGACCTCCGGGGCGGGGGCCGGCGACTTCGCGCGCCTGCAGAAATCCGAGACGGCAACCGCCACGGGGGTGGGTACGTCGTCGGGCTGTCGTCTTCTCTGCCAGGGGCTGGTCATGGAAAGTCGCCGAAAAATGCTCGTTTACGAGGGCGGATGCCTCTATCTTCGCCGCCAGACGGGTGTCAATGAGCCAGTCCGACTCCAATCTAAACAGCTACCGGCGAGTGCAAGCCGGAGGGACGGCCGGCCGGGGGCGCGGGCGCTCCCTGACTTTACCCGCCGGACGTTGCGAGCCGGGGCTGACGGGGATATCTCGCCCCCGCGTTCGGAGACCAACAGTCTTCCATGACGGTTTCTTCGACAGCGGGGAACGTTTCGTTGCGGAATGGAGCGGGTCGCGGCGGCCCCGTGGACCGGTTACAACAGGAGCGGAGGGCGGGCTGGGTCGGCCCCCTACCAAGGGAGCACGATGCACGCGCGGACCCGCGGGGCGTTTGAAGGAACCGACATGAGCCACAGCCACCACAGCCATGAGCAGGATGAGTCGAAGGATGAAGTGCTCGCCCGCTACATGGCGCAGCACGGGCTGAAGAGCACCCGGCAGCGCAGCCTCATCATCGACACCTTCTTCGCCGTCGGTGGCCACCTGTCGGTGGAGGAGCTGTGGAACAAGGTGCGCGAGCAGGACACGAAGGTGTCCGTGGCCACCGTGTACCGCACCATGAAGCTGCTCAACGAGTGCGGCCTGGCCCACGCGCGCAACTTCGGCGACGGGCAGACGCGCTACGAGGCGGCGGCAGGCCGTGAGCACCACGACCACCTCATCTGCACCCGGTGCGGCACCATCGTCGAGTTCGAGAACGACCGCATCGAGGCGATGCAGGACGCGGTGGCGCGCAAGCACGGCTTCAAGGTGACGTCGCACAAGATGGAGCTGTACGGGCTGTGCAAGGACTGCCAGCGCGCCGCGGGCGTGGCTCCGACGACGGCGGCATGAAGACGGCCGCGCGAGTCCGGGTGTGCGCGGCCCTGCTGGTGCTGATGTTGGCCGGCTGCCGCGGCTCGAGGCCGGTGGATGCGGGGCCCGCCTTCCTGTACGCGCTGGCCCTCCCGTCGGTGGGGCCCACGCGGCACGATGCGCGCGGCCTGAGCGGCAAGGTGGTGCTCGTCTCCTTCTTCGCGACCTGGTGCTTCCCGTGCCTCGCGGAGATGCCCACGCTGGAGGCCCTGCAGAAGGACTACGGCGCGAAGGGCTTCCAGGTGGTGTCGGTGGGCATGGACCTGGAGGGCGAGAAGGTGCTCCAGCCCTTCGCGGACCACTACGCGCTCCGCTACCCGGTCCTGGTGGCGAACGACACCCTGCGAGAGGGCCAGACGGCGTTCGGCCACATCCGCGCGCTGCCCACCACCGTGCTGTTGGATCGCCGGGGCCGTGCCGTGGCCGGGTGGCAGGGCGTGGAAGGCCACGCGGACGTGGCAAAGGCCATCGAGAAGCTGCTCGCCGAGGAGTGACCGCTCCGCCTCACCCCGGGCGGAGCGGGCAGGGCGACCGCGCTACTCCTGCAACAGCGTCACGGAGAGCTCCGGGTCGCTGGCGATGTCCGCCTCGGTGAAGCGCATGTCCACCCACTGCTTGCGGGAGAACAGCCACGTCTGGTCCGCGAAGTACGGCGAGGCCGGGCTGCTGGACTGCGAGTAGGCCAGCACGGAGCGGCCCACCGGGCCGGTGTCCGTGAAGGACACCGCCATCACGAAGCTGGTGCCGAGGAAGGGCACGTAGGTGTAGTCCGGCAGGAGCCGGCCGCCCATCGCGTTGAAGCAACCCTCCGGGTCACCGCAGCCGTGGTACGGAATGCGCGCCTCGTTCCGGTGCACGCGCTGCACCGCGCCGAGCGTCACGTCCAGGGGGAGCCCGCGAGCTTGCATCACCTGCACCGCGCCGCCCAGCGCCTGCACCACCTGCGGGTGCAGGGTGTTGAGGCCGCGCGGGGTGTTCACCGGGTCCGTGGGCAGGAAGGGCACGAGGTACGGGCCGCCCGTCACGGGCACGATGCGGGAGATGAACTGGCGCCACAGCAGGCCGCCCGCGCTGTCCAGGTCACCGCGCAGGTTCCACTTCTCCAGCACCGGGCACGCCGCGCGCACGTCCACCAGTCGCCCGTCCTTCGCGAGGATGAACGGGTTGCGGCGGCACATGGCCACGGCGCTGTCGCGCAGCAGCTCGCCCGAGAAGTTCCAGTTGTTGAAGGCCACCGTCTGGAGCTGGTCCAGCGTGAAGCGCTGGCCCTCCAGCCCGTCCGTGCCGGCCAGGCGCCCCTGCACCATCTTCAGCCCCACGCGGGTGCGCAGGCTGCGCGCGGTGTTCTCGGCGCCGATGATGCGGTCATACCCCGTGAGCGGCTGCGCCGGGTTGGACAGCCAGTAGCTGTCGTTGGAGTTCGTCACATAGTCCTGGCGCACCAGGTGCGGCATCCGGCCGGGGCCGAACATGCCCGGCTCCACCGCGTCCGCGTCCGAGCCCCACTCGCAGTCCGCGCGGGTGCCGTCCAGCACCGGGAGCCCTGCGGACTGGTACACGAGCAGCGCCACCGGGGAGAGCACGCAGCGCGCCACCATTTCATCCGTGACGTGCGGGACGACGGCGGAGTCCGCGTAGAACGCACGGCCCTGGTCGTCCGCCGCCACCGTGTTCACCCAGGGGATGCCCTGCCAGTAGTCCTGTGCCTGCCGCAGCGCGTCCACGCTGCCGGCCCTGTTCATGGCGAGGAACTGATCCAACACGCGGAAGTTCGTCGCATTGACGTCGCGGAACGCGTAGCCGGTGAGCGCGTTCCACGTCATGTACCCGGCCGGGTAGTCGAACATCGGCCCGAAGCGCGTCCAGTAGAACGTGTGCGTCCGCGGCTCCAGCGTCCCGTCCGCCTTGCGCGCGAGCACGGTGGTGGGGCGCGGCGTCATCTGCTGGAGCTGGCCATTGTAGAGGTACGTCGTCGGGCTGCCCGGCACGAGCTTCAGCTCGTACGGGGTGAAGCGGAAGCCCGTGGACACCGTATGGCTCCACGCCACGTGCGCGTTGTGGCCGATGAGCACCGCCGGCACCCCGAGCAGGCTGGCCCCGCTCACGTCGAGCTGTCCCGGCAGCGTGAGGTGGACCTGGTAGAAGCGCTCGGAGCCCTCCCACGGGAAGTGGGGGTTGCCCAGCACCATGCCGTTGCCGTTGCGGGTGCCCTCGCGGCCCAGGCCGATGGCGTTGCTGCCCATGCCCAGGTCCGTCGCCTTCGGAATCGCGCCGGCGGGGAGCACGTCGGGCAGGGTGAGGGGCACGGGTAGAGCGCCATCCGGCAGTGGCCCGGGCGGCTGCGCGTCGACGATGGACGTGAGGAACGCGCCGGAGCTGGCCAGCAGGCTGAGCTGGTAGTAGCGCCGGAAGAGGTCCAGCTCGGTGAGGGGACGGACCCAGGCCGCGCCCCGGCACCTCGGGTCCGGTAGCGCGTCGACACCCGTCTCGCGCAGGTAGCGGTTGTAGCCGGCGACATAGCCCCGGACCAGCTCGCGCATCTCCACCGACGGGCCACGCGGCGGCGCCTGGGCCACCAGTGCCTCCACCGTGCCCGCGTCGTTGATGGACTGGTAGAAGAAGTCGCTCTTGAGGTTGGGGATGTCGCCGACCAGCGTGGCGGGGTACGTCGCGTCCGGCCCGAAGTACCGGGAGCGCTGCGCGCTGACGGTGACGACGACCTGCGCCAGTTCGCAGAGGTTGTCCTGTGCGAAGGCGTAGCCGTACCCGTAGCCGAGGCCGGCGTAGTCCTGGGCCAGCACGTGGGGAATGCCGTGCGACGTCCTGCGGACCGTGGCGGAGAGCCCACCCGTCGCGGCCAGCTTCACCGCGGGCAGGGACGGGGCGTGCGCGGCGGCCTCGGGGCTCCCGGTGTCACAGGCCGTGGCTAGCAACAGCAGGGCCAACGGCGCCAGGCGGGCGCCTCGTTTCGAAGCAGGGATGGGGTTCATGATGGCGCTCCAGGATGGGTGCGAGACCTCGGGGTCTCCGTGGCCCCAGCCTCGGGCGCACGGGCGTCCACGTCTCCAGGGACAGGTTGTGCGGGAGGGGGCCGGCTGGATCGCGCGGCTGCTACATGCCTGGAGCGGTTTTCTTGCGGGGCAGGGGGTCGCTGGTACCTTCGGCGCGTTCATGACGGCGAGGCAAAAGTTCCTGGTGGTGGCGGTGGGTGTGGCGGGGGCCTTGAGCCTGCTGTCGGTGGCGGACGCCAAGGGCTTCCGCCGCTACATGTCGCTGCGCCAGGACGTCGACTCGCTGCACGAGCGCAACCGCAGCCTGGCCGAGCAGAACGAGGCCCTGCGGGAGGAAATCAACGCCCTGCGCAAGGACCCGTCCGCCCTGGAGCGGTCCGTGCGCGAGGAGCTCGGCTACGTGAAGCCGGGCGAGATGGTCTTCCACCTGGAGTCCCCATGACGTCGCTGACCGCGTTTCCGTCTCCCGGAAGGTTGCTGCGTCACGCCGTGAGGGCCATCCCCGCGGCCGCGGCGCTCGCCACGTTCATCCACCTGGCGCGCGGAGGCTTTCGCGGGCTCCACACGCTGGAGTGGACCGAGGCGGCCCTGGTGGGCTTCCTCCTGGTGGGCATTGCCCTGGCCGCGTGGCGCCGTGCCATGCGTGGCGCCGTGGGCGCCGTCATCGACCTGCGCGACGACCTGGACCTGGGCGGCGGGCTCATCGCCGCGGCCTTCATCGTCGTGGCCATCGGCGGCGGGGAGCTGTTCCCGATTGTCTACCTGCTGATGGCCTTCCTGGTGGCGTTCCTGCCGCGCAACGCGGGGCTGACGCTGCTGGGTGTGGCGCTGGTGTTCGACGCGCTGGTGACGCTCGCCGGGCACGTGCCGAACTGGTCTGGCTTCGCCACGCACGCGGCCTTCCTGGCGCTGTTCTCCGGGCTCTACCACCTGGTGCTGGCGGCGCGGATGGCCGCGGCGCGCCGGGCGGAGAGCGACGCGGTGCAGAAGCGCATCCGCGAAGTGGAGGAGCGCGCGCGCACCTTCCGCCTCGTGTCCTCCGGCACGCAGGACAGCTTCAGCGGCATGAGCAGCGACGAGAAGTGGCTCGTCGCCTCCGTGAAGGAGATCGAGGGCGCGGTGCATGCGGCGCTCGAAATCGCCGAGACGGGCCTGCGCACGCACACCTGCGCGGCGTTCCTGCTCACCTCGGATGACCGGAGCCTCAAGCTGTACGACTGCCGCTCGGGCTCCGAGCGCGTGCAGCGCGAGCGCTTCTCCGCCGGCGAGGGCATCATCGGCGGCGTGCTCAAGCGCCGGGCGCCGGTGCGGATGAACTCGCCGCAGGGGCTCAAGGGCGTGACGCACTACGAGGGCAGCGCGCCCACGGTGCAGGCGCTGCTCGCCGTCCCCATCCTCGAGGGCAGCGGCCTGGTCCGCGGCGTGCTGGTGGCGGACCGCGTGGCCAACGAGCCCTTCAGCGACCAGGACGAGAAGCTGCTGTCCATCATCGCCGGCGAGGTGCTGCGCTCCATCGAGGTGGAGCGGGTGATGAGCTACATCCGCAAGACGCGCGACGAGAAGGACCGGTTCTTCCGCGCGATTGAGGAGCTGAACCGCGCGGGCAGCCCGGACCAGGTCTTCGTCGCCGTGCTGGAGAGCACCCGGCACCTGGCGGGGCTGGACTTCTGCGCGGTGACGCTGGTGTCCGAGGTGGACGGCAAGCGGATGCACCGCGTGGTGCGCATGTCCGGTGTCACGGCCCAGGGCCAGGCGCTGGAGGGCCAGTCCTTCCCGGACAACAACGGGCTCGTCGCCAACGTGGTGCGCTACGGCGCGCCGCTGCCGGGCCGGGACATCAAGGCGATGGACCGGCAGATCATCTTCGACGACGAGACGCAGATTCGGGGCTTGGGCGCGCTGAAGATCTTCCCGCTGGTGGCGGGGGACCGCATCCTCGGCACGCTCGTCGCGGGCTCGCGCAAGAAGGCCGCGTTCGAGCAGGACGTGCTGCGGATGATCGAGGTCATCGCCATCCAGGCCGCCCAGGCGGTGCTGCGCGCGCAGCTCTACGAGCAGATGGAGCGGATGGCCACCACGGACGGCCTCACCGGCCTGTTCAACCACCGCACCTTCCAGACGAAGGCGGACGAAATCCTCGCGCAGGCGCGGCGCTACCAGCGCAAGTGCTCGGTCGTCCTCACCGACGTGGACCACTTCAAGAGCGTCAACGACACCTACGGCCACCCCACGGGAGACCAGGTGCTCAAGGGCGTGGCGCGCATCATCAAGTCGCTGGCGCGCGACACGGACATCGTCGCCCGCTACGGCGGCGAGGAGTTCGTCATCGTCATGCCGGAGACGGATGCCAAGGGCGCCTACACCATCTCCGAGCGCATCCGCGAGGCGGTGAAGGCCGAGGTCTTCCAGACCGAGATGGGCCCGCTGAAGATCACCATGTCGCTGGGCATCGCCACCTTCCCCGACAACGGGATGGAGAAGCAGCAGCTCATCGACCTCGCCGACCAGTGCCTGTACCACTCCAAGCGCAATGGCCGGAACCAGTCCGTCACCGTCGCGCAGATGCAGGGCGGCCGGAAGCTCCAGGTGGCGGACGCTTCCT
Organism: Pyxidicoccus sp. MSG2; assembly: GCF_026626705.1. Taxonomy (NCBI): domain Bacteria; kingdom Pseudomonadati; phylum Myxococcota; class Myxococcia; order Myxococcales; family Myxococcaceae; genus Pyxidicoccus; species Pyxidicoccus sp. MSG2. Next base: position 11,969,300 of record NZ_JAPNKC010000001.1, read on the forward strand.
GATTCCGGGCGCGGATGTCGCGCCGCCGTGCCACGCCAGGGGAAAAGTGCGCGGCATGCGGAATGGCGTCCATCGGCCCGCGACGCGGTGGCACTTTGACCTGGACTGTCTCCGGGGCTCGGCTATCCCGAGCACACCCGCAAGGCACCTCGCCCGGCGGGCATCCCCCCGGAGGAAGTCCATGAAGCGTCTCACCCTCCCGTCGTTCCTCCTGAGCAGCGCCCTGTTCGTCGCGTGTGGCCCCGCCCCCCAGCCCACGCAGCAGCCCGAGCCCACCACCACCGAGCAGTCCGTCACCAACATCGAACTGGTGGAGACGGCGCTGGACGCGCAGCTCGCCGCCACCGCCGCGCAGGTGGGCGCGGACGTGCACGCGCTGGAAATCAACGAGCCCGTCACCGGCACGGTGAGCCCGGCTGACGCGGCACCGCTCGCGATCGAGCTGGTGAGCGACTCGCGGATGCCCTGGCAGTACGGCGCCACGCTGACGCGCGCGCAGGTCCGCGCGCAGATTGGCACCACGCTCGCCAACGACATCGAGCGGTACATCAACACCGGCGAGAGCTACACGGCCGTGGTGTACGGCTGGAGCCGCGAGACGCAGCCGGACTACTGCTCCACCGGTCACTTCTACACACTCGTCTTCAACCAGGCGCGCTTCGTGATGACCGTGGAGGTCAACGGCGGCAACGAGTGCTGAGCTGACGCGAAGGGGCCCATCACGGAGACACGTGTCTCCGTGACGGGCCCCGATTGGGTCAGCTCGAGTGCGGGAAGTCACTCGGCGCTGAACCCGAAACGGCCACCGCGTGCAGCCCGGGTGGCCGTTTCCCCGTGCTCCGCTACAGCGACTGCAGGAACTTGAGCAGCGCGGCGCGGTTCGCGGCGCTCATGCCGGAGAAGGCGTTCTTCGCGTTCTGCGCCTCACCGCCGTGCCAGAGGATGGCCTCGGTGAGGTTGCGGGCGCGGCCGTCGTGCAGGTAGGCCTCGCCGCCGCTGACGCCCGCCGTCAGGCCGATGCCCCACAGTGGGGGCGTGCGCCACTCGGAGCCCGTGGCCTGGCCCTCGCCGAGGTTGTCGGCCAGGCCCGAGCCCATGTCGTGCAGCAGCAGGTCCGTGTATGCGTGGATGGTCTGGCTGCGCAGCTCCGCGTTCGGGTGGTACTGGCTGGTGGTCAGCGTGGCCGTGTGGCACTTCGCGCAACCCGCGCTGGCGAACAGCGTCTCGCCGCTCAGGGCGGTGGCGTCGCGGTAGTCGCGGCGCGACGGGACTCCGAGCAGCGCGATGTAGCGCGTGAGCTTGTCCAGGTCCGCCGCGGCCAGCTCCGTGCTGGTGCCCGAGCAGCCCGACTGCTGCGGGCCGCAGTCCATGGCCGTGAAGACGGGCGAGGTGACGCCCATGTCATTCACGAGGGCGTCCGCCACCTGGTGCTTCAGCTTCGCCGCGCCGGCCTTCCAGCCGAAGCGGCCCAGCCGCGTCGCGCCCGTCTCCGGATCACGCACCGTCTGCATCTTCCCGGAGATGCCGTCCCCGTTGCTGTCGTTCGGGTCCGCCAGCGCGGCGATGGCGCTCTCCGGCACCGCCTCCAGCAGGCCCATGCCCACCAGCTGCGGCGTGACGCGGGCGGAGTAGTTGGTGGGGATGACATTCGTGAAGCTGTAGGTCGGCTTGCGCAGCTGGTACGCGGTGCCGTCGCCGAACGTGCCGCTGCTGTTGGTCCACCCGGAGATGCGGACGTCCGCCTCGGGAGTGCCGCTGGTGCGGCGGGGCTGCAGGCGGAAGCCGAGGAAGGCGTCCGCGCCGCCGCTGGCGTTGCCCACCTTGACCACGTAGTTGCCCAGCGTGGTGTTGACGGCGGGCGGCAGGCCGCGGCCGTTCTGCACGTGGCAGGAGATGCAGGACGTCGAGACGAAGTTGGGGCCCAGCTTGTTCGCCTGTGCGGTGTACACGGGGTTGGGCTGCTCGGAGTGGCTGCCGTCCCCGAAGTTCGTGTGGTGCAGGCGGCGGCCATCCACGAAGGGCTGCGCATTCACCGGGGCCATGTTCATCGCCATCTGCAGGAACCGGTTGTCCGGCTCGTTGGACATGGGCTGGTTCTGCGTCGTCGCGCCGCCGCTCAGGCCGGCCGCCGGCATGGGGAACGAGTCCTCCTGCGCGCCGGACACCTCGAACGGGGCGATGCCGCCGGTGCCGACGATGTAGAGCATGGCCGTGGAGTAGTAGTTGAACCGGCCTTCCACCGGTGCCCGAAGGAAGACACCAATCTCGATTTCCATCCGATCTCCGATGCGGATGGCGCGGCCTTCCTTCGCGTTGAAGTTCACGCTGGCCGTGTAGAGGTAGTCGTTGACGGTGGTGAAGTCCGCGTTGTGGAAGTACTCGGCCACGGTGTTGAGGCCACGGAAGAACGCGCGGAAGTCCGGGCTGTCGTACGGGTAGATGGTGCGGAGGTTGACGACGATACGGCTGCCGCCCTTGGCGACCTCGTCGATGATTTCGACGTTGTGCGTGCGGTTCTGGAAGTAGAACTGCAGGTAGTGGTCGTAGGCCTGGTACTCGTCCTCGCGCGCGTGGCGATCACGGACGCGGTCACCGACGCGGGTGATGATGGCCGTGGAGGTGTTCTCCACCGTGGCCGGCTCCAGCGCCGTGGTGTTGTCGAAGAGGGGGACGATGTTCCCCGTCGGAGGAGGCTGGCCGGCGTCCGTTGGCGGAGGTTGGCCGGCGTCTGGCGTGCCCGAGTCCACGGGTGGAGGTTGCGTGCCGCCGTGCGTATACCGCGCCCACGCGGTGTCCTTGGCACAGTTGCAGGACACGTCCCAGTACGTGAACGAGTAGTCGATGAAGTCGCCCGCGACGAGCCCCGTCACCGTGTACTCGTTGCGGCCGTTGATGATGGCCATCCGGTAGTTGAGCTGCCCTCCATTGTTCTTGATGAGGTGGATGTCCGCCCACGACGTGGTGTCGACGTAGAAGATGGCGGAGGAGCCAGACTGCGTGGCGCCGTAGGTTGCCGCGAATGAGTCAAACGCCAGAAGGGCGGTGACGAGAACCACCACTGCAAGTCCTGCTGTTCTGTTGCGCATGGTTTTCTCCCAGCGAGCCACTTCGGACGGAGGGGGTGGGTGACATTCTTCACCATCCGAAGGAAGTCTAGACTTAGGGCAGGTGGATTAGAATTCCTATAAATTTCGGTAAGCAGGTCTGCCCCTGTCGGGTGTGCGACTGCCCCGCGGGGCTTGATGCGGAGCGTCATCTGCGCATGACGGAGGCGTTGCCACGGGCGCGGTGTCGGGCAGGATGGGCGGCCTCGAATGGCTCCGATTCCGCTCGCGGTGACGACCAGCACGAAGGTGGACGCGGCCCAGATTCGCGAGGCCCGCGCCGTGGCGTCGCGCTGGGGGCTGCCGTTCCTTCCCCGTCGTTCGAAGGAAGGCATCGCCCCGTGGCTCGGGGTGAAGACGGACGCATTGCTGGTGGTGGGCGGTGACGGCGTGACGCTGTGGGACGCGGAGGGCTCGTTCGCCTTCCACGCGGGCATGGCCCACCTGCGCCGCATGCGCCTGCGCGAGGGCGAGCCGGATGCCTTCGTGCGTGTGGCGGAGCTGAAGCCCGGGGACTCGGTGCTGGACTGCACGCTGGGGCTGGCGCAGGACGCGCTGGTGGCTGCGCTGGCGGTGGGACCAACGGGGCGCGTGGTGGGACTGGAGAAGAGCCTGGCGCTGGGCGTGGTGGCCGGGGAGGGGCTGCGCCGCTACGAGCTGGGGCCGGACTCGGGGCCCATCGAGGTGCGGCACGCGGATGCGCGCGAGTATCTGAAGACACTGCCGTCCGGCGCGTTCGACGTCGTCTTCTTCGACCCGATGTTCGCGAAGCCGAAGAAGGCGCAGCCCGCGTTCGAGGTGCTGCGCCGCTTCGCCGAGCACGCGCCGCTGACGCCGGAGACGCTGGCGGAAGGGCGCCGGGTGGCGCGGCGCTGGGTGGTGGTGAAGGGGGCGAAGTACTCGGATGACCTGAAGAAGCTCGGGCTCGCGGAGGAGCCGGGCTCGCGCTTCACGGACGTCGTCTGGGGACGGCTGGGGCCGGTGGCGGTTCCGTAGGGGTTTCCTGCCTGGAGGTGGTGGATGCGGCGCATTGCACGGGCGTGGTGCGTGCTGGGCCTGCTGATGGGGGGACCGGCGGCCGCGCTCGCCCCGAAGGAGGAGAAGATGGCGGACGAGAAGAAGGCGCCTGCGGAGGCACGTGTGCGGGCACGGGAGCTCGGGGTGGCGCCGGGCATCTTCACGCCGGGGCCGCACAACGGCCTCACCGACGTGGCCGGCGTGCGGGTGGGGCACACCACGCTGATGGCCGGCGACTCGGTGCGCACGGGCGTCACGGCCATCCTCCCGCACGGAGGGAACCTGTTCCGCGAGCGGGTGCCGGCCGCCATCCACGTGGCGAATGGCTTCGGCAAGCTGCTCGGCAGCACGCAGGTGAACGAGCTGGGAGAGCTGGAGTCTCCCGTGCTGCTCACCTGCACGCTGTGCGTCTGGCGCGTGGCGGATGCGCTGGTGGGCTGGATGCTGGAGCAGCCCGGCATGGAGGACGTGCGCTCCATCAACCCGGTGGTGGGCGAGACGAACGACGGGCGGCTCAACGCCATCCGCACGCGGCCGGTGGGTGAGAAGGAGGTGCGGGCCGCGCTCGCGCAGGCGTCCACGGGGCCGGTGGTGGAGGGCAGCGTGGGGGCGGGGACCGGGACGGTGGCCTTCGGGTGGAAGGGAGGCATCGGCACGTCGTCGCGCGTGCTGCCGAAGAAGCTGGGCGGCTACACCGTGGGTGTGCTGGTGCAGTCCAACTTCGGAGGCGTGTTGCAGGTGCTGGGCGCGCCGGTGGGCAGGGCGCTGGGGCGCTACGCGTTCCAAAAGGATGTGGAGGAGCGAGGGGACGGGTCGATCATGATTGTCGTCGCCACGGACGCGCCGCTGGAGCACCGGAATCTCAGGAGACTGGCGGAGCGCGCCACGCTGGGGCTGGGACGCACGGGGTCCTCGGCGTCGAATGGCTCCGGGGACTACGTCATCGCGTTCTCCACGGCGGACTCGGTGCGCCGGGCCTTCAACGCCGAGCGGCTGACGGCGGAGACGCTGGGCAACGACGCGCTGTCGCCGCTGTTCCAGGCGGTGGTGGAGGCGACGGAGGAGGCCATCTACAATTCGCTCTTCATGGCCAGCACGGTGAGCGGGAATGGCCAGAAGGTGGAAGCGATTCCCCTGTCGAGCGTGCGCGAGGTGCTGCGCCGGCATGGAATCGGGCAGGCCGGGAGACCCTGAGGCACGAGCACTCGGAGGCGCGCATGCACGTCTATCTGAACGGGGAGTTCCTCCCGCTGGAGCAGGCCCGGGTGTCGGTGGAGGACCGGGGCTTCCTCTTCGGGGACGGGGTGTACGAGGTGACGCGGGTGCTCCCGAGCGGCCTGTTCGCGGAGACCGAGCACTGGGATCGGCTGCAGCGGGGCATCAAGGAGCTGACGCTGCCGACGCCGGAGGGCTTCAACAAGGCGCAGGTGCGCGGCATCAGCGAGCACCTGCTGGAGGCCAACGGGCTGAAGGGGCGACAGGCGACGGTGTACCTGCAGCTCACCCGGGGCGCCGCGCCACGCAACCATGCGTTTCCGCCCGCGGGGACTCCGCCCACGCTCTACCTGTCCGCCTCGCCGTTCCAGGTGCCGTGGACGCAGCGGAAGGAAGGCGTGAGCGCGCTGATGCTGCCGGACCTGCGCTGGGCGCGGTGCGACTTGAAGACGGTCAACCTGCTGCCGAACATCATGGCCAAGCAGCAGGCACGAGATGCCGGCGTGTACGAAGCCGTGCTGGTGCGCGACAACGTCATCACCGAGGGCGCCTCGACGAGCGTGTTCATCGTGATGGACGGCGTGCTCCACACGCACCCGAAGAACCAGCGCATCCTTCCCGGCGTCACCCGGGACCACGTGCTGGCGCTGGCTTGCGAGCTGGGGATGACGGTGAAGGAGCAGCCGGTGGCGGTGAATGACCGGGGTCGCTTCCAGGAGGTGTTCCTCGCCGGTACAACGACGGACGTGCAGCCCGTGGTGACGTTGAACGGGGCGAAGGTGGGGGAGGGGACGCCGGGGCCGCTAACGCTTGCGCTGCAGCGGGCGCTGCTCCAGCGGATGGGGCTGGAGGCGCCTCCAGAGCTCGGGCTCTAGGGATAGACCGCACCGCCGGGGCCTGGGGACCACAGGAGTCCCAGGTCCAGGGGAACAGCCTCGAAGGGGGCCTCGCGAATCACCGTGTTCCCGCCGTACAGGGCCGTCCGCACCCAGCCGTTCTCTCCGCGTCCGTACACTTCCAGGGTGCGGCGCACGGGGTCGATGAGCCAGGCGTGCTGCACACCCTCGCGGTGGTACACGGGCATCTTGCGCACCCGGTCCAGCGTTCGCGTTGAAGGGGACACCACCTCGCACAGCCAGTCCGGCGCGGCGGTGAGCCAGGGCGTCTTCGGGTCTGTCGGCTCCGGAACCCGCTCGCGTCGCCACCCGGCCATGTCAGGGACCAGGACGTTGGGCTCGAAGTGCAGCTCGGGCCCGTGCAGGAACCACCAGTCTCCCGGGCCGGTCGGTGTCATATCGAACCGTAGGGCCAGCAGTGCGCTCAGGCTTGAAATGACACGCAGGTGCCCGACCGCGGGACGGGGTGAGGCGTACAGCTCACCCGCGACGATCTCCCCCACCCATCCCGGCGGAAGAGCCTCGATGTCCTCGTAGGAAACCGGCATCTTCCCCTTGTCCTGCCCCATGCGCACGCCTCCCGGAGAGACAACCTGACAGGTTGACCGTATGGCACCCGATTCATTGGGGAGTCAACCTGCCAGGGCGGGAGTCTACAGAGGGGTCTGACATTCACTGCCGGCGCGACTACAGGCCCATGCAATTCGCGTAATACGTCACGCTGCCGGGCCAGTCGCTGAAGATGCCGATGACGCCGACGTGGCGGGCGAGCACGTCGAGCGCGACGTACATGTCCCCGTCGTTGTCAATCGCAGGGGCCACGGACTGGTAGTAGAAGCCGCCGCCCGTCTTCAGGGGGCCGGCGCGCTCGAAGGACCAGGTGATGATGTCCAGGCCCGCGGCCCGAGCGGCCTTCGCGTACGCCGACGGGACGATCTTCCCCGCCGAATCCAGCGTGAGGAGCACGTAGATGGGCGGCGCGATGATCTTCACTCCGGAGTCGACCAGCGCGTCCATGCTGGGAACCCAGGTGGTCGGGTTGTTCGGGTCGAAGATGGTGCCCGGAATTTCGTAGCGGCCGTCCAGGTACACGCCCTGCTTGCCGAAGCGGGGCTCGTGCTCGATCCAGTAGAGCACGTCGTTCAGGTCGAACGACTGCGGCCAGACGTCGCTCGGGTCGACGCGCGCCTGCTTGTACTCGTTGATCATCTGCTGGGCGTACTGCTGCTGCGTGTACTCACCCTGGAACGGCATGGGCACGCTGGGGGCCTTGAGCTCCGGGGTGAACTTCACGTCGAGCTTCTTGAAGAGCTCGATGCTCTCCTTGTGGGAGAGGACGGTGCCGCAGGTGGAGTACAGGTCCGTGCGCCAGTTGGCCGTTCCCCCGAGGTACTGGGCCACGGTGGTCGCGGCCGGGTTGGACGCGTCCATCTTCCCGCAGAGCTGCTTGAACTCGGCGAGGGTGATGTCGCTGGTGCAGCAGAGCGCCGAGGCCGCGCGGCCCGTGGTGGGGTTCGCCGGCTGGAAGGGCTGTGTGCACTTCGCCGCCAGCGCGGGGATGGCGAGGATGTTGGTGGTGGTGTGCAGGTCACACTGCGAATGGCGGCACACGAGCTGCCGGTCCTTCGTGAAGGTGACGTCGCACTCGAGGATTCCAGCGCCCATGCGGGCCGCGGCCTCGTAGGACTCCTTGGTGTGCTCGGGGAACTGGAGCGGGGCGCCGCGGTGGGCGATGGAGAACTCGGTCTTGTAGAACGGGCCCTCGGAGCACTGCTGGAGCTTCCGCTTGAGGGGGCTCTCGTCCATGTCCTCGACGAGGTAGTAGGGGCGAGGGCCCACTTGGACGTTGAGACGGCGCGGGGGCTTGAGCTCGTTGTCCCTGGCGGACACGACGGAAGGGGAGGCGAGGCACGCGGTGAGGGTTACTGCGGCGAGGGTCATCAGTCTCGTCGGAGTCATGAGGCGCACGGCTCCTTGCGGGAGTTCGGGGTCGAAAAGCGCGCGCACCTTGCACGTCCTCATCGGGTCCGTTGCGTCAAGACTCAGCCACGATTCGTGAGCGGCGCTCCGTAGGCGCCATCCGCGATGCCGTCACGGTTTCGTGCCATCTACCAGGGCCAACGGGAACAGGGCTCGGTGGTGGATGTTCGGGTAATACGCCGCGAGGTGGAGAGCTCCGCCCACGCTTACCCAGGCCCGTCTGGCCGGAGCGTCCTGCGCTCTCAACCAGGCGTCCGCTGCTTCGCGCGTCTCGAAGGATGCCACGGCAACGGGGGGCTCCTTCTCCACGAGTTCCTCAAGGTACCACTGAAGAGCGCGGTTGCGTGGCAGACGGCGCAGGTTCGTTTCGCGATCGTGGACGACGTGATGATACCCGTTGCCGATGAGCACGTCGGCGGGGTCTGGGGGATTGGGGTGGCTCGCAAGCCAGGCTTCCGCCTCCTCCCGTGTGCCGAACGAGGCCACGACGTAGGGAGGAGCGTCCGCTTCTGCATGCTCCCGAAAGTCGGCGAACGCTTCCAACTGGCCGGTTGCATCGATGTAGCGAATCGCGTCGAGGATGGCCTGGCTCTGTGCCTCCTCCTCCGGGAGCTCAGGCTCAGCGCGCACCTGCTCGAAGAAGCGGCTCGTTTTCTCCATGAGGCCTCGGAGTTCCGATGGGCCGCCTCGAGGAGTCACGCCGAGAGAGTCGAGCCGCTTGAAGAAGTCTTCAAAGGGGTACCGCTGCCCAGTGGCAGAGATGAAATCCAGGGCGTCACGTGCGAGGAGCAGGATTCGAGCCTGATCGCGTGGCGGGTTTTGACTCCAACGCCTCCCAATCACCGGGTGTGCTTCCGCGAGCGCAGCGAGGTTCGTCATGGCGCCACCGCAGGCGTGGAGTGGGGCTCGGAGGATACCAGCAAGACGGCCGGTGCGAGGACCAGGGCTGTGCCACCGCTCCCTGCAACGACGACAACGAACGCGACGCCCGCGATGACGACGACAGTGCCCACCACGAGCTCGCGGCGGTGCTGCTTCAGCCAGTCCACCGCGCTGTCGACGGCGGGGAAGCGGACCCGAAGCTTGGCGGCTTCGGCCGCCTCCTTGAGCCTGCTGCAATCCAGAAATGCCGGCCTGCACCTGGCGATACAGATTTCCTTTTTGGAACCCGCGCTTGCGTGAGTCCAGTTGCGACCCTTCAAGCTGGCCTTGCACATCGCTTCGCATGAATCCTGCTCTGCTTCACAGTCACGGTTGAAGGATGCGAGAGCGACAGGTCCATCGAGATGCCCGTTGCTCGGGAGGGCCGGGGAGGATGACGCAAATTCACTCAAGGGACGCCAGGCATGGGACACCTGACCGTCCCGCGCTTCCTGAATGACGAGCACTTGGCGGGACGGCTCCGTGGAACTCGACGCGCCGGGCGACGTGCGCCCGGTGGTGCCACAAGAAGTCAGCAACAGGGCGAGGCTTGACGCCACAATCCAGCGTGGCACGACACGGAGGTCCATGCTGACCACCGTACGCATGCGCAGAGAACTGCGTCGACGTATTCCGTATCCGTGGAGTCTTCCTGGAACTCAGTCCTTCCCCGCGCCCTTCGGCGGGCCCTCGCCGCCCATGGGCGACAGCGCCGCGGACAGTGCACCGGCCTGCTCGTGCGGCATCTTGTCTCGCGGCGAGCGGTAGTACTGCATGGGCGAGTGGTGCAGGAAGTTCGACACGCGGCTCGTGTACAGACAGGCGTACTGCTCCACCTGGTACCCGAAGCGGCTGTTCTCGTTGCCCTCCTTGAACAGCAGCCCCCAATACGGGTTGAAGCCTTCCTCGACGTCCTGCTCCAGCGTGTCCGCGATCTCGTTCGCGTCCTTCAGCGCCCGGCGCATCCGGTCCAGCTCGAACTTCGTCTGCTTCCGAAGCTCCTCCGCCTGTACGCGCTCCGACGGAGACAGCGGCTCGCGCTCCAGCCTGCGCTCCAGCGCGTTCAGCAGCGTCTTGTGGTGGTTCACCTCGTCATCCAGACGCTCGCGCACCACCTCCACCTGCGACAGTGTCCCAATCTCCTCCTGCCGCGAGTCCGTGTAGGTGATCTCGTCTTCAATCTCCTGCACCACCATGCACGTGCGCCACAGCGACGACTTCTTCGACTTCAGGATGTCGCCGTAGATGTGGTCACCCACGTAGAGGATGTTCTCCCCGCGGTACCCCGTCAGCTCCTCGAACCGCGCCAGGTTGCCGCCCGAGTACACCTTTCCCCGGTCCAACGAGCTCGCCTCGCCGATGACGCGGCCTTCCTCGGTGGTCGCGTCCAGCTCCAGGAACGGACGCCCCTCCGTGAAGAACCCCGGCTTGCCCGCCGCCGTCACCACCACGTCGAAGTAGTTCCGCCAGCTCGGATACTCCGCCAGCTGCCCGTCCAGCAGGTACTTCATCACCGCGTCCGTGTAGTCCCACGCCGAGTTCGTCAGCAGGAACAGCCGCTTCCCACCCGAGCGCAGCTTGTGCAACGCCGGCCCCAGCTCCGGGTCCAGGAACACGTAGCGACCCAGATCCTTGCGCACCTCGAACTTCAGCGAGTTGTCCCGGTGGATCGTATCGATGGCCTCGCGGATGTCGTCGTACAGCTTCCCGTAGTCCACCCGCTGCCCGAGCGACTCCATCAGCTCGATGATGCCCGCGAACAGGCACGTCTCCGGCAACGCGAAGAGCGTGTCGTTCCACGCGAACTGCGGGTTGCGCAGCCGCACCCGCTTGTTGCGGTACAGCTCGCGCCACACCTCGGGCTTCAGCGGGCGCAAGCCGTGGTACGCACGCCCCACGTGACCGAAACGGTCCATCTTCAGGATGTTTCCGTTGACGCGGTCCACCGCCAGCCCGCGCATCACGAAGTGGTGGTCGTAGAGCAGGCCGCCCACCATCGGCGGGTAGCCGTACTCCGTCACCAGCTTCGCCAGCGTCATGTCGAACGAGAGCTGCTCCAGCCGGCGCATGTGGTAGATGGCCAGCGTGTAGTCCATGTCGAAGCCAATGAGCTCCACGCTCGACATGCGCAGGTTGCGGTTGACGAACACCTCGCGCGCTCGCGGCACCACGTCCCGCCGCTCACGTGGCAGCGTGAGCAGCCGGGTGAGCCCCTCGTCGGCCAGCAGCTCGTGGGCGCGCCGAGAGGCGCTCGCCGCCCGAGCCTGGTTGAGTGGAGAACGAAAACTCCCGTGTAGCGGGTCCTGCACGGGCCCGCCCGGGATGGGTCGGAAGGGAGAGAGAGTCTGGGGCACGGGACATCAACACATACCACGCGCGTGTCCCCTCGGCTCGTCCTTGCCGGTCCAGAGAGAGCGTGGCACGCTCACCTTCTGCAATGCGCTCGCCCGCCCGACGCCAGCCCTCGGAGAGTCCCGAGGAGGTCCATGCGCGCCTGTCCGCCCGGATCTCCGCGCTCGAAGACCGCGTGCGACTCCTGGAGGCCCGGCTCCGCGTGAGCACCCGCGCGCCCACGCCCGCCGTCCGGCTGGCCTCCAGGCGGGCCGACGAGCCGTCGCGTCCCGCCTCCGCCCGCGCGCGGCCTCGCTGCCCCGGCTGTACCCTGGAGCTCCCCAAGGGACGGCGCGGTGAGTCGTGCGTCTGGTGCGGCTTCGTCTTCTCCGCCGTGTCCCGGCGCCGCCCGACACGAAAGAAGCGATGAGCGCCACCTACAGACTGACGGGCCGCATCGAGGCCGGCGAGCTCGCGGAGCTGTACGAGGGCCTCTCGCTCCCCTCGACCGAGGTGGTGGTGAAGCTCTTCCACCCCAAGACGTCCGACCCCGCCTACGCGCTGGACCTCGCGGAGACGACGCGGCTGCTCCAGTCCGTGCGCCACCCCGGCATCCTCCACGTGGTGGACATCGGCGTCGTGCGCCAGCGGCTCGCCGTCGTGCGCGAGGACGTGGAGGGCTTCACGCTCGGCACCGCGCTGCAGCGGCTCCACACGAAGGAAGTGGTGCTGCCTCCCGCGGTGGCGCTCCACATCGTCATCCAGTTGCTCGAAGCCGTGCAGCAGGCCCATGAGGCCGGCGTCCTCCATGGCGCCCTCACGCCGGGCAACGTGGTGCTGGCGCGCGACGGCACGCCCGCGGTGTGCGACTTCGGCGCGCTGCGCGCCCTCATGGCGGTGCCGCAGTTGCGCCGCTCGTTCGCCAACCGGGGCCGCGGCACGTACCGCTCGCCCGAGGTGACGCGCGGCGAGGCCCACACCGAGCAGTCCGATGTCTACTCCCTGGGCGCCATCGCCTACGAGTTGCTCACGCAGCGCGAGCCCGTGGTGGCGGGGGGCGGGGGCGTGTCCACGCGCCGCAGCGAGGCGCTGCCTCCGCCCAGCCGGTTGGACCGGCGCATCAACTCGCGGTTGGACTCGCTCATCCTCCGCGCCCTGGAGGCGACTCCCCAGCGGCGCTTCCGCTCGTGCGGCGAGTTCGCCTCGTCCCTGCGCAACTTCCTCTCCGCGAGCGGCGGCCTGCCGAGCGTGGACGACGTGCGCCGGTTCGTGGTCGAGCTGTTCCCCAACGAGGTGAGCCTCGCCGGCACCGTGGGGCCCGCGCCGTTCAAGGAGACGTTCACCCTGGAGCCCATCTCCGGCGCGGAGATGGACGACCTCCACGCCGAGGAGCCCGAGGCCTCCATCATCCAGCGCACGCCCTTCAGCCGCTCGCTCTCCGAGACGGAGGCCGGCGCGGATACCCAGGAGTCCGCCGAGCCCGCCTTCGAGGCGTACCGCCCGGAGGACTACGAGCCGGACCTGGCCGCGCCATCCCTCACGCGCACCCGCGCACCCGAAGCCTCCGCGCAGCGAGAGGCTCCGGTGGGGGAGGGCGAGACGACGGGGCCGGGACAGGCGGGTCCTCTGGAGCGCGGCTGGGAGGCCCCGCCGGGCGCCGCGCCGGCCAAGCCGCGTCGGCAACTGGTGCCCCAGGGCGGGGCCAACGGGCAGCAGTCCACCCGCGTCGGCGCTCGCAACCCGCGCATGCGGATGGTGGAGGACTTCTCCGGGCCCAGCCCTTCCGAGGACGACGAGGAGCTGTCCGTCTCCGTCTCGACGTCCGGCCGCCGCAACGCCCGGCCGCGCCGCCCGGCCGCTGAGCGCGCTTCCCGTTCTTCGCTGCCCGAGCCGTTTCCCGCTTCGGCGCGCCCGGAGGCAAGGTCGCGGGACGACATCCCCATGCCGCCGCCGTCGGATCCCCACTCCCCGAGGCTGCTCACGGATGAGATGGACCTGTCCGGCGCCACGAAGCGGCGCGGGAAGATGGTGGCCATCGCCGGCGCACTGGCCCTGGTGGGGCTCATCAGCTTCGCCATCGCCGCGTGGCGTCTCGGGGGACAGCCCGAGGAGGGCGGTCCCCCCATCCGAGCCCCGGACCTTTCGGCCCAGGTGCCGGAAGCCCAGGGGCCGACGGAGCCCATTCCGGTGCCCCGGCCTCCGCCCCCGCCGGAGCCCGTGAAGGTGGAGGAGCCTGTTCGCCAGGCCGCGCAGGACACGGCCCCGGCGGAGGACGAAGACACCTCCGAGGCGAAGCTCCCGCCGAAGTCCCAGCGCGCGTACGTCACCATCACCACCAACGGCCCCGCGCGGGTGTACATCGACGGGGAGCGGGTGGGCCGGACCACGCCCCTGTCCCGCTTCCCCCTCAAGGCGGGCACGCGGCTCATCCGGCTGGTGTCCATCGCCACGGGCGAGGCGCAGGATTCGGAACTGCGCTTCACCCGCGGGCAGCATCGCAAGCTGGTGGTGAACTTCGTCAATACTCCGAGAAGGTGACTCCATGGACCGGACCCGCATCTTCGTCGTCGAGGACCAGCCGCAGCTCCTGAAGAACCTGGTCAAGGTGCTGGGCACCTTTCCCGAGCTGGAGGTGGTGGGCACCTCGCAGGAGGGTGAGGCCGCGGTGGAGGCCATCCTCGAGGTGCGGCCGCAGCTCGTGCTGTTGGACCTGGAGCTGCCGGGCATCAACGGCATCCAGGTGACGCAGCGGGTGAAGCGCCGCGCGCCCGACGTGGAGATCCTCATCCTCACGTCCTTCGACGACGAGCAGAAGGTGTACGAGGCCATCCAGGCCGGTGCGTCCGGCTACCTCGTCAAGCGCGTGGGGCCGGAGAAGATCCGCTCCGGCATCCAGGAGGTGATGTTGGGCGGCACCGTGCTGGAGCCCATCATCGCCCGCCGCTTCTGGAACTACTTCCAGTCCGTCCAGGCGAAGCCGGCCTCGCCGGAGAAGAAGGCGGACAACCCCTGGGTCCTCACGCCCACGGAGTTCGAGGTGCTGCGCTATGTTGCCAAGGGCCTGTCCAACGCAGAGGTGGGGCAGGTGATGACGCTGGAGCGGCGCACCGTGCGCACCCACCTGTCACATATCTACCGGAAGATGGGCGTCAACTCTCACGTGGAAGCCGTCGTGATGGCTCTGCGCGCGGGCGTCGTGGATCTATAGCCGCGCTCTATGTACGGTGGGGGCCTATGCGCAAGGCTTCCAAAGTCAATGCCCCCGCTCGCGCGGCGGATCCCGCCCTCGAGTCCCTGTTCGAAGTGCACGAGGCCACGCTGCCCAACGGCCTCCAGGTGCGGTTGCTGGCCAACCACCAGGCCCCGGTGGTCAGCCTCTACACCTTCTTCCAGGTCGGCAGCCGCAACGAGCGGCCCGGCATCACCGGCATCAGCCACCTGTTCGAGCACATGATGTTCAACGGGGCGAAGAAGTACGGCCCCAAGATGTTCGACAAGACGCTGGAGTCCAGCGGCGGCCGCTCCAACGCGTACACGTCCAATGACATGACGGTGTACTACGACGACTTCGCCGCCGACTCGCTGGAGACGGTGTTGGACCTGGAGTCGGACCGGATGCGCTCGCTGCGCATCTCCCAGGACACGCTGACCAGCGAGCGCGAGGTGGTGAAGGAGGAGCGCCGCGTCCGCGTGGACAACGACATCGCGGGCATCATGGACGAGGAATTGGGCACGCTCGTCTACAAGGCGCACCCGTACCGCTGGCCCGTCATCGGCTGGATGGCGGACATCGAGAACATCACCCGCGAGGACTGCCAGGAGTACTTCCGCACGTACTACGCCCCCAACAACGCGGTGCTCTACATCGTGGGGGACATCGACCCGAAGAAGACGCTGGCCCTGGTGCGCAAGTACTACGGGAACATCCCCCGAGGCCCCGCGCCCGCGAAGGTGCTCAACGCGGAGCCGGAGCAGAAGGGCGAGCGCCGCGCCCTGGTGCGCCACCCCGCGCAGTCGCCCGCGCTGATGCTCGGCTTCCGCGGCCCCTCCGCGCGCGAGGACGACACCTTCACCCTGGACGTGGCGCAGTACGTGCTGACGAAGGGGGAGGGGAGCCGGCTGGTGCGCTCGCTGGTGTACGAGCAGAAGCTGTGCGTCTCCATCATGCTCGACTGGAGCTGGCGCATCGACCCGGGCACCATCCTCTTCTACCTGGAGCTGAAGCCGGACTCCGACCCGCAGAAGGTGGAGGCCGCGCTGTACGCGGAGCTGGAGAAGCTGGCCCGCGAAGGCATCACCGACCGCGAGCTGCAGAAGGCGCAGAACAACCTGCGCGCGGACCACATGCGCGAGCTGGCCACCAACAATGGCCGCGCCCACGCGCTGGGCCACTACGAGGCGCTGCTCGGTGATTGGCGCCGCCTGCTCACGTTGCCCAATGCCTACTCGTCCATCACCAACGACATGGTGAAGGCCGCCGCCGCGAAGTACTTCGCCCCCGAGCGCCGCTCCGTGGTGACGCTGCTGCCCGCCCCCTCCGAGGCCTGAGCCTGGACCGGAAAAAGAAAGCCCCAACCCCCATGGCCTCTCGCAAGAGTTCCTCCCTGAAGACCTCCGTGAAGTCCACCGTCGCCCGCGCCGTGAAGGCGCCCGCCCGGGCCCTCAAGCGCGCCACGCGCAAGGCACCGGCCTCCGGGCGGACGGCCTCGCCTCGCAAGGCGGCGAAGGCGTCCACCGGCGCGCTGAAGCTGCCCACGCTGCACGAGAGCACGACGTCCAGCGGGCTGAAGGTGATTGCCGCCGAGCGCGGCCCGCTGCCGCTGGTGTCCATGCGGCTGGTGCTGCGCGCCGGCAGCGCCACCGACCCCGACGGCAAGCACGGCCTGGCGGACTTCACCGCCCGGCTGCTGCGCCGGGGCACCCGCCGCCTCACCGCCCAGGCCATCGACGAGACGGTGGAGTTCGTCGGCGCCAGCCTGGGCGTGGGCGTGGGCGAGGACACGATGTCCATCGCCCTCACCACGCCGGCCGAGCACTTCGCCCAGATGCTGGGCGTGCTGGGCCAACTGGTGCGCGAGCCCACCTTCCCGCAGTCCGAGGTGGACGACGCGCGCGAGCGCGCCCTGGCCCAGTTCTCCAACGATCTGGACGACCCGTCCGTCATCGCCGACCGGGCGATGGTGCGCGCGCTCTGGGGCGACCATCCGTACGGGCATGACGTGGGCGGCTCGTCGCGCACGGTGCGCACCTTCACCCGCGACGACGTGGTGCGCTTCCACCAGGCGCGCGTGGGCCCGAAGGTGGCCATGCTCGTCGTGGTGGGCGCGGTGAAGCCGGAGCGCGTGGCCGCTGCGGCGGAAGAGGCCTTCGTCGGCTGGACGGGCGGGCCGGACGCGCCGCCCACCGTGCCGCCGCTGAAGCGCATTCCCCAGGCCGGGCGTGTGCTGCTGGTGGACAAGCCGGACCAGACGCAGTCCCAGGTGCGCCTGGGCGGCCCTGGCTTCCGCATGGGGCACGAGGACTACTTCCCCGCCACGGCGATGAACATCGCCCTGGGCGGCGGCTTCACGTCGCGGCTGATGAACGAGATTCGCGTCAACCGCGGCCTCACCTACGGCGTCAGTTCCTGGTTCGACGCGATGAACGCCGGCGGCGTCTTCGCGCTCTCCACCTTCACGAAGACGGCCTCCACGCGCGAAATCATCGACGTGGCACTGGGGGAGATTCGCAGCGTCCGCGAGAAGGGGCTCAAGCCGAAGGAACTGGCGGACGCGCAGGCGTACCTCGCCGGCCTCTACCCGCTGCGCACGGAGACCAACGAGTCCATCGCCGGCAGCATCGCCGACACGCGCATCCATGGGCTGGGCGATGACTGGGTGGAGAAGTTCCGCGACCGCCTGCGCGCGGTGACGCCGAAGCAGGTGTCCACGGTGGCGAAGAAGTACTGCCTGGCGGAGTCGCCCGCCGTGGTGGTGCTCGGCCGCGCGGAAGAGGTGAAGAAGCACCTCAAGGGCCTGGGCCCCATCACCGTGGTGCCCGCGTCGGAGTACGAGTGACGGACGCCCGCATCCTCTTCGAGGGCGGGGGCGTGCTCGTGGTGGACAAGCCGCCCGGGGTGCCGGTCATCCCCGGGCGTGACGGTGGGCACTCGCTGCGAGACGCGCTCGAATCGCAGCGGGGCCAGAAGGTGTTCGTGGTGCACCGGCTGGACAGGGACACGTCCGGTGTCCTCGTCTTCGCGCTGGATGCGGCGGTGCACCGCGCCCTCTCCGTGGCCTTCGAGTCCGGCAAGGTGCGCAAGCGCTACCTGGCGCTGGTGGAGGGCCGGGTAGAGGCGCCGCGCCTGGTGGACGCGCCGCTGGTGGCCGCTCGCAAGGGCCGCATGCGCGTGGCCCGGCCGGGAGAGACGGACGCCAAGGCCTCGCGCACGCGGGTGCGGCCGGTGGAGATCTTCGAGCGCGCGTCGCTGGTGGAGGCCGAGCCCCTCACCGGGCGCACCCACCAGATTCGCGTCCACTTGTTATCCCTGGGGCACCCGCTGCTCATGGACCACCAGTACGGCCGCGACGCGCCGCTGACGGAGAAGGACCTGGGCGGGGAAGGGGACGCGGTGGTGCTCGCGCGGACGCCGCTGCACGCGGCGCGCGTGGAGTGGCCCGAGTTGCCCGGTGTGGAGGCTCGCGCGGTGGAGGCGCCGCTGCCCGGGGACATGCAGCGCGCCCGGGAGTTGCTGCGCCGCGCGGCGGCTACTTCACCTTGAAGCCGTTGCTGGTGCCCTGGGAGCCGTAGGCATCCGTCACCGTGAGCTTTACGTTGCCGCCTTGCGCGTCCACGGTGACGAGCTGCACGCACAGCCCGTAGTCGAACGGGCCCAGCTTGAGGGGGCTCACGCCGCCGTTCTGCTTGTTGACGGTCAGCTCCACGCTGTCCTGGAAGTGCGCGGCGCGCGGCCCCATGGCGTGGACGGTGACGAGGAAGGGGACGCCGCGCTCCTGGTCTCCCAGCTCGTCCAGCTCGAAGCCGGTGATGTCTCCCGGGAGAATGGGATCGTCGGGGCCGGGGCCGTCGGGCACCTTCACCCCCGCGTCCAGGGACGTGCCGCCGTCCTCCGGCGAGCCTCCGTCCAGCTCGGAGAGGGGGCCCGCATCCTCGCCATCGGGTATGTCCACCGTTCCCGCGTCGGTGACCTGCCGGCCGTCGTCCCAGGGGATGAGGCGAAGGACGGAGGACCGCGTCGACTCGCGCCCGTCGGACAGGGCGACGCGGACGTCGTAGCTGCCCATGTCGAGCACTTCAGGCACGCCAACGGTCAGGGTGCCGTCCTGCTCCACCCACTGCACCGCGGCCTCCTCGGAGCCAATCCACACCCGCGCGGCGTCGGTGCGCACCTGCTCCTCGCCGTAGTCCACGCGGACGGGAATCACCGCGTCGAGCGATACCCGGACGGGGCTGCGCAGCTCGACGGGGACCTCCCGGGGCACTGCGACCTGATTGGGGGTGACGGAGAGGATGTCCGGGGCGGGCAACGACGTGCTGGAGTCGCAGGCGTAGAAGAGGGCGGCGACGAGCAGCGCGGTGGCCCGGCCCAGGCTCATGGGTCGAACCTCACGCCGAGGAGTCCGCTCAGTCCGCCGAGCTGCGCGTCCAGCCAGGGCGTGCGCGCGGGCGCCCACGCCCCACGGGCTTCGGCCAGCGCGCTCCAGCGCCCGAGTCGGTACGCCCCCTGTAAAGAGAGGAACCCCATCCCCGCCAGCTTGCTCTCTTTCAGGTCTTCCTGGAAGTCGCTGCGGAGCTGGTGCTGGAAAGGCAGCACTCCGCCCCCTGCTCGCCCGTACAGGGAGAAGGCGGCGCGCTGGAAGATGACCCCGCGCACCGAGGCGAGCACCGGCACCGCCAGCACCCGCGAGCGCACCACGCCCAGCGAGTCCACACGCCCGTCGAAGGTGGCGCTTCGCAGGCCCGCCTCGAGCTCGGCGGCGAAGCGTCCCCCCCACCAGGGCGGCGACAGGGAGATGCCCACCGCGCCCGCGGGCCCCGTGTTCGCCCCGCTCGCGATGGCTCCACCCACGAGCACGAAGACGGAGGGCCGCCATGGCCCAGCCATCCTGGGCGCGGGCGTTGGCGTTTCGGGCCGTGGTTCCGGAGCGGGAGGAGGCACCACCACCGGCACGCGCGTCACCTCCGCAACCGCGCGCGCCCGGTCCTCGTGCCCCTTGCGGCGCACCGTCACGGTGACGGCGGTGGCGTCCTGCGCAGGCGTGACCCGGTAGCGCAGCGGCGCGCCTTCCACGGCGGACGGTGTCTCGCCGACGGAGGGCACCACGGGGGCGTCCGTGCGGCGGCCTTCATCATCGGACAACGTGGCGCCCTCAACGGACAGTTCCAGCGCGTCCGCGCGCAGGCCCTCCTCACCGTCCACGAGCAGCCAGCCGCCCTCGCGGACGGGGAGGGGAGACGGCGCGAGGGCCGCGATGAGTGGCACCTCCTGCGGCGGGTCCAGGGGAATGGTGGCGCGCGTGCGCAGCGTCTCCCGCGTGGCCAGCACGCTCGCGGAGCGGACACCGGGAGGCACCTCCACCGGCACGCGGGCCCGGCCGCGGTCATCCGCCTGCACGGGGCCGAAGCGCGTGTCGCCCACTTCCACCACGACGCTGGCTCCTGCCGCGGTGGACACGTCCAGCTGCGTCTTGCCCAGCAGCGGAATGCGGACGGCCGCCCACTCCAGGGGCTTCGCCGCGGAAGCCTCCGCGCCGCCCTCCAGCCAGAAGGCGAGCACCGCCACCAGCGGGTAGCGCACGGACGGAGGCGTCCACTCGAAGGCGCGCACCTCGCCGCCTTCCATCCGCTCTTGGGCGAAGGTGCCGGAGGAGGCGGCGCCGCGCACGGGGCCGGAGCCCGCGGGGACGCGCACCACCACCGTCACCCGTGTGTCCTGGCCCAGCACCACCCGTGCCGGCGTCCAGGACACCGTCACTCCGGGTGGGGCCGCCCACGCGAGCGGGGCGGCGAGGAGCAGCAGGAGGAGGGGGAGGGGACGCATGCTCACGGAACGTGGCATCGACTTCACCCCTCCTTCCCAGCTCGGTCAACCCTCGGAGGAGACCGGGGGCTCACCCTCGGCCGGGGGCTCGGTTCCCTGGGGAGGCTGGGGCTTGTCCGCCGGGCCGGTGGACCGGGCGTTGGGCGGGCTGAAGGCGGGCTTCTCCGTGGGGGCGCCGCCGCGGCCGTGCACCAGCGTCTTGGTGTCGGTGCGGAAGGTGATGTCCACCTTGTCGCCGCGCACCGCCGTCACGAAGCCCGTACCGAACGTCGGATGCTGGATGACCTGGTCCACCTGGTACGTGTCCTTCGGGCTGTACTTCGGCGCGTTGGCCACGTCCTTGCCGGCCAGCTGCTCCTCGAAGGAGATGATGACCTTCTCCGCCTTGGCGGCCGCCGCCGTCGCGGCCCGGGCCGCGCGCGCGGTGCTGCTGCCGGACGCGGACGGCCGGTCCGTGACGCCCGGAGCCGCGCGGTACACGTGGTCCCCGCCACAGGTGTTGCAGCGCACCCGCGCAATCTTTGGCCCCACCATCGCGAGGATGGTGTGCGCCAGGGTGAGCTTGCAGCGGGTGCACTGAGCGTCCACCTCGCCGCCGACCTTTTGAGTTGCCATGTTCGTTTGTTTCTCGACCCGGACTGGAGATGCCGGGCGTGTGATTGAAGATTAAGGGGCGCGGAACATAAACGCTTCGCTCCGACAGGAGGAAGTGACTTCGACGCCCGCCTCCTCTCCTGCTCCGGAGTCATCACTTCGCTTGTGCCCACCGGCCGGTCAGTTAAGAGTAGGTTCCACACCGCAATGACCACGCAGACCCCCAGCAGCCCGAACCGCGAGCCCGGATTCCTCCATCAGTCCGTGGCCAGCTTCGGCAAGGGCCTCATCGACGTCGTCAGCACCCTCGGGGGCGTGGCGACCCTGGGGTTGGACGTGTTCCGGTGGGCCGTCCGGCCTCCGTTCCGGCTGACCAACCTCTTCGCACAGCTGGACTTCGTGGGGGTGGGCTCCATCTTCATCGTGGGCCTGACGGGCACCTTCACCGGCATGGTGTTCGCCCTCCAGACGTCCACCGCCTTCGCGCTCTTCGACGCGGAGAGCCTCGTGGGCCCCACGGTGGCCCTGACGCTCACCCGCGAGCTGGCCGCCGTGTTCTCCGCGCTGATGGTGACGATGCGCGCCGGCTCCGCCATGTGCACCGAGCTGGGCACCATGCGCGTCACCGAGCAGGTGGACGCCCTGGAGACCATGGCCGTCAACCCGGTGCAGTACCTGCTCGTCCCCCGGGTGCTGGCCGGACTCTTCATGGTGCCGGCGCTCACCATGCTCTTCAACACCACGGGTATGGCGGGTTCCTACCTCGTGGCGGTCGGAGCGCTGGGCATCTCCCCCGGTACCTTCCTGTCACGCACGCAGCAGTGGCTGGCGCCCGCGGACATCTACGAGGGCCTGGTGAAGGGGGCCGTGTTCGGCCTCGCCGTGGCGCTCATCTGCTGCTTCAAGGGCTACAACGCGTCCGGCGGCGCGAAGGGCGTGGGCCAGGCCACGACCGAGGCCATGGTGTCCAGCGCGCTGTCCATCTTCATCCTCGACTTCATCCTCGGCCTCATGTGGCACTGATGGCGGCGCAAGAGTCCACCCGCGCGGGCTCCGGCCCCGCCGCGTCCACGACGCCGATGATTGAAGTCGTGGACCTGCACAAGACCTTCGGCGAGACGAAGGTCCTCACCGGCATCAACCTCAAGGTGCCCGCCGGGAGCACGTGCGTCATCCTCGGCGGCTCCGGCTCCGGCAAGACGGTGCTGATGAAGCACATGATCGGCCTGCTCAAGCCGGACAGCGGCAAGGTCATCATCGACGGGGATGACATCGTCCCCATGGGCGTTCGAGGCCTGCAGCAGGTCCGCAACAAGTTCGGCATGGTGTTCCAGGCCGCGGCCCTCTTCGACTCGATGTCGGTGTTCGAGAACGTGGCCTTCCCCCTGCGCGAGCACACGAAGGACTCCGAGGACGTCATCCACCAGAAGGTCCGCGCGCGGTTGGACTTGATGGGCCTCAAGCCGGCGGTGGAGGACAAGTTCCCCGCGGACCTGTCCGGCGGCATGCGCAAGCGCGTGGGCCTGGCGCGCGCCACCATCCTGGGTCCGAAGATCGTCCTCTACGACGAGCCCACCACCGGCCTGGATCCCATCACCACCGACTACGTGGACGACATGATCCTGGCCGCGCAGAAGGGGCTGGGCGTCACCAGCGTGGTCATCAGCCACGACATCGCCTCCGCCTTCAACGTGGCGGACCAGATCGCCTTCCTCTCCAAGGGCGTCATCGTGGAGAACGGGCCTCCGGATCAGGTCCGCGAGTCCCAGCATCCCGCGGTGAAGGTCTTCCTCCAGACCTGGTTCGGAAAGAACTGAGCCGGGGTTCAGGTGGGAGGGCGGGGTGCCCCTGCGGAAAAGGTGGCACTCCGGATGCAAAACGTTAGAGTCGCGCCCGGCCGGTAGCCCTCGGAGTCACATCAGGTGAAGAAGCTCGTCACGCCCTTCCGTGTTGGCCTCCTGGTCATCGCCGCGGGTGCCTTTCTCGTCACCTTCGTCCTGTTCGCCCGCAAGGGAGGCCTGAGCGACAGAGAGTCCATCGTCGTCTGGGCCTACTTCCGCGACGCCTCGGGCCTCGCTGTGCGCGGCCGGGTGCAGATCGCCGGCATCCCCGTTGGAGAGATCGACGCGATCACGCTGGAGGGCACGCGCGCCAAGGTGTTCCTGCGGATCCGCAAGGACGTGGACCTGCGCGAGGACGCCGTCGTCACCAAGCGCTCGGAGTCGTTGCTCGGTGACTACCTCCTGGACCTCAACCCCGGCACGGAGAACGCGCCGGTCATGGAGGACAACGGGCAGATCCGCCGCGTCATCGACACCGCCGGCATGGAGGCCGTGTTCGAGTCGCTGTCGCAGATCACCGCCGACATCCAGCAGGTGACGGGCTCGCTGCGCGAGGTGCTGGGCGGGGAGAAGGGCCAGGGCTCGCTTCAGCGGATCGTGGAGAACCTGGTGCGCCTGTCGGACTCGGTGGACGCCACGGTGCGCCGCAACGCGGACCGGCTGGACATCATCGTCGGCAACGTGGAGGGCATCTCCGAGGACGTGCGCAGCATCACCCAGAGCAACTCCGCGGACGTGACACGCATCGTCGACAACATCGAGATGATCACCCGCGACGTGCGCGAGGTGCTCGCGAGCGTGAAGAACATCGTCGGCACCGGCGAGGGCGACGTGAAGGAGACCGTCGCCAGCCTGAAGGAGACGCTCAACAAGCTGGACGGCACGCTGGGCAACCTCGAGGAGATCACCCGCAAGGTGAAGGACGGGGAGGGCGCCGCGGGCGTGCTGCTGGCCGACGAGAGCGTGGGCCGCGAGGTGCGCGAGACGGTGCAGGACGTGGCCCGCTTCGCCGCCAAGCTCACCGACCTCCAGACGGAGGTGGGCATCCAGTCCACCTACCTGGCCGCCCAGGGCCGCTCGAAGAACCTGCTGTCGCTGCGGCTCATCCCCAAGCCGGACAAGTACTACCTGCTGGAGCTGGTGGACGACCCGCGCGGCACCGTGTCCACGCAGGTGGTGCAGACCAACCCGCCCTCCGAAGGCGATCCCGTCATCCAGACGCAGAAGGTGACGAAGGAGAGCCTGAAGATCAGCGCCCAGTTCGCCAAGCGCTGGTACTTCACCACCCTGCGCGTGGGCCTCATCGAGTCCACCGGCGGCGTGGGCGGCGACCTGCACTTCTTCGAGGACGCGCTGACACTGAAGCTGGACGCCTTCAACTTCGCGGCGGACGAGCTGCGCTACCCCCGGCTGCGCGCCACCCTGCGGGCCCAGGCCTTCGACCACCTCTTCGTGGTGGCGGGCATGGACGACATCCTCAACGCCCAGCAGAGAGACCTGACGACGCAGCGGCTGATCGCCGGCCGGGACTTCTTCGTCGGTGGTGGCCTCTTCTTCACCGACGACGACCTGAAGGCCATCCTCACCGCCACGGGCGTGCCGACGCCTTGAGCCTCCGGCGAAGTACGCCGTTGTCGCTCCGGGCCGCCGCCCTCCGTCCGTTCGACTCTTGACGGAAGGCGGGAAAACACGTACCCGGCTACGGCACGGGGTTCCCGGGGAGCGCCGTGCACTACACAGGCCTTCCCAGGAAGCTCCATGTCTCTGCTCGTTGTCGGCTCCGTCGCTCTGGACTCCGTGGAAACCCCCTTCGGCCAGAAGGAGGACATCCTCGGCGGCTCGGCCACCTACTTCTCCACGTCGGCCTCGTTCTTCACCCCGGCACGCGTGGTGGCGGTAGTGGGGGAGGACTTCCCCGAGGCGCACCTCAACTTCCTGCGCGGCCGGGGCATCGACCTGGAGGGGCTCACCCGCGAGTCCGGCCGCACGTTCCGCTGGAAGGGCCGCTACGGCTACGAGCTGAACGAGGCGCAGACGCTGGACACCCAGCTCAACGTCTTCCAGGCCTTCTCCCCGAAGCTGCCGGAGGCGTACCGGGACACGCCGTACGTCTTTCTCGGCAACATCCACCCGGAGCTGCAGGCGCAGGTGCTGGACCAGGTGCGCGCCCCGAAGCTGGTGGCCGCGGACACGATGAACTTCTGGATCAACGGCAGCCGCGCGGCGCTGCTCAAGACGCTCAAGCGCGTCAACCTGCTCTTCGTCAACGACGCCGAGGCCCGGCAGCTGGCGGGGGAGCACAACGTGGTGAAGGCGGCCCGGGCCATCCTCGGCATGGGCCCCCAGCGCGTGGTCATCAAGCGCGGCGAGTACGGCGCGCTCCTCTTCGACCACGGCCACATCTTCGCCTGCCCGGCCTTCCCGCTGGCCGAGGTGTTCGACCCCACCGGCGCGGGTGACACCTTCGCGGGCGGCTTCATGGGCGCGCTCGCCACCTCGTCGGGCAACCTGGACGCGGGGGTGCTCCGCCGCGCCATGGTGATGGGCAGCGTCATGGCCTCCTTCACCGTGGAGAAGTTCAGCCTGGAGCGGCTGCGCGAAGTCACGCGGCCGGAGATCCACGCCCGCTTCGCCGAGTTCCGGCAGCTCACCCACTTCGACGACCTGGGTCCTCTGGAGCGCTGATCCGCGAGCCTCGGGGTAGGGGCTGCTCCCACCCCGCGAACTTGACGGTGGATTCATGCCGTCCTTAGGCTGTGGTTCTGGGTGCCGGAAGAAGGAAGCGGGTTGAGCGAGAACCGAAAGCACACGCGGATCCCCACCCAGCTGCGGTGCTGGTGCGAGGGCGATAACGTCACGCTCTACGCGCGCATCACCAACCTGAGCGAGGGAGGCCTCTTCCTCCGGACGAGCACCCCCCTGGCTCGCGGCGCCCGAGCCGTTGTCCGCCTGACGCCTGGGGGGGATCCGGCGATCCACGCCCAGGCCACGGTGGTATGGCTGCGGGAGGAAGAGGAGCGGGCCTTCCCGCCCGGCATGGGGTTGCGCTTCGAGTCGCTCGACGGCGAAACCCTGGGACGGCTCCGGCAGATGATCTCTCAGCAGAAGCAGAACCAGGTGAAGGTCGGCTGGGCCGGCTGAGCCTGACCCGGTCCCCCACCGAGGCCCCCCATGCGTATCGCGGTCATCTCCGACATCCACTCCAACATCGAGGCGCTCACCGAGGTGCTCCGCGCCGCCGAGCACCAGAAGGTGGACCGCTTCGTCTCGCTGGGGGACATCGTCGGGTATGGGGCCTCGCCCAACCCGTGCTGTGACCTGGTGCGCTCGGTGGCGGAGGTGACGCTGCTGGGCAACCACGACGCGGCGGTGGCGGGGCGGATGGACTACTCGTACTACTACGACGCCGCCCGGCACGCGCTCGACTGGTCCGCCAATGTCCTCACGGACGAGAACATGGCCTGGCTGCGCAGCCTCCCGTACACGTACCGCATCGGCGACGTGGGCTTCTGCCACGGCTCGCCCATCGACCCGAAGGCGTACGAGTACATCTTCGCGCTGGAGCAGGCGCGGGAGCTGACGCCCTACGTGGCCGAATTGCCCGAGGTGACGTTCATCGGCCACAGCCACCTGTGCCGCGCCTTCGCCATTGGCAATGGCGAGGTGAACGACGTGGTGGCCCAGAAGTTCGGCATCCGGAAGGGCTACAAGTACATCATCTCCGTGGGCAGCGTGGGCCAGCCGCGCGACTACGACAACCGGGCCTGCTTCGTCATCTGCGACACCGACGCGCGCACGGTGGAGTACGTCCGCGTGGAGTACGACATCGAGACGTCCGCCCAGAAGATCTTCGACGCGGACCTGGCGCTCAACTTCGGCAAGCGCCTGTTCCTCGGGGTGTGACGCGGCGGTACACAAAAGTCGGCACAGGCGCGGGGAAATGACATAAACCCGTGTTGTGCGTACCCCCGTCCTTCGAGTGTCCCTCCGGCCCCTCGCGGGCATCGCTTCCGTCGTCCTGCTCGTGCTGGCGCCCCTGGCGTGCAAGCGCGACTCGGGCCCCTCCGCCGACTACGAGGAGGCTGCCCGCCGCTTCCGCACGCTGTACGCGCAGAAGCTGGATGCCGCCTACCTGGACCCGCAGATTGGCGAGATTGAAGCGCAGCTGCAGCGCGTCCCGGCGGACAGCCTGGACGCCCAGGGCGCTCGCGAGTTGCTCCAGCGCATCCAGGACGGCCGCACCCGCATGCAGGCGGAGGCGAGCGCCACGGACAAGGCCATCGCCACCGCGCGCGAGGTGCCCGCTGGCACGTCCATGCCCACGCTCACCCCTCCGGAGCCCCCGGGCAAGGCCGAGCCCCCGGATGCCGGGCCTCCGGACGCCGGGCTGAGTGGTCCCCAGGCGGGCACCCCCGCGTCCGAGCTGGTGTCGGGCTTCCGGGGCTGCTTCCAGCGCGGGTCGCCGCTCGAGGTGGAGGGGCGGGGAATGCGGGAGACGTGGGCGCTGGCCGACCGCACGTCCTGCCGCCTGGAGTACCCCGGGCATGTGGACTCGCTGCTCCTCGTCGAACAGGGACGGGTGCTGACGCTGTTACCCAAGAGCGCCGTCCGAACCGTGACAGTCACCGCCGATGGTGGCCCGGTGACGCAGCCCGCGGCGGACGCCGGACGTTAAGACTCCAGGCCTTTTCGCAGTACGGGGCCGTCAGGCGCGGCGGGCCCCTTTCGACTCCTTTTGGGAGCGTTGAGCCGATGAACGAACAGACCTTCATGAAGTTGATGCAGTTGTTGCCCAAGTCGGCGCTCTCCACCGTGGTGGGCATGGCCACGCGCCTGCCCGCTCCGGCGCCGGTCCACCGCATGGCGATGCGCGCCTTCGCCAAGGCGTACAACGTGGACATGGAGGAGGCCGAGCACGAGCTCGAGCGCTACCCCACCTTCGCCGAGTTCTTCACCCGCGGCCTGAAGCCGGGCCTGCGCCCCATCGACCCGGGCGAGAAGGTGGTGGTGTCCCCGGTGGACGGCCGCGTGTCCCAGGTGGGTTACTCGGACCAGGGCCGGTGCCTGCAGGCCAAGGGCATCGAGTACACGGTGGACGAGCTGCTGGGTGACGCGAAGGCCGCGAAGCCCTTCCACGGCGGCGCCTGGACGACCATCTACCTGTCCCCGCGCGACTACCACCGCATCCACGCGCCGCTGGGCGGCACGATTACGGGCTACGCGTACATCCCCGGCGAGTTCTGGCCCGTGAATCCCGCGTCGGTGAAGAACAAGCAGTCCCTGTTCTGCGTCAACGAGCGGCTCGTCACGTACCTGGACACGGTGGCGGGGAAGTGTGCCGTGGTGAAGGTGGGCGCCACCTGCGTGTCGCGCATCAAGGCGTCGTACGACGAGGTGCTCACGCACTCGGGCCAGCCCGGCAAGGTGCACACGTACGAGTCGGGCTTCAAGGTGGAGAAGGGCGGCGAATTGGGCCGCTTCGAAATGGGCTCCACCGTCATCCTCCTGTTCGAGCCCAAGCGCGTCATCTGGGACGACAGCCTCAAGGAGGAAGCGGTGGTGCGGCTGGGCAAGCGCATTGGAGTGATCACGTGAGCCAGAAGATCTCCGGCGTGAAGGGCATGAACGATCTCCTCCCCGGGGAGATCGAGATCTGGCAGCACGTGGAGGGCACGGCGCGCGAGCTGTTCGGCCGGTTCGGCTACGGGGAGATCCGCACGCCCATGGTGGAGGACACCGCGCTCTTCGTGCGCAGCGTGGGCGAAGAGACGGACATCGTCGGCAAGGAGATGTACACGTTCCTCGACAAGGGCGAGCGCAGCCTGTCGCTCCGTCCCGAGGGCACCGCGCCCGCGGCGCGCGCATACATCGAGCACGCCATCAGCAACCAGGAGCCCGTCACCCGCTGGTTCTACATGGGGCCCATGTTCCGCTACGAGCGGATGAAGACGGGCCGCTACCGCCAGTTCTATCAAATCGGCGCGGAGGCCTACGGCGCGAAGGAGGCCGCCCAGGACGCAGAGATGATGGACATGGTGGTCCAGTTCCTGAACGCGCTGGACCTGAAGGACGTGTCCCTCAACCTCAACTCCCTGGGGGACGAGGCGTGCCGGCCCGCGTACCACTCGAAGCTGGTGGAGTACCTGAAGGCGCACCGCGAGGAGTTGTGCGGTGACTGCCAGCGGCGCATGGAGACCAACCCGCTGCGGGTGCTCGACTGCAAGAACGAGAAGTGCCAGGCCGTCGCCGCGGCGGGGCCCAACGTGCTCGAGTTCCTGTGCGAGCCGTGCCGCGCGCACTTCGATGATTTGCAGCGCAAGCTGACGGCGCTGGGCATCAAGTACGTCGTCAATCCGCGCATGGTGCGCGGCCTGGACTACTACACGCGCACCGTCTTCGAGTTCATCGCCTCGCACCCCGCGCTGGGCACCGCCAGCACCGTGGGCGGCGGCGGCCGGTACGACAAGATGATGAAGGGCCTGGGCGGGCCGGACGTGCCCGCCGTGGGCTTCGCCATGGGCCTGGACCGGCTGGTGCTGCTGCTCAAGGAGAGCGGCCGCAAGTACACCGCCGCGCCGGACCTGTTCGTGGCCGTGGCGGACGAGGGCTCGCAGGACGTGGCCTTCACGCTGGCCAGCCGCCTGCGCCGCGAGGGGCTGCGCGTGGACTTCGACACGCGCGGAGGCAGCCTCAAGAGCCAGATGAAGCGCGCGGACAAGAGCGGCGCGCGCTTCACCCTCGTGCTGGGCGAGGCCGAACGCACCAGCGGCCAGGCGAAGCTGAAGCCCATGGCCGGTGGTGACGCCATCCCCGTGTCCCTGGACAGTGTGGCGGAGACCATCCGCCGCGCCCGGCAGGACGCCCAGCCGGCGGGCTCCGCCTGAGACTCCAGGCACTTCCGATGCCTCCCGCTCCCTGTCGAGCGGGCGGGCGGCATCCGGAAGGCCCGGGACTCCCGTAAGAGTCGCGAAGAGCGAGCAGGCGTGTAACCCCTGGGAAAGTCAGGGGGAGTGGCGCCGGGTGTACTCGCCGTGACAGTGCGGGTGCGGTAGACTGCGCTTCCGTCCATGCAGCCAGAATCTTCCCATTCCACCGTGCCATCGGCGCTGCGCTGGATCCCCGTGCGAGGGGACAGCATGTGGCCGTCGTTGCGCTCGGGGGACCTGGCGGGTGTGGAGCCGCTGGCTCGCGAGCCGCGTCCCGGTGAGGTGGTGCTGGCGCGGTTCGATCATGCGCTGGTGCTTCACCGGGTGAAGCGGTGTGACGCGGGAGTGCTCGCGCTGCGCGGGGACAACTCGCCGGCGGAGGATCCGCCGCTGCCGCCGTCGCGCGTGCTTGGGCTGGTGCGGCGGGTGCAGCGCAGCGGCGTGGTGCTGGAGGCGGGTTGGGATTCGGGCCCGTCGCGGCTGGGGCGCTGGCGGGTGGCGGTGAAGTGGCGCCTGGCGGCGCTATTGGGGCGGGGAGGGCGCTCATGAGCGCGGGCTTCGGTGAGGACCGCGTTCCCCGGCCGCGCGAGGGCGTGTCCGGGCAGCGGTTCGGCTCGGACTACATCGTGCTGGACGCGGAGGGGCGCACGCTGCGCGGGCTGAACCCGACGGCGATTCGCGTCTGGGAGCTCTGCGACGGAAAGCGCACCGCGCGCGCCGTGGCGGAGCAGGTGGCCGGAGAATTCAAGGCGGACGCGCGGCAGGTCCTCACGGACACGCTGCGGTTCCTGACGGAACTGGCCCGGTTGGGCCTCATTGACGAGCTTCAGGAGGTACGGTGATGCGAGCGCGCACGGCGTTCCTCGCGGCGGCGTTGTGCCTGTCCGCGTGCACGGAGGGGGTGTCCCCCCTCGCCCTGGTGGGTCGGGGAGACACGGAGGAGCAACCCCCGGGTTCCCTCCCCGCCACGGACGTCCTGGCGGACGGGCCGGAGAGCGCGCGGCAGCCTCCGCCGCAGGAGATTGAACCCGCGCCCGCGGTGATTCCGGTGACGGGCAGCGCGGCCGTCGTGGGCCTGGAAGAGGGCTCCCGGGGCCTGTCGTCCGTTCCCCAGGTGGACGTGGACCTGACGGTGAATGGCGTGCGCGGACGCGGCACGGTGGAGGTGGAGTTCGTGTCGCCGGCAGGCCACCCCTACGAGCGGCGCTCGTCGGTGGTGGAGGCGCAGCCGGACGTGGCGCGCACGGTGCGCTTCTCGCTGCCGGTGGCCGGTACCACCGTGGCCACCACGGGCATGAGCGGGACGTGGCAGGTGCGCTTCTTCCTCGACGGCGAGCCGCTGACCTCGGCCGCCTTCACCCTGGAGCCGTGACGTGAGGCCCGCCGCCATGAAGCCCTTCAACGCCCGCCTCGCGGTGCTCCTTGCGTTCCTGGTGCCGACCCTCGCCGCGGCGCAGGCGCGATCGTGGACCGCCACCGCCATGCCTGGTCCGGGCGACACCGCCGCGCGGGTGGTGATGGACGAGGCCTCCGTGCTGACCATCCGCGTGGTCAACACCGCGAACAACAACTCACGCCGGCTGTCCCTGCTCTCCTTCATCCTCCCCACCGGCTACACCCTGCTGGACACCGATCCGCCCCCGGGTTGGGAGCTCACGGACCTGGACGTCCCGAGCCGGCGCATCATGTTCACGTCGACGGTCGGCTCGTGCGCGAACGGCGACTACGGTCTGCCCCAGGGAGGGACTGTCACCTTCACCATCCGGGTCATTGCGCCCGCGGGTGCCGCGGATGTTGCCGCGGACCGGTTCGTGACGGGCAACACGAACACCTACGGCAGGGATCACTGCGACAACACCCTCTTCACCGCGAACCTGACCGCGGCGGCGTGGACCCGCTCGGGCCTGTACACCCAGGCCGCCATCCGTCCGCCCGCGCTGGGCGTCGGTGGGGAGACGGAGGCCCGCATCGTCGTCGAGAACCGCACCACGGCGACGCAGACCGGCGTCACCGCCGTGGGGCCGTCCACCGGCTCCATCACGTTCAACGTGCTGAGCCTGGATCCCAACCCGTTCCAGGTGAACATCCCCGTGCGGAACGCGGGGGTCCTCGTGGCGCGCGTGCAGCCGACCTCGGCAGGCGCGACGGAGGCCCAGGTCCAGGCCGTCAACGCCGCCAACACCACCACCTCGCAGGTGGCGGGGACGTCGATGCTGAACGTGGCCCCGATGGCGGCCGCGCTCGACGTGGACGCCGTGGACGCCTTCAGCGGTGACACGGTGCGGGTGCGGATGACGGTGACCAACACGTCCACCACCGACTCGCTCGTGGACGTGCGGCCGCGGAATCTGGTCACCCAGGGCTCGGCCACCTTCGCGGCCCTGTCGGGTCCCACCCCGGCCAGCGTGAGCCGGCTCGCGCCGGGGACGTCCGCGCACTTCGTCTGGACCTACCAGGTCACCGGCGCCGAGCGTGCGAGCTACAGCTTCCGGGCCCAGGCGGATGCGACCCGGAATGGCACCGCCGTGGCGGGTGACCTCGTGGACTCGGCGCAGGGGAGCATCGTCCGGCATCGCGTGCGCATCAGCCCGGCCGCCCTGGCGGGCAACGCCACCACGCAGACCGTCACGTACACGGTGCAGAATCGCGGGACGCAGCCCATCACCGCGGTGCAGCTGCTGAGGCCCGCGGCCAACTACTTCACCTGGTCCAGCACGCCGAACGTCACCGGCTGGTCGTCGAACCGCAACGCCACCACTGGCATCATCGTCTGGACGCCCACGGGCGCGGGCATCCCCGTGGGTGGGGAGCGGGCGTTCTCCGTGGTGTATTCGAACTTCGGCTCCGGCACGTCGCTCACCGGGCCCACGGCGTTCCGCCACCGCATCCATGTGGTGGACAACGGGCAGCTGCCGCCCAAGCGCATCGAGGCGCCGGTAACGTTGCTGACCGGCACCGCGCCGGAGGTGGAGCGCCTCACGGCGGTGGCTCGCGATGCCAGCGTGACGCTGACCTGGGACAACCCCGCGCTGCACAACGGTGTCCTGGTGCTGCGCGCGGCAGGCGCGGCGCCGAACACCGCGCCCGTGCAGGGCCGGAGCTACGCGGTGGGGGCAACCTTGGGCAACGCCACCGTCGTCTACACGGATGCGTTCAGCACGGCCTCCACCTTCACGGACTCCACCGTCGCCAACGACACCACGTACTACTACCGCGTGTACAACGCGGATGACGTGCGCTGGTACTCGGCGGGCAACCGGCCCACGTCGGCGGCGCTGGTGGCCACGCCCCGGGCGCGGCTGACCAACGCGCCGCTGTGGTGCTACTCGGTGGGCCTGGACGCGCGGCAGCAGCCCATCACCGAGCTGGGCGTGGGCATCTTCAGCTCCTTCAACAACTCCGTGGTGGCGAGCACCACGCAGGTGAGCAACCCGGCCCAGGACGGCGCCGAGCGCTGGAGGCCGCTGCCCCTGTCGGGCCTCATCGGCAGCCGCTTCCCCGTGGTGCCGCTGCGTGGCCTGACCGGCCAGTACATCCTGGTGGGAGACCAGGCCGGCGTCGCCTACGCCATCAACGCCACCACCGGCCAGGTGCTGTGGCGGTGGGACAACGGCGGCACGCCCATCGGCACCATCCAGTCGTTCCCCGTCACGCAGCTCCATGACTTCGCCAATGCGGCGTTCCAGGCCGCGCACCCTGGCAGGGACCTGGTGTTCTTCGCCACGCGGCTGGCGAACCCGGCGCAGAACCGTGTGGTGGCGCTCAATGCCGCCACGGGCGCGGTGGTGTGGACGTACCAGCCCGGAGACCTGGGCATGGTCAGCGGCGGCATGGTGGTGGACTACACGACCAATCGCCTCTTCATCGGCATGAAGACGCACGCGGGCTCCACGGACACGCTGCGCGTCCTCAACACGCTGGCCACCGGCCCCACCGCGCAGGAAGTCGCGCGGCTGCCCGCCGGTGACATCGACGTGAGCCTGGTGCGCAACGCGGTGAGCAACCTCATCTTCGCGACGGACAGCGACGGCACCGTGCACGCAGTGAGCGTGAGCACGCTGCAGCCGGCGTGGAACCTGACCATCGCCTCGCGCCCGGCGCCGAGCACTCCTGCCTTCACCAGCTTCGTGCGCCCTCAGGGCGCGGGCTTCGTGGCCAGCCTCGCCGCGGGCCAGGTGGCGTTCTACGACACGACGAACGTCACCGTCGCGCCGACGCTGAAGTGGAGCACGCCCATCGCGTCTCCATCCGGCACGTTCTCCTTCAACCGCAACGCGGTGGCCCGTGTGTACGTGGGCAGCTCGGATGGGAAGGTGCACCAGCTCGAGCTGACCAATGGCGCGGATTCGCAGCAGGTCTCGATTGGCGGGGCGCAGCGCATCGGCACTCCGACGGTCGACACCACCGTGAGCCGCCTGCACGTGGGCTCGGAAGATGGCCGCATCTGCGCTTTCCCGGTACCCTTCCCGTGAGAAAAGAGCCTTCCTCCATGACGGCCCGGAACCCTGACATGAACGCCTCGCAGGCCCCTGCCACCGAGGCGCGCCCGAAGTACGAGGCGCCCGCAATCCTCTGGGAGCAACCCTTCGTGGCGCTGGCGCAGATCTCCCAGTGCAACATCCCGGGCGAATCGGAGTGCACGCCCTGAGTACCTCGGGAACCGGCCTGCCCGGTCCCGATGGCTCCGGCAGTCCTGACGACGCTCCACGGTCCACCGGCGTGCACCTGCGCATCGCTGGGTGGACGGTGGCGGTGGAGGTGGCTGACGCGGGCCTTCGCGGCTCGCTGCGGCGGCTGTTCTCCCGGTTCCTCGTCTCCGTGGAAGAAGGCGGCGCGGTGGCCCGGCTGGAGGTGATCTCGCCCGAGGTGGTGAGGCCCGCGCCCGCCACCCGGGAGCTTCCCCGGGTTCAGCGCGCTCCGGAGGGCTCGCTGCAGTTGGAGGGCGAGGACTACTCCGCGACGCTCGCAGCGGATGGCCTGCGCGCTACGGTGGTGGGGCAGGGACGCTTTCCCGTGGAGACGGTGCTGAAGGTGATGCTCGCGGGGGCGCTCGCCCGGCGCGGGGGCCTGCTGGTGCATGGCGTGGCCGTGGCACACATGGGGCGGGCCGCGTTGTTCGTGGGTCACTCGGGGGCGGGGAAGAGCACCCTGGGGGCTCTGTGGACGGAGACGGGTGGGGAATTGCTCTCCGATGAGCTGGTGGCCGTGTGGCCGGAGCTGGGGACAGGGCGCGCTGCGTGGCGGGTTGCGGGGACGCCCTGGAACACAGGTGTCCCAGTGGAGGCCATGTTGAAGGCGGTGGGCACGCTGGCCTGGGACACGGGCTCGCGGTGGGAGTCGCAGCCGGCGGGTGAAGTAGGGCGCATGTTGCTGCTCAATGCGCTGTTGCCCGAGGCCACCGCGGCCGGGCGGGGCGGACTGTTGGCCTCGGCGGGAAGACTGCTGTCGGAAGTGGCCCCGGTGCGGCTGGTGTTCGCGCGGAATGAGTCTGCTACGGCGGTGGTCCGTGGCGCGCTGGAGGCGGCGAGTCATGGGTGAGGGCGTGGAGGGCAGGCCGCTGCTGACGGTGATTGCCGGCCCCACCGCGTCTGGGAAGACGGCGCTCGCCATCGAGCTGGCACGCCGGGCGGGCGGAGAGGTTGTCAGCGCCGACTCGCAGCAGGTGTACCGGCACTTCGACATCGGCACCGCGAAGCCCTCGGCCGAAGAGCTGGCCTCGGTGCCGCACCACGTGTTGTCCGTGGTGGATCCGCTGGAGTCCTTCTCCGCCGCCGAGTACCAGCGGCGCGCGGATGCGGTCATCTCCGAGATTGCCGGGCGGGGAAGGCCCGTGTTCGTCGTGGGCGGCACGGGGCTGTACCTGCGCGTGCTGCTGCACGGCGTGGTGGACGCGCCCGGGGCGCTGCCGGAATTGAGAGCGGAGCTGGAAGCACTGGCCGCCGCCGAGGGTCGCGAGGCCGTGCATCGCCGACTGGCGGTGGTGGACCCGGAGACTGCGGCGAAGCTGCCCCCTCAGGACCTGGTCCGTGTGGTCCGCGCGCTGGAGATCCACGCGCAGACGGGCGTGCCCGCGTCGGAGTTCCGCAGGGCACATGCATTCTCCGCGGACCGGTATCCCTTCCGGCTCTACGTGCTGGACCCGCCGCGAGAGGCGCTCTACGAGCGCATCAACGCGCGCACGGAGGCGATGTTCTCCGGAGGGCTCGTGGAGGAGACGCGCGAGCTGATGGCGCGGGGCTACGCCGACGCGGCCCCCATGCGCAGCGTGGGCTACGTGCAGGCGCGTGCGGTGGTGGAAGGGCGGATGACCGTGGCGGAGGCCATCCACGACACGGCGCAGGAGACGCGCCGCTACGCCAAGCGCCAGCTCACGTGGTTCCGCAAGGAGCCCGGAGCGGTGTTCGTGCAGCCGCCATACGAGTCCCTGCTCGAACGCTCTCGCGAGAACCGAGGCCTTCCGGGGTAGGGCAGGGGAGCAACGGAGCGGGAAGGGCGCGCATTGTCCCCACCGTCCCGCGCTCCCATGTTCGCGGTTGGACGAGCCCCGGCCCCCGGGCGCCGACGTGCCGCCACTGGACGGCCTCCCGGCCTCCTGGCCGCCAGGGTGCTCACAACGCGGGAGCGGACGTCATGGCTATCACCATCGAGCGCAATCAGGAGTCGGCCCCAACCGACAGGCCGAAGGTCACCTCGTCCATCTGGGGTGGCCCCTTCATCCTCGGCCTCCTACTGACGGCCCTCGGCATCGTCGCTCTGGGTACCGCCTTCCTCACCAGTCTGGTCACCGCCATCTTCTTCGGGGCGATGCTGGCCATCGAGGGCGTCGCGGAGATCGTCTCCGCATTCCGCGTCCGCAAGTCCGGTGGGCCGTTCGTGCTCTACCTGCTGGGCGGCGTCCTCTCCATCGTGGTGGGACTGTTCGTCCTCGTGTACCCCGGCGCGGGGCTGGCCGCGCTGACGCTCCTGCTCGCCGGCTACTTCTTCGCCAGCGGCCTCTTCCACGCCATCACCTCTGTCGTGGACCGCTACCCCCGGTGGGGCTGGGACTTCTTCTACGGCGCCGTCTCCGTCTTCCTCGGCGTCGTGGTCATGTCCCAGTGGCCCATCTCCGCCGTGTGGCTGGTGGGCACCATGGTGGGCATCGGCATCCTCGTCCGGGGCGTCGCCCTCATGGCCGGCTCGCTGAACCTTCGCCGCTCACTGCGCGAAGTCACGGCGTAGTCAGGACGCGTAGCGGTCCGAGCCCAGGGCCTCCTCGCTCACCGTGGGCCGGGCATCCGGCTCCATCGGCACGTGGCCGGTGAGCAGGCGCAGCAGCCGCTCGGGGTCCACGGGCTTGGGCAGGAAGGCCTCGGCCCCCGCGTCCAGTGCCCGCTGGCGCACGTGCGGCCGGTTGAGCCCGCTCATCACCACCACCCGCGTGTTGCGCGTGAGCGGGTGCTGCTTCAGCCCCTCCGCGAGCCGCAGGCCGTCCACCCAGTGCAGCACCACATCCAGCAGAATCGCCGTGGGCGGCCGCCGCGCCACCGCGCAGAACAGCGCCAGTTCATCCGCGAACGACACCACCTTCGCGCCGGTGCTCTCCAGGAGCGCGGTCAGCGCCTCGCGCGCGTCCGGGTCGTCGTCCACCACGTAGTAGAGGTCGGGCTCCAGCTCGGGCACCACGGTGGGCACCGGCTCCATCGTCGTGCGCATCCACGAGCCCACCACCTCGCGCAGGCCCGCCCAGCGCGCCGCGCCCAGCAGGGCCGTGGGCGTGGGCGCGCTCATCCCCAGCACTCCGCCGCCGTACACCCCGCCCATGCCGCGCCGGCCCTTCGCCGCGATGAAGGCCGCCGGCGCCCGCCGTCCCGCGCGGCGCAGCCAGGTGATGGAGCGCGCGCCCGCCGCCGCGTCCTCCATCAGCTCGCCCAGTCCCTCGCGCACGTACCGGCGCTCCAGCGCGGACGCGTCCAGCCCGCCGTCCAGCAGCGCCACCGCCGCGCGGCTGCACGAGGCCAGCGTCTCCGACAGGCCCACCTGCAGCGGGTGGCCGAAGGCCGCGGGGCCCACCACCACCTGGCCCGGCGCCACCAGCGTCCGGCCCGGCCCGTAGGGCAGCCGCGTCGTCTCCAGCGCCGCCAGCTCGAAGCCTTCCTCCACCAGCCCGTCCCGCGCCGCCATCATCAGCACCTGGCACAGGTCCGCTGGCGTCACCGCGGGGCCGAAGGCCAGCGCGTACACCGAGCTCGCCCCGGGCAGCAGGAACAGCGCGTCCACCGTGGGCAGCGGCGCAATCCACAGCCGTGCCAGCGGCGCCAGCTCCAGGCGGGGCGACGCGTGCCGCAGCCGCGCCTGCACCGCCGCCACCGTGGGCGCCGGGCGGAAGCCCTTGAAGAACGCGTCCCCCATCAGCGGCCCCGCGCCCGTGGCCAGCGCCACCGCGTGGAAGCGGTCTCCGCTGCCCTGCGCGCGCACCACCAGCGGCCCCGCGCCCCGCACCGACGCGGGCGCGTCCGGCGCCGGAGCCTGCCGCTCCACCTTCTCCACGTGGCGCGAGACGAAGCGCGCGCCCTGGGCGCTCGCCGCCGTGGCCATCACGTCCCGCACCTGCTCCAGCCCGCCCTGTCCCTGTGGCCAGCCGTCCACCACCCACAGCCCACCCGAGGCCGCGGGGAGCAGCTCACGGCGGCCCTCGGCGATGATTTCCACGCCGCGCAGTTCGTGCGCGCGCCACTCGGTGGGGATGCGGCAGCCCAGGGCCGCCAGGCGTGAGCGGCACTCCGGAGTGAGCACCGCCGGGGGCGCCGTGCGCTCCGCCGTCCCGCCTGCGTACACCCGCACGTCCAGCGTCAGCCCGCGCGCCCGCCCGTTGAAGAGGAGCGAGGCCGCCAGCCCCGCGCCGGCGATGCCGCCTCCGACGATTGCCACCCTCGAACCGCTCGCCAGCCTGTTGCCCTGCATAGCCTCGCCCCTCGCTGCCCCGCCGTTGCCTGCCTCGCCCGAGCTGCTCTTTCAGTGCCGCTGCACCGGCGGGGAGATCACCGGCCGGCCGAACACCACCACCCGATCCCGCCCCTCACGCTTCGCCTCGTAGAGGGCCGCGTCCGCCGCCTTCATCAGCGCGTCCGGATCCTCCTTCGGCCCTTCCAACGTATGGTCGGCGATGCCCACGCTCACGCTCAGCCCGAAGGGGGCAGGGCGGCCGTCGCTCTTCTGCACGCCCACGGTGCGCAGCCCGGCGCGGATGCGCTCGGCGAACACGGCCGCCTCCAGCGCCGTCTGGTGCGGCAGCAGCGCCACGAACTCGTCGCCGCCGAAGCGGGCCGCGAAGTCGGACTCGCGCAGGTTGCCCTTGAGCTGCGACGCCAGCGCGAAGATGGCGCGGTTGCCCACGTCGTGCCCCATGCCGTCGTTGATGGCCTTCAGGTGGTCCAGGTCGATGACCACCACGCTCAGCGAATACTGGTAGCGGTGCGCCCGGCGGAACTCCTCCTCCAGCCGCACCGTCAGCGCGCGGAAGTTGGCCAGCCCGGTGAGCGCGTCCGTCTGCGCGAGGATTTGAAGCCGCCGCTGCTGTTCGCTCTGGCGCAGCGCCCGGTCGATGCGCGCCAGCAACTCACGCGCGCTCGCCGGCTTGTGGATGAAGTCCACCGCGCCCATTTCCAGACACCGCTCCAGCGTCGCCTCGTCCGCGTCGCCGGTGAGGAAGATGACCGGCACGGCCTCCGTGCGCGCGTCGCGCTGGAGTGCCTCCAACACCATCAGCCCGTCGCCGCTGGGAAGGAAGCGGTCCAGGAGGACGAGGTCCGGTCGGTGCTCACGCGCCAGCTCCAGGCCCGCGTCCGCATCCTGCGCCGCGAGCACGTCGAAGCGGGCGGCGAGCAGGTCCATGAGGCTTTCACGAACTCCCGCGTCGTCCTCGATGATGAGGAGGAGAGAGCGCCCCGAGGTACGGCCACGCCGTTCCATGCACCACTCCGCTTCGCTCGCCTGCTGCGAAATGGCAGGCCGAAAGTCTCGGGTGCCACGCCCGTCCGAGTGCTCCCAACGCCCCAGCGCCCCACGCGCATCCGCCGCCACCCGGTCCTGCAAGCACCCGCCGACTCCCGCAACCTTCACCCGAGACCTCCGGCTGCCAAGCCCGTATGCCGCCGCGCCGCGGGCCCACTTCCCGCCAGCGCGCGCACGGCCCTGGAGCAAGCAGCATGCCCCGCGCCATTACAGGCTCGTCACAGTGATTTCAGGTGGTTGCGTGCCCTCTCCGTCGCCCCGTTTTAACGGGTCGGAAGACGTTCCAGCATCGTCTTGAAGGGCCCGGTAGGAATTGCCGTACGCGGGCGGACGGTCGCCCGCCCCGCGCAGGGCGATCAGCGTCGCGTATTGAACTGCATCCGACGGCCGCCACCCATGGGGGGCATCATCGGAGGGGCCTCGAGCCCGAACTGCCACCACATGGGCTCATAGGGCTTCATCTTCAGGCGCTTGTCGTTCTGCAGCTGCGCGAGGCTCCCCTTGAGCTTCTCGTCCTTGGGGTTCTCCTCCACGCCGCGCGCGAGCACGCGGAGCGCGTCGTCCTTCTCCTTGTTCTGCAGGAGGCACCAGGCGTACACGGCCCAGACGATGGACTCCTTCTTGCCGCTCTTCACGGCGGCCTCGAAGGAGGCCTTCATCGCCGGGAAGTCCTTGCGCTGGTAGTACAGGGCGCCCTGCATGGCCTTGGCCATGTAGTTGCGCGCGCTGGCCTTGTCGAAGTGCGCCTTGGCCCCGTCCAGGTCCTTCACCATGTACTTCAGCATGCCGATCTGGGCGTGGATCTCCGGGCCGACGAGGAACTGCCACTTGTCGTAGACGAGCCCCTGCTCGAGCGTCTTCACCGCCCGGTCCACCCGCCCCTGTGCATCCTTCTGGCTGGTGGGCTGCGACTGGAGGTCCTGTTGGACCACCGTCATCAGGGCCTGGATTCGGCCGGCCACCCGGCGGGCGAGCAGGACGAAGGTGCCGATGAGGGCGATGATCCCGGGAACGAGGCCGGCCCAGAGGGAGAAGCCCGCGAGCTTCACCAGGAGCGCGACGACAATCCCCACGGCGAGGGAAATGAGAAGGTTGTACATGCGGGGCCCCTCTTAGCGATGTGCGTGCGGCACCGCAATCTTCGGATGCACAAGGACGCGGGTCGCGGTATACGTCTGGTCGTTCCTGCAACAAGCGGCCCTCTGTCGAAATTGGTAGACGAGGCGGACTCAAAATCCGCTGCGGCTGACCCCGCGTCCCGGTTCGAGTCCGGGGAGGGCCATAATCCGAAAGGGCGGACCGGCGGGGGTGACCATGCCGGCCCGGCCCGGGTCCGAGTAGGACCGGCAGCTGTCAGGCCTGGCGGAGGCTCCCCGCAATGAAGGTGCTGCTGGTCGAGGACGACGCGAGCCTCCGGGAAGGCATGGGCGAGATCATCGCCGAGCTGGCCGAGGTGCGTGAGGTCGGGACCGAGACCGAGGCGCTGGAGGCGCTGCGCGCGGAGCGGTTCGACCTGGTCATCACCGACCTGCGCATCGCCGGCCACGAGCAGGGCGGGCGGACGGTGCTGGAGGCCGCCCGGCGCGGTCAGCAGGCGGTGGCCATCGTCAGCGCCGCCGCTCCCGACGAGGTCTCCCGGACGCTGCGTCCCCACCAGCCGGACGCGGTGCTGGTGAAGCCCTTCCAACTGGACGACATCGTCACCCTGGTGGAGCGCTTCCTCGCCCTGCGGCGCCAGGCGGAGCAGGTGGCCACCGCCGGGGCTCCTGCTTCGGAAGGCGCCTGGACGGAAGCCGGGCCCGGGGTCCGCACGGCGGCGACGGGCCCGGAGGCGGACGCGGCCTGGATGCGCGTGGCGGCCGGCGGCGCCTTCACCTGGCGACCGGGCGCGAAGGGCAGCGAGGGCGTGCTGCTCGTGGAGGGGGACCTGGAGGTGGCTGGCGAGCGGCACACCGCGCCCCGGTACTTCTTCGTGGGGGCCAGTCAGGCGCCCGAGGTCCACTCCCGCGAGGGGTGCCTCGCCATCACCCTGGCGCTGAAAGGTTAGAGGCGCTCCTTCGTGGATTCCGTGTGGCCTTCGACACCGCTGGACGCGGCCCGCCTCGGGCGTCCGTCGCGCAGCGCCGCCACCGCGGCCATCCAGGCGCACATCAAGGTGCTCCGGGGCGAGCCGCTGAAGGCCGCGCTCGCGGAGGCCCTGCGCGAAGCGGATGGCCTCGGTGGGCAGGAGCGGCGCTTCACGGCCTTCGCCGTGCGCGAGTTGTCCCGGCACCAGCGGCTCTTGGACCTGGCGGCGCGCCTGCTCGGCCACAGCATGGGCAAGGTGGGGCTGACGGAGGACCAGGCGGTGGTGCGCTACGCCCTCTGGCGGCGCATCTTCTGCGGCGAGGGCTGGAAGCGCATCGGCCCCGAGGTGCGGCTGCCCGGCCCCGTGCGCCCCCGCACCATCAAGGACGACCTGCTCCAGGAAGTGGTCGAGTCCCCGCTGCCGGAAGCTCCGCTGCCGGACTCATCGGCGGAGTGGCTGGCGGTGCGTTACTCGTTCCCCACCTGGTTCGTGGTGCGACTGGCGGAGGTGTACCCGGCGGACGTGCTGGAGGGGCTGCTGTCCTCGCTGGACGAGGAGCCCGCGCTGCACTTCCGCGTGCGGCCTCCCGGCACGCGCGACGCGGTGCTGGCGGCGCTGGCGGAGGAGGGCGTCGTCGCGGAGCCCGTGGCGGCGGCCCCGGACGCGGTGCGCGTGGTGGACGCCAGCCACCGCATCTTCGAGACGAAGGTGATGAAGACCGGGAAGCTCCAGGTCCAGGACGTGGGCAGCCAGCTCATCTCCGAACTGTGCCGGCCCGTGGGCGGCTCGCTGGCGGGACTCACCGTCGCGGACGTGTGCGCGGGGGCGGGCGGTAAGACGCTGGCGCTGGCGGACTTCGTGGGCCCTTCTGGCCGCGTGCTGGCGGGAGACCGCTCGCGGCGCCGGCTGGCCGAGGCGCGCGAGCGGGTGAGCCGACTCTCGCTGCGCCAGGTCGCCTTCCCGCACCCCCTGCCGCTGTCGGACGCGGACGTGTTGCTCATCGACGCGCCGTGCAGCGGCACGGGCTCGCTGGCGCGCGAGCCGGACCAGAAGTGGAAGCTCACCGCGGCGGAGATCTCCAAGTACCAGACCACCCAGTCCGGCCTCCTGGATGAAATCGCCGCGCAGGCGAAGCCCGGGGCGCTCATCGTCTACGCCACCTGCTCGGTGATGCCGGAGGAGGACGAGTCGGTGGTGGAGGCCTTCCTGGCGAAGCACCCGGACTTCACGCTGGAGCCGGTGGGAGACGTGCTGGGAGCGGAACGGGCGGCGCTGGCGGCCCAGGGGCCGTACCTCAAGGCGCTGCCCCCGCGCGTGCCCGGAGGCGGCTTCTTCGCGGCGCGCCTTCGCAAGGCGGCGCGCAGTTGACAGCCCGCGAGCCCACACGCTACGCAACTGTTGGAATTCTCAAGGGGTGACCACGTGGCGGCCGACCCGAAGCAGTCCGAGGTGGTGAAGCAGATCAACGAGGCGTTCCAGGCGGCCCAGGCCCGGCTGGCCCAGCTTCGCGAAGCGGTGGAGCGCAACACGGACCTGGCTCGCGCCAACGCGAAGACCACCGTGCTGAAGGATCAGAAGGAGCGCGCGCTGAAGGAGCTGGGCGAGGTCGTCTGGCGCCAGGTGCAGAAGGGCAGGCTGGAGCTGCCCGCCGGCTTCGCGTCCGTCCTCAAGGCCGTGGAAGCCGCCGAGCAGGCGGCCGAGGCCCACACCCGCGAGTTGACCGACATCCTCCGGGAAGGAGATGAAGTCGCTGAGCGGTTGAAGGGTGGAAAAAACGCCACGAAGCCACAAACAATTGTGGCCAACGGCGGGAAGAAGCGGTAGAAGGCACCCACTTTCGACGTCGGGCCGCTTCCCACAGCGGCCCAGCAGCAAAAGACGGGGCTATAGCTCAGCTGGGAGAGCGCTTGAATGGCATTCAAGAGGTCATCGGTTCGATCCCGATTAGCTCCACTCTGAAATGAAAAGGCCCGCCCGGGAAACCAGGCGGGCCTTTTTGTTTTCCGGCGCAACACCGTGGCTCGCTATCGGGCTCGTGCGCGTCGTGGCACCCCGGCTGGGGCCGAATGAGAAAGGCCCGCCAGGGGAGACCTGACGGGCCTTCGGACCTCCAGCGCGGTGAGCCCGCGTGAGGCCTACGCCTTGCCGGCGAAGATGTTCATCACGTCCTTGAGCAGCTTCACGGACTCGCCGTGCGGACGCTGGAAGGCGTTGCGGCCCATGATGGAGCCGAAGCCGCCGCCCGCGTTGATCTGCTTGATCTCCTCCAGCAGGGCCGGGGTGTCCTTGGCCTCGCCGCCCGAGAAGATGACGATGCGCTTGCCGTTGAACGCGGAGCGCACCACCTCGCGCACGCGGTCGGCCATCGTCTTGGTGGAGATGCCGGCCTTCTCGAAGGCCTTCTTCGCCTCGGGCTGCTCGAGGTGGTCCTGCGGCGGCTTCACCTTGATGATGTGCGCGCCGAGCTGGGCGCTGATCTGCGCCGCGTATGCAATCACGTCGATGCCCGTCTCACCCTCCTTGGACATGTTGCCGCGGGGGTAGGCCCAGACGACGGTGGGCAGGCCGTAGGACTTGCCCTCGGCGATGATCTCGCGGAGCGCCTCGTACTGCTCGTTGCGTGCGCCGGAGCCCGGATAGATCGTGTAGCCCACCGCGACGCAGCCCAGACGGACGGCGTCCTTCACCGAGGCCGTCACCGCGGACATCGGGTTGGGGACCTTGGCCAGCGAGTCGGAGTTGTTGAGCTTGAGGAGGAGGGGAATCTCGCCCGCGAACTTGCCGGCGATGGCCTCCAGGAAGCCCAGCGGCGCCGCGTACGCGTTGCAGCCCGAGTCGATGGCGAGCTGCGCGTGGTACTCGGGGTCATAGCCGGCGGGGTTCGGACCGAACGAGCGCGCGGGACCGTGCTCGAAGCCCTGATCCACCGGGAGGATGACGAACTTGCCCGTCCCGGCGAGCGTGCCGGTGTTCATGAGGCGGGCCAGGTTGGTCAACGTGCCGGGGCTGTCGGACGTGTACCAGGACAGGATCTGCTTGACGCGATCGGTATAGG
The DNA here is from genome assembly GCF_026626705.1 of Pyxidicoccus sp. MSG2. Classification (NCBI taxonomy): domain Bacteria; kingdom Pseudomonadati; phylum Myxococcota; class Myxococcia; order Myxococcales; family Myxococcaceae; genus Pyxidicoccus; species Pyxidicoccus sp. MSG2. The sequence continues at coordinate 12,014,281 of NZ_JAPNKC010000001.1, forward strand.
CCATGTGTGGGGGTCCTCGGTATGCGGGCCCTTCGGCCCGACTCGGGAACGGTCGCAATCTGCTGCATACGTCACGTCCAACCAACTCATTTTCTCGCCCGAGTGTCAGCGGCGCTACGCGAGCCCGCGGATTCGCCCCCCGGCAGGACGGCCACCGCGCCGCCAGGGCAGGGCTTCCGAGGGGCGCCGGACGGTGGAAATGGGACGAACATGGTCGGTGACGGCGCCTCGTGGAACGAAGATGCTGCGCCGTCGCGGGTAACTCGGATATGGGGCCCGCACGAGGCGGGAGCAATGCGCAGACACCTGGATCGAGGCGTGACAGTGGCGCTGGTGCTGGCGGCCGGACTCTCGGCGGCACAGCTCACCCCCGGGCAGACGGGACCGGGAGGCAGTCCGTCTTCCACCCCCGGCACGGGCACGACCTCGACTCCTGGCACCTCCGGGACGGGGACCTCCGGGACGGGCACCTCTGGGACGACGACTCCCGGGACGACTCCTGGAACGGGTACCTCCGCCACGCCCTCGCCGGGCTCGGAGACCACGGGCGGCAACATTCCCTCGCCCAGGACGAGCACCGGGACTCCCAACCTGCCACCCGGACCTCCCACGATTGCCCCGAACACGGTGGACTCTCCGACGGCCATCCCTTCGGGCACGAAGACCGTGTCACCCGCGCCGGTGCGTGAGCCCGGGCAGGAGGCGCAGCAGGCCACCGAGGCCGTGAGCGAGGCTCCCGACTCGCAAGGGGCCGCCGCCGGTCGGGCGCCGCTGACGCTGGCGCAGTTGGTGGAGAAGGCGCGGGCCACGGACTCGCGGGTGGAGGAGGCCACCGCGGAGCTGCGCAAGTTCCAGGCGCTCTACCAGCAGGCGAAGTGGGCCTGGTTCCCCAAGTTCGAGATCACCCTGGGCGTGGGTGGCCCCGTGCCCGAGGCCCGCAATGATGGCCTGGGCGGACCGCCCACCACCGAGGCATCCTTCGAAGGCGACCTCAACTTCGGTCGCGTGGGCTTGACGGCCTTCTCCACGGGCAACGCGGTGCTGCCGATCTTCACCTTCGGCAAGCTGGGCGCGCTGCAGAAGGCGGGCTCCCAGGGGCCCGTGGTGGGCGAGGCGCTGCGCGAGCGCGCCCGCGACGAGGCGGGCTTCCAGGCCGCGCAGGCGTACTTCGGCTACCAGCTCGCGCGCTCCGGCCTGCAGCAGATTGATGACGTGTCGAAGCGGCTGGAGGACGCCGCCGAGCGCATCGACGCGCTGCTGAAGGAGGAGTCGTCGCAGGTGTCCCAGGTGGACACGTACAAGGTCCGCTTCTTCCGGCAGCTCGTGGAGGCGCGCAAGGCGGAGGCGCGGCAGGGCCGCGAGCTCGCGCTGGCCGCCATCCGCCTGCTGGCCAATGCGCCCGAAGGCGCGCCGGTGGCGGTGGTGGAAGAGGACCTCGCGCTCGACGAGGCAGTGGAGCCGCCCTCGCTGGAGCGCGCGCTCCAGCTCGCCGAGCAGTACCGTCCGGAAATCACCGCCATCGCCGCGGGCATCATCGCGCGCGAGTCGGAGGTCTTCATCCGCGAGCGCAGCTACTTCCCGGACCTGGGGCTCGCGGGCTTCTACGACGTCCGCTTCACCACCAGCGCCACGCGCCAGCGCAACCCCTTCGCGTATGACGCGTACAACGAGCGCACCGTGGGACTGGGCCTGGTGATGCGCGGCACCTTCGACATCCCCATCAAGGACGCGCAGCTCGAGCAGGCGAAAGCGGAGCTGGACAAGCTGCGCGCCCAGGAGAAGCAGATCCACGCCGGCATCCGCCTCGAGGTGACGAAGGTGCACGGCGAGTTGGTGGCCGCCTGGGCCCGCGCGAAGGCCTTCGGCGATGCGGAGAAGAGCGCCCGCCGCTGGGTGACGGCCGCCTTCGCCGCGTTCGACCTGGGCACGGGTGAGACGCGGGACCTGGTGGATGCATTCACCGCCTACGCCCAGGCCTCCGGCGACAAGTCGAAGAGCTGGCATGACGTCCGGCTCGGCATGGCCGCCCTGAACCGCGTCACCGGGACACCGCCCGCACCGGGTGAATAACCCGGCCCGTGCAGCTGTCCTTTCTAGCGTCCTCCACCACGGAGCCGAAAAACACATGATTGCATCCCTGCTCGCCGCCACCCTGCTTGCCGCCGCGCCTGCCGGCCCGCTCTCGGTCGTCAAATCCGGGAATGCAGACGTGCAGAAGGCCGCCAACGCGCCTGGCGCCACCGTCGACTCGCTCGCCACCGTCGTCGAGAAGTTCGTCGACTTCGAGGAGCTGGCGAAGCGTGCGCTGGGCGACAAGACGTGGACGTCGCTCACGCCCCCGCAGCGCAAGGAGTTCACCGAGACGATGACGGGCCTCCTGCGCGCCTCCTACGCCCAGAAGGCCATTGGCCAGGCCAAGGCGGAGGTGAAGTACGTGAAGGAGGATGTCCAGGGCAACGAGGGGACGGTCCACACCATCCTCACGCTGAAGAAGGACAACATCCCCATCGAGTACCGGCTCTACCGCCCCGACGCGAAGAAGGAGTGGCGCATCTACGACGTCATCACCGACGAGGTGTCGCTCGTGGACACGTACAAGGGCCAGTTCCGCAAGCTGCTCACCGACAAGGGCTTCGACGGCCTGCTCACCACCCTGAAGAGCAAGCGGGCGCAGTTGGAGAAGGAGAACGCCGGCAAGTCCGCCAAGGGCGGCGCGAACTAGCCCGCGAGTCGAAGGGGAAGCAAGCCGAGGCCGGGTGTCCCTCCCAGGAGGGGCCCCGGCCTTCGTTCGTTCAGCGGTGGGGCTTTTAGAGCCCGCTGGCCAGCTGGTACGTGGCCAGGGTGCCCGCCATGCCCTGTGCCAGGGGGATGCTGGGCGCGAAGCCCAGCTCGCTGCGCGCGCGCTCGGTGGTGCACGTCCACGCGGGGCACGTCATCTCCCGGACCTTGTCCCGGTTGAGGATGGGCACGGTGCCCTTCAGCCGGGCCATGAGCTCCGAGCCCAGGCCAATCAGGTAGCCGATGACGTCCGGCACCGGCACCACCGTGGGCCGGCCACGCCCCAGGGCCCCGGCCAGCGCCCCGCAGACGTCCTCCCACGTGTACTCGCGGCCGTCGGACACGGTGTAGACACCACGCGCCAGGTCGTCCCTGGCCATCGTGGGGCCACGCTCGGCGGCCGCCAGCAGCGCGGTGCACAGGTCATCCACGTGGATGAGCGAGTAGCGCTTGGGCCCGAAGCCGCTCTTGATGGCCAGGCCCTTGCGCGCCATGGGCAACATGGAGGGGATGAACTCGGTGTCGCCCGGCCCGTAGACAATCGGCGGCCGGACGATGACACAGGGCACGCGGTCCACGTACTCGCGTACCGCCTCCTCGCCGCCCAGCTTGCTGCGGCCGTAGATGGAGACGGGCGCCGGAGCGTCCTCCTCGCGCCGCGGGCGGTCCGGGGTGGACGGGCCGGCGGCGGCCAGGGACGAGCAGTAGACGAGCCGGGGAGGGCGGGGCAGGGCGGCCATGGCCTCCACCACGCGGCGGGTGCCGTTGGCGTTGCCCTCGAAGTAGCTGGCGGGCGCACGGGCCTTGGTGACGCCCGCGAGGTGCAGCACGCAGTCGACGTCGCGCACCGCCTCCACGAGGCCCTCGCCCGTGGTCAGGTCGCCCATGGCGAAGCGGGCGCCCATGGCCTCCAGGGGGCCTCGCTTCGAGCTGGGCCGCACCAGCGCGGTGAGGGTGTCCCCCCGCTCGATGATGCGGCGCGCGAGCCGCTGGCCGATGAAGCCGGTGCCACCGGTGAGCAGGAAGTGCAAGGCGGGACTCCGTGAGGGATTACAGCGCGCGCTGATAGACGCGATACGTCTTCGAGCGCTGGGCGCCCATGGACTCGATGGCGCGGTTGACGAGGTGGTTGTCCTCCAGAGTCCAGGAGATCTCCCCACCCACGTAGCCCAGCTGCTTCGCCGTGCGCAGCGTGTCCAGGTACAGGATGGCGTCCAGGCCGCGGCGCCGGTAGCCCTCCTTGATGCCGAGGATGATGAGGCGCAGCCGGTTGATGCGCCGCGAGGCCAGCAGCAGCTTCGCCAGGCCGATGGGCAGGCCGAAGTGCGTGAGCCGCCCGCCGGCCGCCTTGATGGCCTGGTTCGCGTCGGGGACGGTGAGCGCGAAGGCCACCGGCTCGCCCTTCACCTCGGCCATCAGCGCCAGCTCCGGCCGGACGATGGCCTTCAGGTCCTTGGCCAGGTGGTCGAACTCGGCGTCGGTGAAGGGGACGAAGCCCCAGTTCTTCTCCCAGGCGGAGTTGTAGATGTCGCGGATGCGCTTCACCTCCGCGTCCATGTCCTTCATGTTCACCGGGCGCACGGTGACGCCCTCGCGCACGCGGAGCTTCTCGGCGATGCGCACCACCTTCTCCGGAGGCTGCGCGGAGGAGGACAGCTCGAAGGCGTACAGGTCCTTCGCCTTGGTGAGGCCGCACGCCTCCAGCAGCGCCGCGTAGTAGGGCGGGTTGTGCGGCATCATGATGGCCGGGGGCGTGTCGAAGCCTTCAATCAGCAGGCCCCAGTCCTGGTTGGACGAGACGTTGGCCGGCCCGAGCATGGCGTTCATGCCCCGCTCGCGCAGCCACGCCGCCGCCGCGTCCAGCAGCGCCCGGGTGATGCCCGCGTCATTCACACACTCGAAGAGGCCGAAGAAGCCCTCCTTCGTGCCGTGGACCTCCATGTGGCGCGGGTTGCGGATGGCGGCGATGCGGCCCACCAACTCGCTGCCGCGCCGCGCGAGGAACAGCTCCACCTCGCCGTACTGGAAGAAGGGGTTCTTCTTCGGGTCCAGGAAGTCCTTGCGCTCCATCTCCAGCGGCATCACCCAGTTCGGGTCGCTCTTGTAGATGCCGTAGGGGAAGCGGATGAACTGCATCTTCTCCGCCGAGCCACGCACGGGAGTCACCTGCACGTCCGAGGGCAGGGGCGGGAGCGAAGGAGTCGCGGGCGAAGAAGGCTCGGCGGGGAGGGCCATGGGTGCTCTAGTTCCTGTCTTCGGACTGCGTGCCGTTGGTGCCGTTGCGCATGAAGAAGTGAGCGCCCTTCTCCAGCAGGAGGCCCGGCAGCTCGCCCCGCTTCTCCCACAGCTTCATGGGGGCGTTGCCCAGCTTGCGCAGGTCATCCGGCTGCAGGTTGGCGGCGCGCCAGGTGAGCTGCTCCACCGCGTCGAAGAGCTTGCCGGCCACCTCGCGCGAGGACATGCGCGACAGCTGCTCCAGCGTGAGGCCGCCCTTGTCCGCGAGCAGGCCCGCGGAGCCGGCCGCCCACGTCTCGCTGGCCTTGTTGTGCAGCACGCGGGTGCCCGGCCGGGCGATCTTCACCGGCTCGTACACCGTGGGGCGCGTCTCCGGAATCACGTTCAGCTTGCGGCCGATGGTCTCGAAGGTGTCCAGCACGCGGTCCAGCTGCGCGTCCGTGTGCGTGGCCATGTACGAGGTGCGGATGAGCGCGTGGCCCGCCTCCACCGCCGGCGGAATCACCGGGTTGGCGAAGACGCCCGCCTCGTGCAGCGCGCGCCAGAAGCGGAAGCACTTCACCTGGTCGCCGATGTGCACCGGCACCACCGGCGTCACCGACACGCCCGTGTCGAAGCCCATGGCGCGGAAGCCGTTGTGCATCTTCTCCGCGATGTCCAGCAGCCGCTCGCGGCGCTGCGGCTCGGCCTCGATGATCTCCAGCGCCTTGAGCGCCGCGGCGATGGAGGCCGGCGTCATGGACGCGGAGAAGATGACCGAGCGCGCCTTGTGGCGGATGTAGTTGATGACCTCGAAGGGGCCCGCGAGCACGCCGCCCAGCGACGCGAAGCTCTTGGAGAACGTCCCCATCACGAGGTCCGTCTCCTTCTCCAGGCCGAAGTACTCGGAGGTGCCGCGGCCCTTGTCGCCCAGCACGCCCATGGAGTGGGCGTCATCCGTCATCACGCGGGCGTTGTAGTGCTTCGCCAGCTCCACGATGCGGGGCAGGTTGCAGATGTCGCCCTCCATGGAGAAGACGCCGTCGGTGACGATGATCTTGCCCGCGTTGGGCTCCGCCTGGGCCAGCAGCTGCTCCAGGTGGTCCATGTCGTTGTGGCGGAACTTGCGCTCGGTGGCGAAGGACAGGCGGATGCCGTCCACCAGCGACGCGTGGTTCTGCCGGTCGCTGAAGACGATGTCGTGCCGGCCGAGGATGGACGCCAGCGCCAGGTTCGTCTGGAAGCCGGTGGAGATGACGATGGCGGCCTCGCGGTTGAGGAACTTCGCCAGCTTCGCCTCCAGCTCCTCGTGCAGCGCCAGCGTGCCGTTGAGCAGGCGCGAGCCGGAGCACGTGGTGCCAAACTTCTCCACCGCCTTGATGGCGGCTTCCTTCACGCGCGGATCCGCGGAGAGGCCCAGGTAGTTGTTGGACCCCACCATGACGACCCGCCGTCCCTCGATCTCGACCTCGGTGGCGCCGTGCGACGCTTCGATGGCTCGGAAGTACGGGTAGAGGCCCGTGGCCTTCGCGATGCGGTAGTCCTTCCAGTTACTGCACTTGTCGAAGACGTCGCTCATGGGTGGTCTTTCTTGAAGCTGCGTCGGGAGGGTGGATCCTCTTGGGGGGACTGCGGATCTCCGGCCGCCAGCCCATGCAGGGCTCGTTCCGACATCGGAAATCTGCGTCCAGCGACCTCCCACGGGGGACGCGGGGCCGTGAATAAAGAGGGTTAGCGGCAGTGTCAAGGCGCGGACTGTTGCTCGGGTCTCGTGCAAGGGCTCCTTACCGGACCCATGGCTTGACAGCACCGTGACTTTGATGGCACGCCGCCGCGACACGAGCGTTGTCCAGTGGATACTGGAAACCACCGTGTGAAGATGGCTGCACGCCCGCCGGAGGGCCTCCGGAGGCCTGGAAGACTTCGTCCAGGCCTGTTGTTTGCGGGGGCTATTGACTGGCTGGGAATTTGCTTTCCCCGGCCTTCATCGAGGAGTGACGGTGGCCAGGTCGCTGCGACAGCGGTGGTTCGAGGGATTCATCCAGGCGGCCGTGTCCCGTCCGTGGCAGGTGCTGCTCGTCTTCGCGCTCCTGGCCGTCGGCGGTATGGCGCTGGCGTCGCGGTTGGAGTTCCGGGGGTCGTTCGTGGAGCTGCTCCCCCAGGGCGCCCGCGAAGTCCAAGACCTGACACGCGTGTCACAGAAGGCGGGCGGGGACGGGTACCTCGTGGTCCTGGCGAAGGGGGACACCCCCGAGCGGCTGAGGGCCTACGCGGCGGAGCTGAAGGGCCGTTTGGAGGCGCTCCCGGAGGTCCGCTACGTCGAGCACAGCTATGACGTGGACTTCTTCCGCCGACACGGTCTGCTGCTGCTTCCGGCCGAGAAACTGGCGGAGCTGCGCAAGGACCTCGAGGCCCGGGTGCGCTACGAGCGCCAGCAGGCCAACCCCTTCTACATCGACCTGGGAGCCACGCCTCCGCCCGCGGACTTCGAGGAGATCTCCAAGAAGTACACGCCCAACGCGCCCATGAAGGAGTACCTGGCGAACGCGGACGGCACCGAGGTCTACCTGATGCTCAAGCCGTCGGGGACGGCGGGGGACCTGGACTTCGCGCGGCGCTTCGTGGAGCTGGCCATGGGCACTGGCCGCACGCTCGCGGCGGAGCGCTACCCCGCGGTGAAGCTGGAGGCGACGGGCAACTTCCAGAACCGCATCGAAGAGGACGCGGTGATGCGCAGTGACTTGTCGCGCGCCGGCATCCTCTCCGCCCTGATTGCCGTGGGCCTCATCCTGCTGGCTACCCGGCGCATCGCCGCGCTGGCCGTGGTGGGCCTTCCCGTGGTGGTGGGCATCCTGCTCACGTTCGGCTTCGCGCAGGTCTTCATCGGCCACCTCAATGTGGTGACGGGCTTCCTCGTCGCCATCCTCATCGGCCTGGGCATCGAGTACGGCGTGCACCTGTGCATGCGGTACTGGGAGGAGCGCGAGCACCTCTCCGCGCGTGAGGCGCTGACGGCGGCGGTGGGCGGCACCTTCAGCGGGGCCGTCACCTCGGCGCTGACCAACGCGGCGGCGTTCTTCGTGCTGCTGCTGGCGCAGTTCCACGCCTTCAACCAGTTCGGCCTGCTGGCCGGCATGGGCGTGCTGCTGGCGGTGCTGGCGGCGTACGCCATGGGCCCCTCGCTGCTGGCCATCGCGGAGCGGCTGCGCCCCGCGCGCAAGGACGCGCCGGTGGCCGTGGCGTCGACGGATGCGCCTGCCGCGGCCGCCTCGGCGGTGGCTCCGATGGCGGCGAAGCCGGAGCGCGAGTGGAAGCGCTGGCCCACGTCGGTCATCGCGGGCATCGCCCTGGCGGTGGTGGCCTTCGCGGGCTTCTCCGTGGCCATTGCTCCGAAGCTGGGCTTCGAGACGGACATGCGCAAGCTGAAGGGTGACTCGCCGGCCTCGCGTCTGGACGACCACGTCACCGAGCAGCTCGGCCAGCCGCTCAACCCGGCCATCTTCCTGGTGGACGACGTGAAGCAGGCCGCGCAGGTGGAGGCCATCATCGCGGAGGTGAAGCGCAAGAATGGCGCGGACTCCGTGTTCCTGCGCACCACGTCCCTCAACGACCTGGTGCCGCATGACCTGCAGCGCCGCGAGGCGGAGATCGCCGGCATCCGCACGCTGCTCCACGGGCTTCCCGAGTCGGCGCGCGAGGATGTGCGGCTGAAGGACTTCACGCAGATGCTGGAGTCGAAGCCGTACGGGCTGGACTCGCTGCCGGTGGAGGTCCGCCGCCGCTTCGAGGCCACGGACGGCAAGGGCACGTTCCTGCTGCTGTTCCCCTCGGTGTCCAACTACGACACGGACGACCTGAAGCGCTGGGCGGCGCAGATCGACCAGGTGGTGGAGGGCACGAAGGCGCGCGGCATCGACATGGCGGTGCTGGACAGCAACCGCATCGCCGCGCGCATCTTCGCGCTGGTTCGCGGGGACGGTCCGCTCATCCTCTGGTCCGCGGCCGGCGTGGTGTTCTTCGTCATCCTGCTCAGCCTTCGCAGCTTCAAGCGCGCGCTGCTCGTCACCGGGCCGCTGTTCCTGGGCATGACGTGCCTGGCGGGCGGCATGTACCTCTTCGACGTGCAGCTCAACTTCATCAACGCGGTGGTGCTGCCGAACCTGCTTGCCATCGCCGTGGACAACTCGGTGCACCTGTTCCACCGGTACGAGGAAGAGGGGCCCGGCTCGCTCGGCAAGGTGGTGCGGCACACGGGGCTGGCGGCCGTGGTGGCCACGCTGTCGAACGCGGCGGGCTACGGAGCGCTGCTCATCGCCAACCACCAGGGGCTGCGCAGCATCGGACAGATTGCGCTGCTCGGGGTCGTGTGCACCTTCCTGGGGACCACGGTCTTCTTCCCCGCGATGCTCGCCTTGCTGGAGCGGTGGAAGGCGCGGAAGACCGCCGCGGTGGGGGAGGGTGCCCTCGTGCGGAGCCTCGAGCTCGGGATGCCTGGCGTCGGCAATGAGTCGCCGGGGGAGCGGAAGTCGGCGTGAGCTCCGGAACCTCCCATCATCGTCGCGGCCTGCTCGCGCGGAATCACGACCGCGAGGTGCAGGTGCACCTCACCTCGGTCGACCTCGTCGTCCTGGTCGCCTGCTCACTGGGCGCGCTGGTGCTCATGGGCCCGGGGCGCTGGGCGCCGGGCGCGCTGCGAAACGCCGGTCTGTTCGCCCTCATGGCCGCCGGCCCGCTGGTGCTCCGCACGCTGGAGGCCTCCTTTCCGAAGCAGCGGTGGCTCACCACGGCGGCGGACTGGTGGCTGTTGCCGGTGGCGGTGCTGACGCACGGCTGGCTGTCGCCGGTGGTGGACACGCTCAACCCCATCCTGAAGGACGCGCAGCTGGTCGCCGCCGACCAGAAACTGTTCGGCTTCCAGGCGGCGGTGGAGCTGGCGCACCGCGTCCCGCCGTGGCTCAACGACATCCTCCTCATCTGCTACTACGGCCACTTCGTCTGGCCGCTGGTGCTGGGCGTGGCGCTGTACCGGCGGGCGCGCGGCGTCTCCTCGGACTTCAGCGAGTACCTCACCGGGCTGGGGATGTTGTTCCTGTTCAACTACGCGGCGTACGCGCTGGTGCCCGCGGTGGGGCCGCGCTACTTCCTCATCGGCTCGTTCGACGGGCCGCTGCAGGGCGCGATGCTGACGCCGGTGCTGGACTCGCTGATGCGCGCGCCGAGGTACGCCCGGGACTGCTTCCCCTCGGGCCACACCGGCACCACGCTGCTGGTGCTCTTCTACGCGTGGCGGTTCCACCGGCCGCTGTTCTGGATCATGCTGGGGCCGGGCATCGGCCTCGTCATCGCCACCCTGGCCGGGCGCTTCCACTACGCCACGGACCTGGTGTGCGCGGTCCCCCTGGTGATGGTGGTGGCGGGGCTGGCCCTGGGCCTTTGCCGCGCCGCCCGCCAGCGTGAAGGCGAGAGGGCCGCGCGTTCCGTCCCCGTGGACGCTATCGTACGGCCCTGAGAGCCGGCCGGCCCCCGCGTCGCACCCAAACCCCCATCAGGGCCCGGCCATGAGGAGCCTCCTTCCATGTCCCGGCCCGCGTTCGCGCAGCGAGTCACCCGCTTCGGCACCACCGTCTTCTCCGAGTTCAGTGCGCTGGCCGCGAAGCACGGCGCCGTCAACCTGGGGCAGGGGTTTCCGGACTTCGACGGGCCGGACGCCGTCAAGGAGGCCGCGCAGAAGGCCATCCGCGACGGCGTGAATCAGTACGCCATGGGCATGGGCGCGAAGGACCTCCGCGTCGCCATCGCCGAGCACGCCGCGCGCTTCTACGGCCAGCAGGTGGACCCGGACACCATGGTGACGGTGACGAGCGGCGCCACCGAGGCCATCCTCGACGTGATGCTGGGCCTGGTGGACCCGGGCGACGAGGTGGTGGCCTTCGAGCCGTTCTACGACTCGTACGACGCCAACATCACCTTCGTGGGTGCCACCGCGCGCTACGTGCCGCTGCGCCCGCCGGACGCGTCCCACGCGGAGTGGTGGTTCGACCGGGACGAGGTGCGCGCCGCCTTCAGCCCGCGCACGCGGCTGCTCATCCTCAACTCGCCGCACAACCCCACCGGGAAGGTGTTCACCCGCGAGGAGTTCGAGTTCCTCGGCGGGCTGTGCGCCGAGCACGACACGAAGATCCTCTCGGACGAGGTGTACGAGCACATCGTCTTCGCGCCGGCGAAGCACCTGCGCCCGGCCACGCTACCGGGGCTCGCTGAGCGCACCGTCACGGTAAGCAGCGGAGGCAAGACGTTCAGCCTCACCGGGTGGAAGGTGGGCTGGGTCATCGCGCCGCCGCCGCTGCGGGATGCCGTGCAGCGGGCACACCAGTTCGTGACGTTCGCCACGGCATCGCCGCTGCAGGCGGCCATGGCGGCGGCGCTGCGGCTGCCGGACGCGTACTACGCGGAGCTGGCGGCGACGTACGCGGCGAAGCGGGAGCGGCTGCTCGGCGGCCTGCGCGAGGCGGGGCTGACGGCCTTCGCGCCGCAGGGCAGCTACTTCATCCTCGCGGACATCGCGAAGTACGGCTTCGCGGATGACATCGCCTTCTGCCGCCACCTCGTGTCCGAGGTCGGCGTGGCCGGCATTCCGCCGAGCGTCTTCTACAGCCCCGAGCACCGCCACCTGGGCCAGGGCATGGCGCGCTTCGCCTTCTGCAAGACGGACGCGGTGCTGGACGAGGCAGTACGGCGCCTGCGCGCGAAGCTGGCGCCGAAGCGCTGAAAGAGACGGTGCGGCGTCAGCGCTCCAAGCTGACGCCGAGCCAGGCCGTGGTGCCGCCTGCGTGCGAAGCTGGTGCTGCGGCGCTGCGCAACGGCATCAACGCCGCGGGCCTTGCGAGGGGAGGGGACGGGAACACCCCTCCGCCCCGCCACGGTCCGGCGCGCTACATGTTGCGCCGGTACTGGCCGCCCACCTCGTACAACGCGCGGGAGAGCTGACCCAGCGTGCACACCTTGCACGCGTCCATCAGCGCGGCGAACACGTTGCCGTTGTCCAGCGCGGCGCGGCGCACGGCCTCCAGCGCCTGGGGCGCCGTCGCCGCGTTGCGCTTCCAGAACGCGTCACGCGCGGTGATGGAGTAGTCCTTCTCCTCCTTCGTCGCGCGAATCACCTCCGGAGGGGTGATGGTGGGCGAGCCCTTCGGGTCCAGGAAGGTGTTCACCCCGACGATGGGCAGCGTCCCGTCGTGCTTCAGCGTCTCGTAGTAGAGCGACTCCTCTTGAATCTTCGAGCGCTGGTACATGCGCTCCATGGCACCCAGCACGCCGCCGCGCTCGGAGATGGCGCGGAACTCCGCCAGCACCGCCGCCTCCACCAGGTCCGTCAGCTCTTCGATGATGAACGCACCCTGGTTGGGGTTCTCGTTCTTCGACAGGCCGAACTCCTTGTTGATGACCAACTGGATGGCGAGGGCCCGCCGCACGCTCTCCTCGGTGGGCGTGGTAATCGCCTCGTCATACGCGTTGGTGTGCAGGGAGTTGCAGTTGTCATTCAGTGCCAGCAGCGCCTGCAGCGTGGTGCGGATGTCGTTGAACGCGATCTCCTGCGCGTGCAGCGAACGGCCGGACGTCTGGATGTGGTACTTCAGCTTCTGCGAGCGGTCATTGCCGCCGTACTTGTCCCGGATGGCCTTGGCCCAGATGCGCCGCGCCACGCGCCCGAGCACCGCGTACTCGGGGTCCATGCCGTTGGAGAAGAAGAACGACAGGTTGGGCGCGAAGTCGTCGATGTGCATCCCTCGCGAAAGGTAGTACTCGACGAAGGTGAAGCCGTTGGCCAGCGTGAAGGCGAGCTGGGAGATGGGGTTCGCCCCGGCCTCCGCGATGTGGTAGCCGGAGATGCTCACCGAGTAGAAGTTCCGCACCTTCTGGTCGATGAAGTACTGCTGGATGTCGCCCATGACGCGCAGGGCGAACTCGGTGGAGAAGATGCAGGTGTTCTGCGCCTGGTCCTCCTTGAGGATGTCCGCCTGCACCGTGCCGCGCACCTGCTGGAGCGTCTTCGCGCGGATCTTCTCGTAGACGTCCTTCGGCAACACCTCGTCGCCGGACACGCCCAGGAGCAGCAGGCCCAGCCCGTCATTGCCCGCGGGCAACTCGCCCTGGTAGCGCGGGCGGGGCACGCCGCGCTCGCGGTAGATCGCGTCGATCTTCTTCTCCACCGCGTCCACCTGGCCCTGCTCGCGAATCCACTTCTCGCACTGCTGGTCCACGGCGGCGTTGAGGAAGAAGCCCAACAGCATGGGCGCCGGGCCGTTGATGGTCATCGACACCGACGTGGACGGGTCCGCCAGGTCGAAGCCCGAGTAGAGCTTCTTCGCGTCGTCCACGTTCGCAATCGACACGCCCGAGTTGCCCACCTTGCCGTAGATGTCCGGCCGGTGGTCCGGGTCCTCGCCGTACAGCGTCACCGAGTCGAACGCGGTGGACAGGCGCTTCGCCGGCAGGCCGCGCGACACGTAGTGGAAGCGCTTGTTGGTGCGCTCCGGGCCGCCCTCGCCCGCGAACATGCGCGCGGGGTCCTCGCCCTCGCGCTTGAGCGGGAAGACGCCCGAGGTGAACGGGAAGGCGCCCGGCGCGTTCTCCCGCAGCAGCCACGTGAGGATGTCACCCCAGTCCTCGTAGCGGGGCAGGGCAATCTTCGGGATGCGCAGGTGCGAGAGGGACTCGGTGTACAGGTCCAGCTCGATGACCTTGTCGCGCACCTGGTACTGGTACTTCGCCGCCGCGTAGCGCCGCTTCGTCGCCGGCCACTCCGCCAGCAGGCGTCGGCAGTCCGGGTGCAGGCGGCCCTCCAGGTCCTGGTACAGCGCCACCAGTTCGCTCAGGTACGCGGGCTCGCCCTCCACGCGCTCCGTCACCTGCACCACGTCGGAGGCGTCCTTCGGCTCGACGATCTCCAGGTGCTTCTTGCCCACGTTGGCGCGCAGGGCCTGGATGGTGCCGTGGAGCTGGTACATGCGCCGGGCGATGGCGGCCTGCGCGCGCACGAAGCCGTCGTAGGACTCGCAGGCCTCGACGATCTCCGCGAGGTAGCGGGTGCGCTCGGGCGGGATGATCCACTTCTTCTCGCTCATGCCGGGCGTGAGTGCGAAGTGGGACTGGAGCGGCGCGCCGGTCTTCTTCACCACCGCGTCCATGATGGCGCGGTAGAGCTGATTCATGCCCGGGTCGTTGAACTGCGAGGCAATGGTGCCGTGCACGGGCACCGCGTCGTCGGACACGTTGAAGGCGATGTGGTTGCGCTTCCACTGCTTGCGCACGTCGCGCAGCGCGTCCAACGAGCCTCGCTTGTCGAACTTGTTGATGGCGATGACGTCCGCGAAGTCGAGCATGTCGATCTTCTCGAGCTGCGTCGCCGCGCCGTACTCGGCCGTCATCACGTAGAGCGACACGTCCGAGTGCTCGGTGATTTCGGTGTCCGACTGCCCGATGCCGGACGTCTCCACGATGATGAGGTCGAAGCCCGCCGCCTTGCAGACCTCGATGGAGTGGGCCACGTGCCGCGAAAGGGCGAGGTTGCTCTGCCGCGTGGCCATCGAGCGCATGTACACGCGCGAGTTGTCGATGGCGTTCATGCGGATGCGGTCACCCAGGAGCGCGCCGCCGGACTTGCGCTTGGACGGGTCCACGGAGAGCACGGCGAGCGTCTTGTCCGGGAAGTCCGCCAGGAAGCGGCGCACCAGCTCGTCCACGAGGCTGGACTTGCCCGCGCCGCCGGTGCCGGTGATGCCGAGCACGGGCACCCGGGGGGCGTCCACGTGGGCCTCCGCCATGGCCTTGCGCAGCTCCTCACCCGCGTCCGCGAAGTTCTCCGCGATGGTGATGAGCGACGCGATGCGGTCCGGCTGGCGGGGCAGGGGCCGGGCCACCAGCGGCTGGAAGTCCGCGGGGCGCTTCTCGAAGTCGCACTTGGAGATGAGGTCGTCGATCATCCCCTGCAGGCCCATGGCCCGGCCGTCGTCCGGCGAGTAGATGCGCGTGACGCCGTACTTGTGGAGCTCGTCGATCTCCGTGGGGAGGATGGTGCCGCCACCGCCGCCGAACACCTTGATGTTCGCGCCGCGCTGACGGAGCAGGTCGATCATGTACTTGAAGAACTCGACGTGCCCGCCCTGGTAGGAGGTGATGGCGATGCCCTGGGCGTCCTCCTGGATGGCGCAGTCGACGATCTCCGCCACGGAGCGGTTGTGGCCCAGGTGGATGACCTCGGCACCCGACGCCTGCATGAGGCGGCGCATGACGTTGATGGCCGCGTCATGGCCGTCGAACAGGCTGGCGGCCGTGACGATGCGGACGTGGTGGCTGGGCTTGTAGGGCTGCGGAGGGGTCGGCGTGGTCGGCTGGGCGTGTCGCACGCGCGTACACTAAAAGTGCGGTGCGGGACCGGCAAGCGATTGAAGTTGCGCGTGCTCGCCGTACGACGCGGGCCGTCAGGCCGGCATTCGTGGCAGGAAGGCGCCTAGCACCCGCAGTGCGGCGGAGGTCGGCGTCGCACGGCCTTCGCGCACATCTGTTTCCAGCGAGGGCACGAGGGCGGACACCTCGGGGTGCGCCCGCAGGGCCGCCCGCAGGCCGTCCTGCACCATGGCCCACATCCAGCCCACCTGCTGCTCCTGGCGGCGGCGCGCCAACTCACCCGACGCGACGCGCCGGGAGACGCGCTCCACGACGGAGTCCCACAGCTTCTCGATGCCGGTGCCCTCCAGCGCGCTGCACGTGGTGACGACCGGCTCCGCGCCCGGCCGCATGAGGTGCAGGGCGGCGCGGTACTCGGCGCGGGCCCGCTCGGCGCGGGGCGCGTTGTCGCCGTCCGCCTTGTTGATGGCGACCATGTCCGCGACTTCGAGGATGCCGCGCTTGATGCCCTGTAATTCGTCGCCCGCGCCCGCGAGCATCAGCACCAGGTAGAAGTCGACCAACTCGGAGACCACCGTCTCCGACTGGCCCACGCCCACCGTCTCCACCAGCACCACGTCGAAGCCCGCGGCCTCGCACAGCAGGAGCGTCTCGCGAGTCTTGCGCGCCACACCGCCGAGCGTCCCGCTGGACGGGCTGGGGCGGATGTACGCCGCGCTCTCGCGCGACAGGCGGGCCATGCGCGTCTTGTCACCCAGGATGCTGCCGCCGGAGATGCTGCTCGACGGGTCGATGGCGAGCACCGCCACGCGGTGGCCCTTGCCCACGAGGTGCATGCCCAGCGCGTCGATGAAGGTGCTCTTGCCCGCGCCCGGCACGCCGCTGATGCCCACGCGCTGGCTGTTCCCCGTGTGGGGCAGCAGGTGCGTGAGCACCTCCTGCGCGAGCGCCGCGTGACGCGGGTGCTCGCTCTCCACCAGGGTGATGGCGCGCGCGAGCACGGCGCGGTCTCCGGCGCGGACGCCGTCCACGTAGGTGGCCGCGGGCAGCAGCTTCACGCCGCCTCCAGCTCGGCGGCGAGCTTGTCGAGCAGCTCCAGGGCCGCCTTCGCGATGACGGTGCCAGGGCCGAAGATGGCGGCGGCGCCCGCGGCGCGCAGCGCATCGTAGTCCTGGGGCGGAATCACGCCGCCCACCACCACCATGATGTCCTCGCGACCCAGCTTCGCCAGGGCCTGCTTCAGCTCCGGCACCAGCGTGAGATGTCCCGCGGCGAGCGAGCTGGCGCCCACGATGTGGACGTCGTTCTCCACCGCCTGGCGCGCGGACTCGTCGGGCGTCTGGAAGAGGGGACCGATGTCCACGTCGAAGCCCAGGTCTGCGAAGGCGGTGGCGATGACCTTCTGGCCGCGGTCATGCCCGTCCTGCCCCATCTTCGCGATGAGGATGCGAGGCCGGCGGCCGAAGCGCGCCAGGAAGGCATCCGCCTTCGCCCGCGCCTCGGCGATGCCGCTCGCGGAGCCTGCCTCGGCCGAGTACACCCCGGAGATGGTTCGCACGGTGGCCTCGTAGCGCCCGTAGACCTTCTCGAGCGCGTCGCTGATTTCTCCCACGGTGGCCTTGGCGCGCGCCGCGTCGATGGCGAGCGCCAGGAGGTTGCCCTCGTTGCGCCGGCCCGCCTCGGTGAGCGCGTCCAGGCGGCGGCGGACGTCGTCCGCGTTGCGCTCGGCGCGCAGCTCGCGCAGGCGGGCCACCTGGGACTCGCGCACCGCGGAGTTGTCCACCTTGAGGATGTCGATGCGGTCCTCACGCTCGGGCGGGTACTTGTTCACGCCGATGATGGCCTGGCGCCCGGAGTCGATGCGCGCTTGCGTGCGCGCCGCGGCCTCTTCGATGCGCAGCTTGGGCAGGCCGGCTTCAATCGCCTTCGTCATGCCGCCCAGCGCTTCCACTTCCTGGATGTGCGCCCAGGCCTTGTGCGCCAGCTCGTGGGTGAGGCGCTCCACGTAGTAGCTGCCGCCCCACGGGTCGATGACGCGCGTCGTTCCGCTTTCCAGTTGCAGGTACAACTGGGTGTTGCGAGCGATGCGCGCGCTGAAGTCGGTGGGCAGGGCAATCGCCTCGTCCAGCGAGTTGGTGTGGAGGCTCTGCGTGTGGCCCTGGGTGGCGGCCATGGCCTCCACGCAGGTGCGCACGACGTTGTTGTAGACGTCCTGCGCGGTGAGGCTCCAGCCAGACGTCTGGCAGTGCGTGCGCAGCGCCAGGCTCTTGTCGCTCTTGGGCTTGAAGTCCTTGAGGAGCCGGGCCCACAGGAGGCGGGCCGCGCGCAGCTTGGCCACCTCCATGAAGAAGTTCATCCCGATGGCCCAGAAGAACGACAGGCGGGGCGCGAACGCGTCCACGTCCAGGCCGGCGGCGAGTCCCGCGCGCACGTACTCCACACCGTCTGCGAGCGTGTAGCCCAGCTCCAGGTCCTGGGACGCGCCGGCCTCCTGCATGTGGTAGCCGCTGATGCTGATGCTGTTGAAGCGCGGCATCCGCTCCGCCGTGAAGCGGAAGATGTCCCCGATGATGCGCATCGAGGGACCGGGCGGATAGATGTACGTGTTGCGGACCATGAACTCCTTGAGGATGTCGTTCTGGATGGTCCCGCTGAGTTGCTCGGGGCGCACGCCCTGTTCCTCGGCCGCCACGACGTAGAGCGCGAGCACGGGGAGGACGGCGCCGTTCATCGTCATGGACACGGACATCTGGTCGAGCGGAATCCGGTCGAACAGGATGCGCATGTCCTTGATGGAGTCGATGGCCACGCCCGCCATGCCCACGTCGCCGGAGACGCGCGGGTGGTCGCTGTCGTAGCCCCGGTGCGTGGCGAGGTCGAACGCGATGGACAGGCCCTTCTGACCGGCCGCGAGGTTGCGGCGGTAGAAGGCGTTGGAGGCCTCGGCGGTGGAGAACCCGGCGTACTGGCGCACCGTCCACGGCTGCTGCACGTACATCGTGGCGTACGGGCCGCGCACGAAGGGCGGCAGGCCGGGCAGCGAGCCCAGGTGCGCCACGCCCTCCAAATCCTCCGGGGCGTAGACGGGCTTGACGGGGATGCCCTCGGGTGTGTCCCAGCGCTCGGCGGCGCGGGTGGCGTCGCTCGCGTGGCTGCGCTGCGTGTCGCGCACGGCGGGGGCGGGCTGCGTCTCTGGGGCGTCGAAGGCGACGCGGGAGAAGTCCGGAACGTTGGAGCGCATCAGGCCACCACTCCGAGCTGCTGGTGCAGCGTCTTCAGGAGCTGGAACAGGTCCGCTCCCGCGTAGATGAAGAAGTCCACGCCGGCCGCGCGGAAGGCGGCCTCGTGGTCACCGGGACGGCCCGCCACGACGACGGTGCGCGCGCCCCGGGCCTTGAGGGCCTGGGTGAGCGCGGGTACCTGGTCCGGGTACAACGTGTCCGGGCCGGAGATGACCGCGAGCAGGGTGCCCGTCTTCGCGAACGCCTCCGCGGCGTGGGCCGCGTCCGTGAAGTCGCGGTGCTCGTCGGTCTCGATGCCACCCACGGCCAGCGCGTTGGTGGTCCACATCGAGCGCGTGGTGTGCTCCGCCACCGTGCCCAGGCTCGCCAGGAAGGCGCGCGGGCGCATGCCGTACAGGGCGAGGTGCCGGTCGCTGGCGTCGCGCAGCGACTCGAACGCCTCGGCCATGCGAACGGGACGCAGCGGCGCGAAGCCGCCTTCGGCCTTCACGGGCGTGGGATGCGGCTCGCGCTGGACGGGGGCCTCGCTCAGATGGGGGAATTCGCTGACGCCCACCATGGGCAGTCGCCGGCTGCGCACGGCCTTGTCGCGCGCCGCGACTGTCTCGGCGAGCACGCGGGCCACGTCACCCTCGACGAGCGCGCGCGTCATGCCGCCCAGGGACTCGATGCGCTGCAGCTCCGTCCACGCCGCACGGGCCACTTCGCCGGTGAGCTGTTCCAGGTAGTAGCTGCCGCCGGCGGGGTCCGCGACGCGGTTGAGGCTGGACTCGT
Organism: Pyxidicoccus sp. MSG2; assembly: GCF_026626705.1. Classification (NCBI taxonomy): domain Bacteria; kingdom Pseudomonadati; phylum Myxococcota; class Myxococcia; order Myxococcales; family Myxococcaceae; genus Pyxidicoccus; species Pyxidicoccus sp. MSG2. Next base: position 12,033,696 of record NZ_JAPNKC010000001.1, read on the forward strand.
CGCGCAGGATGAGCTGCGTGTTGCGCGCAATCCGCCGGCTCTGCTCGTCCGGCGTGCCCAGGGGCTCGTCGAAGGGAGAGGTGCTCACGCTGTCCGCGCCCGCGACGACGGCGGCGAAGGACTCCGCGGTGGCGCGCAGGATGTTCACCCACGGGTCGCGCTTCGCCTTGGTGCCGGTGGCGGTGCGCGCGTGCAGCGACATCGCCTGGGTCTCGGGCGGACCACCGGAGGCGGCGACGACCTTGGACCAGAGCAGCCGCGCCGCGCGCAGCCGGGCAATCTCCGGGAAGAACTGCCCGCCCACCGACAGCGCGAACTGCACCGAGCGCGCCGCGTCCGCGGGGGACACGCCCGCGCGCTCCAGCTCGCGCAGGTACTCCACGCCGGTGGCGATGGTCCATGCCAGTTCCTGCACGGGCGTGGCGCCAGCGTCCGCCCAGGCACGCGAGGACACCAGCAGCGCGCGCAGGCCCGGCGCTTCCTTCAGCAGCGACGTCACCAGCGGCGCGGCCTTCGCGAGCGTCCCGGCCACGTCCACCTTCGCCGTGCCCGCGCGGGCCATGGCGCCGATGGGGTCGATGCCCAGGCTGCCGCTCAGCGCCTTGCGCGGAACACGCAGCGCGTCCGCGACCTGGAGCAGGAGGGACGCGGGAGCGAGCACGTCACGCGCCGGCTCCAGGTGCACGGGCGTGCGCTCCAGCGGGACGTGCGCGAGGAGCCGCCGCAGCGAGTCCGCGTCCTTCACGTCGATGCCGTGCGGCGCATCCAGCAGCAGCCAGACGCCCTGGCCGCCGCGCTCCAGATCATTGCGGAGCACCTCGGCGGTGGAGGACACATCGGGGCCGGCGTACTCCTGGCACACCGTCCAGCCGCCCTCCGTGTGGCCGAGCGGCTGCGTGCCGCGCACATAGGGGGCCACGCCCGGAGGCTCCGTGGGGACGGGAGCATCCTGGGGCGTGTAGAGCGGCTGGAGGGACAGGCCACCTTCCAGGCTCGATTGGAGGGACGTGAAGGGCTTGCCCTTCAGGTCCTTCTCGACGAGCCGGCGCCACGCGTCGAGCGACGGGGGCGGGAAGTCCTTGTCGGAGGGGGGAGGCACTTGCGACATGCTGCGTCCTCGCGGAGAGATGAGGCGCCATGCCCCGGAGGGCAGCACCGTGTCCATCCCATAGGCGCAATGCCCGTCCGGGGCAATGGGTCTGATGCCGCCACCGTGTCCAACGTCCAGGGAGTGGGAGCAGGGGGCATGGAACCCCGCGCGCGAACAGGGCGCCGTATCCTTTCCAGGTGGCCTCACTCCCAATGAGGTAGGAGCCACACGCCCGTGTCCTTCTTCGGAGAGCTCTACCTTCGCAGCACGCTGCCCTTCCTCTCGGAGGCCGTCACGGCCCGGGAAGTGGAGTACCTCGCTCACGCCTTCGCGGACGTGCCGGGCCCCGCCCCGGTGGTGGACCTGGGCTGCGGCCATGGCCGCCACGCGGCGCGGCTCAATGCCAGTGGCACCCTGGCCGGTCGCGTCATCGGTCTGGAATTAGACGCGCTGTCGCTTTCCATGCGGCGGCCGGGGTTTCCCGCGGTGCAGGGCGACCTCCGGGCACTGCCGTTCCAGGAGGCTTCAGTGGCCGGGGCCTACGCCTGGTACTCGACACTCTTCGCCTTCACGGATGAGGAGCACGTGCACATCCTGCGCGAGGTGGCGCGGGTGCTGCGGCCGGGAGGGAGGCTGGTGTTCCAGACGGTGCCGTACGAGCGATTGGTGGAGTCACCGGCGGCGGCGTTCCAGCAGACGCTGCCGGACGGAAGCATCTTGGAAGAGCAGAGCCGGTTCGACGCGGTTACGGGTAGGGACGAGGGACAGCGGACGCTCACCCTACCGACCGGTCGGCGTCTCACCGCGTCATATGCCATCCGCTACTATCCCCTTGCGGAACTGACACGTCTGTTGGAAAGCACGGGGTTTTCCAGGGCCTGGGTGCACGGTGGGCTGGACGGTGGGCCACCGACATCGCGGTCGACCGATTTGATTGTGGGAGCAGCGCTTCGAAAGCGCTGAGCTCGTCCAGTGGATCCGAACCAGAATTCCCGAGCGCATACAGGCTGGCTGGGCCAGCTCCCGAAGCGGGTCGACGTCTACGAGGTCGGCCCCCGGGATGGCCTGCAGAACGAGCTGCGCACGCTGCCCACGCGGGACAAGGCGCGGCTCATCGACGCGCTGGTCTCCGCGGGCGAGAAGCGCATCGAGGTGACGTCGTTCGTGTCACCCAAGTGGATTCCGCAGCTCGCGGACGCGGAGGAGTTGCTGCGCCTCGTGGGGCGGCGGGAGGGCGTGGTGTTCTCCGCGCTCGTGCCCAACCTCAAGGGACTGGAGCGCGCGAAGGACGCGGGCCTGGAGGAGGCAGCGGTCTTCATCTCCGCGTCCGAGGCGCACTCGAAGAAGAACATCAACAAGAGCATCGCCGAGGCCCTGGCGGGCGCGCGCGAGGTGACGGCGGCGGCGCTCGCGGCGGGCATGCGCGTGCGCGGCTACCTGTCCACCGTGTGGGGCTGCCCGTATGAGGGACATGTCCCGGTGGAGCGGGTGGTGGACATCTGCCGCCAGCTCGTGGACGCGGGCCTGTATCAGCTCAGCCTGGGGGACACGATTGGCGTGGGGACGCCGAGGCAGACCGAGGGAATCCTCGAGGCGCTGCTGAAGCACATCCCCGTGGAGAAGCTCGCGCTGCACATGCACGACACGCGCGGCACCGCGCTGGCGAATGCGCTGGTGGGACTGTCCGCGGGCGTGACGACGTTCGACGCGAGCATCGGTGGACTGGGTGGGTGCCCCTACGCTCCGGGCGCGGCGGGCAACCTGGCCACCGAGGACGCCGTGTTCATGCTGCACGGCATGGGCGTGGAGACGGGCATCAACCTGGACCGGCTGGTGGAGGCCGGGGAGATTGCCCAGGAGCTCATCGGCCGGAAGCTGGCCGGCAAGTACCTGCAGGCTGCGCTCGGTGAGCGGGAGAAGAAGGCGTCCCGTCGCGTACAGAGCGCGCAGACCTGAGCGCGCAACTCACGGGTTGAACACAATGAGGGCGGCACCGGAAAGGTCTCCGAGCCGCCCTCGATTTGCGGCTCTGCCGTTGGGTCTTCCTGAGTAGGCTCATTTCGAATGAGCCCGCCTCCTCGGTTCCGCAGCCTCGTGCTTCTGGTTCAAGCCTGCGTCCTGCTTTCCTGTGGCAGCAGTGTCCGTTCCGCACTTCTGCCTGCGCCCGAGGAGCTCTCCAGTCTGGCCCTGGTCATCGAGGAACGGGCCGATGGCCAGATAGTTCACTCCTGGCGACCCGCAGCCGAGTTCGAGGATGCGCTGCGGAGCCTGCCGACCTACGGCCGTCGGAGTGCGCCCTCAAGGCCCATCGTCCTTGCCAGTAGCCGCCGTCGAGACTGTGACCAGGAACTGATCGAATGCCACCGGAACTGCATGCGGCGCAAGCTCCCGGCTCCTCACAACTACATCCCACGTGGGCACCCCAGGCATGATCAGATTTGCCGTGACAATTGCCGGCCCGCCTACGCGGACTGCGTGGAGGCAACGGGCGCCCGGGCGCTGCGGTTTCCTGCGGTGAATGGTGCGGTTGAGTGGCTGAAAGAACATCGAACAGAACTTCTCGTGGGAACCGGAGTCGTCATCGCAGGGGTGGCCTTCGTCGTCGTTTCCGCGGGAGCAGGGCTGCTCGTACTCGCCCCTCTGGCCCTGATGGCCTCGGCGGACAGCATGGATGCGCCGCTGTGTGGTGGAGGTGAGCATGAATCGTGACGACCTGGACAGGCGCGTGGGCGCCCTCCGCAAGGCCCAGGAACTGCTCAGCGCCTTTCCAGAGGTCGCGGAGGCCCTCGCGCCTGCCTTGCACGCCTCCTATTTCCTGCTCGATGGTCATGGGCACAACTTCGAGGACTACCTCGCGGCCTTCAGGGGCACCTCACTTCCATTTCTCGGAACGTTCTCCAGCCGGGCGGAGTTCGACGCCTGGCTGAAGACGCACTTCGTGCCTCCACCACGAGGCGCTTTGCAGATAGTGGGTGAGCGGTATTCCCTTGGCTACGCCCGCTCAAGTGGCCAACCCCTATTGTTCCGGGTCCCTCCTGTCGAGGCCTTGAGAAGGCCAAGCGGAACAGAGGGGCAGGAGCAGCTATGGCACGCGCTCGATCGTGCGCGGGCCGTGCTCGGTTCATCATCTGCGGACGTCGAGGGACTGCACTCTGCCGCGCTGGCCCTGCACTTCATCCACGAGGCTGGCTGCGGACGCGAGTTCGCACATTTCCTGGCGCACCTCGACGAGCACCTGCCTCCCCTCCGATCGTTCGCCACGCGCGAAGCAGCGGAAGCCTGGTTGATGAGCCATCCGAGTCCTCCGGATGGCGCATGCGTTCAGGTAGGGGACGAGCAATTCACAGTGGGGTACTGGCCCCGGAGCGGGCTCCGGAGCCTGCTGCGCTACCCCACGGACGAAGCGCTTGACGAAGTGGTGGAGGACGAAGGCCGCTGAACGGCCCTACAACTCGCCAAGCATGGAGGACAGCTTCTCCTGCAACCCCAGGTGCGCAGCGGCCGTCTCGAGCATCCGCCGCTCCTTGCGGTCGATGCGGCCGTCCACCATCGCAATCTCCACGATGTTGCGGAGGATGAGCTCGGCCTCCGGAGAGCCGCGCGGCACCAGCCGGTCAAAGAGCTGCGTGCCCGCACCCAACGCCATCTCCACGTTGGACCACTCCACGCCCCAGCGCTCCGAACACAGCTTCAGCAGCTTGCGCTCACTCGACGTCACCTCGCCGTCGGCCGCGGCGATGGCCGCCATCATGTAGAGCAGTCGCTGACGCTCCTGCACGTCCATGACGACGTCGGCGCCAGGGGAGGGCACTCGCTCCCTGTCTCTCTCGGTGGCCACGGCCTTGCGGAGCACGTTGGCCTGGTACCGCTGGTCCTGCTCCACGTTCCACGCCTCGTAGGGCAGGGCGGACGCGAGCACCCAGTCCCGCTCGCCGGTGCCCAACTGCGTGTTGCAGAAGTCGCACGTAGTGGCGGCGCTGTCGGTGAGCGTCGCGTTGCAGTTGGGGCAGCGGTCCGTAGACATGCCGTTGTCGGCGTTCGTCTGTGCGCCGTGCCTGCGCACCAGCGAGAAGACGAAGCGCTGTGGCACGGTGGGAAGCCTCGGAGGCTTCTCATTCAGCGGGCCCACGCCCATGCGCGCGCTCCAGCGCACGTCCACGTGCGCCACGTCGTACCCCTGAGGGTTCACCTGCAAGGAGGTGACATCCGCCGCGCCCACCGCGCACTCCAGGAAGACACGGCGCCGGCCCTTGCGGCGCAGGTCCTCCAGCTCCGAGCCCAACCGCTGCACGGCCTCCGTGTTGGCCACCTTCGACAGGGTCTTCGCGTCCCCACGGCTCTGCGAGTCAATCCACTTCCAGAACAGCAGCGACGCGCGGTCCTCCAGAATCTCCAGGTTGAGCGCGGGGTCCGCCTCGCGCGCCTCGCGCAGGCCGTCCACCGTCTTGTGGTAGCGCACGTGCTCCACGCCCTGCGTGATCTCCGACAGCGTCCAGTCGTAGTTACCGGAGTTCACCACCGCGTTGCAGTACTCGCACTTGTTCGCCGCGCCGCCGGCGAACGGCGCGCCGCAGTTGGGGCACTTGCCCTGGTACAGGTCCTCGCCTGGCTTCGTCTGCACGCCGGGCTTGCGCACGAAGGTCCACACCTCGGTGAAGGACTCGTTGGGCGCCTTGCGCGCCGCGTCCGTGGCCTGCGCGTCGGTGAACGAGGCGGGCACGTCCGTGTCGCGCATCCGCGCCTGGACGCGAAGCTGGATGCTGTCGAACCACTGACTCTGCGTGAGGCCGATGAGCTGGAGGTCCAGCACCTGGATGTCGGTAATCGCATCGCGCACGCCCTGGGACTCCAGGAGCTTGAGCTGCACGTTGAAGCGCTGCCACGTGGCGTCCGAGAGGAAGGGCCGCACCGGCGTCATGTCCCGCAGGAACCACGCCTTCTGCAGCTCCATGAAGAGCCACCGCGTCTTGTCGAGCACGGCTTGCAGCTCGAAGGCGGGGTCCTTCAGCTTGAGGGCATTCACCCACCCCTGCACGTCCCGTTGGCCCACCTGCGTGCGCCGGTCCGCGTCGCGCTGGTCCAGGGCGCGCCGGGTCGTGGCGTCCGGGTGCAGGTTTCGCTTGTAGAACCACCAGATGCCGAACCCGATGGCGAGCAGCGGCAGCATCACCTTGGGGTAGCGGAAGACGAGCGAGAACAGCTCGTAGATGAGCCAGAGGGGGATGCCCCCGTCGCCCCCGCCCCCATCGTCGCGCGAGGAGGGACGGGTGTAGTGCTCGCCACCGCCGCCCCGGGCCAGGGCCAGCAGGGGAGCAAGCAGGGCCACCAGGGCGAGCGCGGACGGCAGCCAGGGGGCCCACCGGTAGAGACGACGAGGCGCGAAGCGCAGGGACATGCGTCCAATGCTAACCGTTTCCGCCTTGCCAGACCCGGCTTCCCGCCGCACTCTGCCGCGTCCCAGGCGGCCCGCCGGACGGGCCCGGGGAGGGGAGCGCACATGCCGGAATTCAAGGTCGACGCACGGGGTGCCATCGAGATCTGGACCATCGACGGCGAGGGCCGCCGCAACGCCATCAGCCGGGCCATGCTGAAGGAGCTGGGCGACCTGGTCGCCCGCGTGTCCTCGAACCGCCAGGTGCGCGCCGTCATCATCACCGGCGCGGGCGACAAGGCCTTCTGCGCGGGCGCGGACCTCAAGGAGCGCGCCACCATGGCCGAGGACGACGTCCGCGCCTTCCTCGACGGGCTGCGCCGCACCTTCCGCGCGATTGAAAAGAGCGACTGTGTCTTCATCGCCGCCGTCAACGGCGCGGCCTTTGGCGGCGGCACCGAGCTGGCGCTGGCGTGCGACCTCCGCGTCGCCGCTCCCGCCGCGGAAATGGGGCTGACGGAGACGCGGCTGGGCATCATCCCTGGCGGTGGCGGGACGCAGCGGCTGTCCCGGCTCATCGGCGTGGGCCGGGCGAAGGATCTCATCCTCACCGCGCGCAGCGTCAACGCGGCCGAGGCCTTCAGCATCGGCATGGTCAACCGGCTCGCTCCGGAGGGGCACCTGCTGGAGGTGGCCTTCGGGCTGGCGGAGTCGGTGGTGAAGAACGCGCCGCTCGCCGTGGGCACGGCCAAGCACGCCATCGACGAGGGCACCGGCCTGGAGCTGGACGACGCGCTCGCGCTGGAGCTGCGCAAGTACGAGGAGATCCTCAAGACGGAGGACCGGCTCGAGGGCCTGCGCGCCTTCGCGGAGAAGCGCGCGCCCGTCTACAAGGGCCGGTAGTCCGGACTGAAGGTGCCCCCCGGAAACACACCGGGGGCGGCGGCCTGGATGAACCAGACCGCGCCCCCGGAGGACTTCCGTCAGGTCATGGACCGGAAGGCCGGGCGCCTCAGGCGCTGGCGGTCTTCTCGGGGCCGACGTTGACGCCCTGCTTGTTCATGTAGCCGATGGCCCGGTCCTTCACCGTGGTGCGCAGCTCCGTGCCCGTCTTCGGGGCGAGGAGCAGCGCCGCCACGCCACCCGCGGCCACGCCGAGGATGAAGACGCCCAGGCCCCCCAGGCCCAGCGTCGCGGGCTTGCGGGTGGTCAACCCCACCAGATTCAGGACGTCGTCCGGGTCGAAGTCGTCCCACCTGTTCCTGGCGGCGCGGGGAAGCTCGTCGATCAGCTTGTGAGCCATCCACTTGCGGTACAGGTCGCTCTTGGCCAACCCCTTCGCCATCCACTTGCCTCTCTTCGCTGCGAACATGCGTCCCTCCTGGGCCAGATGATTGCGGAGGCGCGTGTCGCTCGCGTGTACGCCCCCGTTGAGGCTCCAAGGTAGGCAGGGGGCGCTTCCGTGGCACCCCCCGAGCCCCCTCGTTCACACACTGCGTCGTAAGCTGGACGTCACGACGCGCCGCACCCTCGGAGAGAAGGCAGCCAGGCGGAAACCTTTCTGCTATGTGGCCCGGGCCATGTCCCAAGACTCGAAGCTGCTGGAGAAGATCGCGCAGGTGGAGAAGGGTGGCGCGCAGAAGTACCACGCGAAGAACACGGAGGCGGGCAAGCTGTTCGCCCGTGAGCGCATCCGCCTGCTGGTGGATGAGGGCTCCTTCGTGGAGGACGCGAAGCTCGCCAACAACCTGGACCCCGAGCTGCCCTCGGATGGCGTCGTCATCGGCCTGGGCAAGGTCGCCGGTCGCACCGTGGCCATCATGGCCAACGACTCCACGGTGAAGGCCGGAAGCTGGGGCGCCCGCACGGTGGAGAAGATCCTCCGCATCCAGGAGACGGCCCGCTCGCTGCGCTGCCCGCTCTTCTACCTGGTGGACTCCGCCGGTGCGCGCATCACCGACCAGGTGGAGATGTTCCCCGGCCGTCGTGGCGCCGGCCGCATCTTCTACAACGAAGTGCACATGTCCGGCTTCGTGCCGCAGGTGTGTCTGCTCTTCGGGCCCTCCGCCGCGGGCGGCGCGTACATCCCCGCCTTCTGCGACCTGGTCATCATGGTGGATGGCAACGCCTCCATGTACCTGGGCAGCCCCCGCATGGCGGAGATGGTGATTGGCGAGAAGGTGACGCTCGAGGAGATGGGCGGCGCGAAGATGCACTGCTCCATCTCCGGCGTCGGCGACGTGCTGGTGAAGACGGAGCAGGAGGCCATCGCCGCGGCGAAGAAGTACATCGGCTTCTTCCCGGAGAACTTCAGCCAGCGCGCGCCCGTGGCCCCCGCGATTGCACCCCTGGCCAGTGGCAAGCGCGTGGACGAAATCGTCCCCGCGGACCAGAACAAGCCCTTCGACATGCATGCGCTCATCAAGGAGCTCATCGACGAGGACAGCTGGTTCGAGGTGAAGAAGCTCTTCGCGCAGGAGCTCATCACCGGCCTCGCCCGCATCGACGGCATGCCCGTGGGCATCGTCGCCAACCAGCCCAAGTACAAGGGCGGCGTGCTGTTCGTGGACAGCGCGGACAAGGCGGCGCGCTTCATCTGGCTGTGTGATGCATTCAACATCCCGCTGCTCTACCTGGCGGACGTGCCGGGCTTCATGATCGGCACCAAGGTGGAGCGGGCCGGCATCATCCGCGCCGGCGCGAAGATGATTTCCGCCGTGTCCGAGGCCAGCGTCCCGAAGATCTGCGTGGTGGTCCGCAAGGCCTACGGCGCCGGCCTGTACGCCATGAGCGGTCCCGGCTTCGCGCCGGACGCCACCCTGGCGCTGCCCGGGGCGATGATCGCCGTCATGGGCCCGGAGGCGGCGGTGAACGCCGTCTACTACAACAAGATTCAGGAGCTGCCCGAGGCGGACCGCCCGGCCTACGTCCAGAAGCTGCGCGACGAGTACAAGGCCGACGTGGACATCTACAAGCTGGCCAGCGAGCTGATCATCGACGAGATCGTCCCCGGTGACAGCCTGCGTCAGGAGCTGACCCAGCGTTATCGGCTGTACGCCCAGCGCCACCAGCCCCGTGCCGAGAAGAAGCACGGTGTCTATCCCGTCTGAGTAGAAAACCTGCTCCCTTCTCAAGCCCCCGGCCTGCGCTGGGGCGCTCTGCTATAGATCCTGCCGACACCATGGATTTCGAACTTCCTGAAAGCCACCGCGCCCTCCAATCCTCCCTCCGGGACTTCTGCGAGCGCCGGGTGAAGCCGTACGCCCGCGACTGGGACAAGGACGAGAAGTTCCCGATGGAGGTCGTCCGGGAGCTGGGCCAGCTGGGCGTGCTGGGCATGCTGGTCACCGAGGAGTACGGCGGGGCGGCCATGGACTCTCTCGCCGTGGCGGTCGCCGTGGAGGAGCTCGCCCGCTACGACGGCTCGCTCGCGCTCACGGTGGCCAGCCACAACGGCCTGGGCACCAGCCACCTGCGCATCTTCGGCACCGACGCCCAGCGCAAGAAGTTCCTGCCGAAGCTCGCCACCGGTGAGTACCTCGGCGCGTGGGGCCTGACGGAGCCCGGCTCCGGCTCGGACGCCTCCGGCATGAAGACGACCGCGGTGCGCAAGGGCAACAACTGGGTGCTCAACGGCACCAAGATGTTCATCACCCAGGGCACCGTCGGCGACGTCTTCGTGGTGCTGGCGGTGTCGTCCCCGGACAAGAAGCAGAAGGGCGTCACGGCTTTCCTGCTGGAGAAGGGAATGCCGGGGTTCAGCCAGCGCGCCATCCACGGCAAGCTGGGCATGCGCTCGTCGGACACGGCGGAGCTGGTGATGGAGAACGTGGAGGTTCCCGACTCGGCCCGCGTGGGCGAGGTGGACCACGGCTTCATCGACACCATGAAGATCCTCGACCGCGGCCGCATCACCATCGGCGCGCTGGCGGTGGGCCTGGGGCGGGGCGCCCTGGAGGAGTCCATCCGCTACTCGCGCGAGCGCACCGCGTTCGGCCAGCCCATCAGCGAGTTCCAGGGCCTGCGCTGGATGATGGCGGACATGAAGACGGAGATGGACGCGGCGCGCCTCCTGGTGCACCGCGCGGCCCGCCTGGCGGACGAGGGCAAGCCGTACTCGAAGGAAGCCTCCATGGCGAAGCTCTTCGCCTCCGAGGCGGCCATGCGCGCCTGCAACAAGGCGGTGCAGATCCACGGCGGCTACGGCTACACCCGCGAGTTCCCCGTCGAGCGCTACCTCCGCGACGCCAAGCTGTGTGAAATCGGCGAGGGCACGAGCGAGATCCAGCGCACCATCATCGCCCGCGAGATCTTCAAAGGGGCGTGATGGACACCGCTCGACTGGAGGGACTCGGGCTGCAAGTGCGGGAGGACGCGGCCGGCACCGAGGCGGTGCTGGACCTGGAGTCCTCCCCGCTGGTGAATCCCGTCACCCGGGCCTTCATCCCCGAGGTGACCTTCCAGGTGATGGGGGATCGGCTCATCCCCATTGCCCCGGCGGCGGTGGTGGGGCTCGCCCCCATCCTGGTGGGGGCCCTCAGCGACGTTTCGGACATCGAGGCGCTGCTGGCGGACGCGTTCAACGAGCACATCTTCCACGTCCAGCGGCGCTCGGCGGAGCTCCAGGTGCTGGGGCTCGCCCCGCGCGTGGACCCGGAGACGCTGGAGCTGTCCACCGAGGTGGCCGACGGCGACCTGACCGTCATGCTGGTGGCCGACCGGTTGGGCAACTTCCGGGTGGCCCGGGTGCTGCGCGGCGGTGAAGAGGTGCGCACCGCGAGCGGCCACACGCTGGAGCTGTCGGAGTTCCGGGAGCGGGTCGCGCTGACGGGCTACCTCTCCGCGCTGTTCGGCGAGCCGGCGTCCCGGCCCCAGCCCGTCCCGGTAGGCGCCGGGCTGGTGCGCTTCGCGGACATCGTGGAGAAGTTCGGTGCGGAGGCGCTGGTACCTCCGAGGAGCAGCCTGGAGCTGCTGGCACAGCTCGAGGTCAAGGGCCGTCCCTACCGCTTCGCCGCCGCGAGGGTGGCGGGGCGCACGTTCCGGGGGCTGCTGGCGGGGGCCCGGGGCAAGGTGTGGGCGGGACGGTTCGAGCTGGATGAATTTCCAGGCATCGTCCAGATGGTGGCGGACCTGCTGAAGGTCCCCCCCGAGGCCGTGAGGCTGGTGGGGCCGGACACGCCACAGGAGTGAACGACGTTGAGTGGTTCCGAGAAACCCGGCCTCACCGAGCGCGTGCAGCTCCTCGAGTCCCGCCTGGGAGTGTCCATCTCCCGGCAGGACCTGGCGATTGAAGCGCTCACCCACAAGACGTACGTGAACGAGAACCCGGACCTGCGCCTGAAGGACAACCAGCGCCTGGAGTTCTTCGGCGACGCGGTGGTGAACCTCGCCGTCGCCGACCGGCTCTGGCGGCGCTACCCGGACGTGCCGGAGGGCTTCCTCACCAAGGTCCGCGCCCGCCTCGTGCACGAGGAGGGGCTGGCCCTGGTGGCGCGGCGGATTCCCCTGGGAGACCTGCTGCTGCTGGGCCGGGGGGAGGACAAGTATAAGGGGCGCGAGAAGAACTCGCTCCTGGCGGACGCCATGGAGGCCGTCTTCGGCGCCGTGTACCTCAGCTCGGGCATGGAGCCGGTGCTCCAGTTGGTGGACCGCTTCTTCGCGGAGCTCATCGACGAGGCCGCCGGCAGCCTGGACAAGGACTACAAGACGGCGCTGGGCCAGGTCATCCACGAGCGGCTGAAGATGCCCCCGCGGTACCGGGTGGTGTCGGAGTCCGGCCCGGAACACTCGAAGATCTTCGAGGTGGAGGTCCTCATCGGCGACGAGCCCTTCGCGCGCGCCACGGGGCGCAGCAAGAAGGAGGCGGAGCAGGCGGCGGCCCGGGTGACGCTGGACATGCTCCCGCAGCGGCTGCCGGCGAGCGGCGCCCCGTCCCCGGCGCCGGCCTGCGAGCCCCGGGCGCAGGGGGAGGAGCCCTCCGGACAGGTTCCGGCTGAAACGTCAGGGGGCGACACCCCGGCGTGAAACCGCTTGGACGGGGGAGGGGTGGCGCATAAGGTGCCGCCGAATGCGACCCTCCCCCCTCCGAATGACGCTCGCGCTGGTGGCCTGCCTGCTGGCGGGTACCGCCTCGGCCGCCGCTGCCGCCTCCGGCAAGTGGACGAAGAAGGTCGAGTCCGGCAAGGACCTCTACGCCACGCTGAAGACGAGCCAGGGCGACATCGTCGTCCGCCTCTTCTCCAAGGACGCCCCCAAGACGGTGGCCAACTTCGTGGGCCTGGCCTCCGGCGAGAAGGAGTGGAGGGACCCCAGGACGGGGGACAAGTCGAAGAAGCCGCTGTACGACGGCACGGTGTTCCACCGCGTCATCCCCGACTTCATGATTCAGGGCGGAGACCCCTCGGGCACCGGCATGGGCGACCCGGGCTACCGCTTCGAGGACGAGTTCCAGAGCGGCCGTACCTTCGACAAGGTCGGCCTGCTGGCCATGGCCAACGCGGGGCCGAACAGCAACGGCAGCCAGTTCTTCATCACCACCAGCATGCCCACGTACCTGAACAACAAGCACACCATCTTCGGTGAGGTGCTGAGCGGCTACGACGTGGTGACGAAGATTGGCGGCGTGCCCCGCGACGGCCGGGACAAGCCCCAGACGCCGGTGGTCATCAACCGGGTGGTGCTGAGCGACAAGGCGCCCCCGGGCGTGAAGGCCCCGGCACCGGCGCCGAAGAAGGCGCTGGAGAAGACTCCGGAGAAGGCTCCGGGCGCGACGCCGGCTTCGCCGAAGCAGTAACGCCGCGGCACGCGGGACAGTGGACCTGACACGGGCCCGTCCATCCGGCCGGGCCCCACAGACGGGAGGGCAGCATGGGAATGATGGACGAGGCCCAGGCGGGCAAGGACCTTTACGCCACCTTCGACACCACGCAGGGGAAGATCGTCGCGCGCCTGTTCGCGAAGGACGCGCCGAAGACGGTGGCGAGCTTCGTGGGCCTGGCGACGGGCGAGCTGGAGTTCCAGGACCCCCAGTCGGGTGAGAAGACGAAGAAGGCGTACTACGACGGCATCGTCTTCCACCGCGTGATTCCGGGCTTCATGATTCAGGGCGGAGACCCGACGGGCACCGGCCGCGGTGGCCCGGGCTTCAACGTCCCGGACGAGTACCAGAGCGGCCGCACCTTCGACAAAGTGGGCCTGCTGGCCACGGCCAACATCGGCCGTCCCAACACCAACGGCAGCCAGTTCTTCATCACCACGTCCAAGCCGACGTACCTCAACAACAAGCACACCATCTTCGGTGAGGTGCTGAGCGGCTACGACGTGGTGGAGAAGATCGCCGGCGTGCCGCGCGACGGGAGCGACCGCCCCCGGACGGATGTGCGCATCAACAAGCTGACCATCTCGACGACCCAGCCGTAGGCCGCCCGCCTGCCGCCCGTCCGTGCTTGAAGGGCCGGGCGGCGGGGCTGTTATAGGGCGCTGTCAGACGTTCCTTTTTCGGGGCTCCCTTTCAGGGACTCCCAGATCACCTCCGAAGCAATGGCCTCCCCCAAGACACATCGCAGCGGCTTCGCCGCGCTCATCGGGCGCCCCAACGTGGGCAAGAGCACGCTGCTCAATGCACTGACTGGCGAGAAGATCGCCATCGTCTCGCCCAAGCCTCAAACGACTCGCAACCGCATCCTCGGCGTGGTGACGCGCCCCGAGGGGCAGGTGGCGTTCCTCGACACGCCCGGCATCCACCAGGCCAAGGGTGAGCTCAACCGGTACATGGTGGAAGTCGCCCTCAGTGCGGCCGAGGAAGTGGACCTGGTCCTCTTCCTCATCGAGCCGCCCGCGGGCGAGAAGCTCGAGGTGAGCCCGGGCAACCGCACCATCCTCGAGCGGCTGCAGAAGGTGGGCAAGCCGACCTTCCTCGTCATCAACAAGATCGACTCCATCCCCAAGGCGATGCTGCTGCCGCTCATCGACCTGTACCGCAACGAGTTCCCCTTCGCGGAGGTGGTGCCCATCTCCGCGCGGGAGAAGGACGGCGTGGAGCGGCTCTTCGACGCGGTGCTCGGCCACATGCCGGAAGGGGAGAACGTCTTCGACGACGACATGCTCACCGACCAGCAGGAGCGCGTGCTGGTGGCCGAGTACATCCGCGAGCAGGTGCTGCGCCACTGCCGCCAGGAAATCCCCTATTCCACCGCCGTATTGGTGGACATCTTCGACGAGTCCGAGCGGGAGCCCCGGCCGGGCACTCCGCCGAACCAGCTGGGCGGGCTCATCCGCATCGCGGCGTCCATCTACGTGGAGCGCGACAGCCAGAAGGCCATCATCATTGGCAAGCAGGGGCAGATGCTGAAGACCATTGGCACGGACGCTCGCAAGTCCGTGCAACGCCTGCTGGGCGCGCACGTGTACCTGGACCTCCGGGTACGCGTGGAGCCGCGCTGGAGCGAGCGCCCCGAAGGCCTCAAGAAGCTGGGATACGACTGAGATGAAGCCCCTGGTTGCAATTGTCGGACGCCCCAACGTGGGCAAGAGCACGCTGTTCAACCGCCTCGTCGGCAAGCGCCTCGCGCTGGTCGAGGACATGCCCGGTGTGACGAGGGATCGCCACTACCACGACGCCGAGTGGGAGGGCCGCACCTTCACCTTCATCGACACGGGCGGCTTCGTCCCCGGCGACAAGGACTCGCTGCTCCAGCAGGTGCGAGAGCAGGCCCAGCTCGCGGTGGAGGAGTGCAACGTCATCATCTTCGTCGTCGACGCACGTGAGGGAATCACTCCCGCGGACGACGCGGTGGCGAAGTACCTGCGCAAGAGCGGCAAGCCGGTGGTGGTGGCCGCCAACAAGCTGGACAACACCACCGGGCCGATGCAGGCGCTGGCCGCCGAGTTCTACAAGCTGGGCCTGGGCGAGGTGCAGCCCATGTCCGCCGAGCACGGCCTGGGCGTGCAGGGCCTCTTCGACGAGGTGGTGGCGAAGCTGCCCCCCAAGGAGGAGGACGAGGACGCCGAGGCCCCGCCGGACGACGGCGTCATCCGCGTGTCCATCATCGGCCGGCCCAACGTGGGCAAGAGCACCCTGGTCAACTCCATCCTCAAGCAGAAGCGGGTGGTGGCCAGCGAGATTCCCGGCACCACCAGAGACCCGGTGGACTCGCCGCTGACCTACAAGGGCGAGCAGCTCATCCTCACGGACACCGCGGGCATCCGGCGCAAGAAGACGATTGCCCACCGGGTGGAGCAGTTCTCCGTCATCTCCGCGCTGAAGGTGATGGAGCGCAGCGACGTGGCGGTGCTGCTGATGGACGCCACGGAGCCGGCGGTGGACCAGGACGCGAAGCTGGCGGGCCTGGCGGAGGAGCGCGGCCGGGCGCTGGTCATCGTCATCAACAAGTGGGACCTGGTGGGCGCGGACCAGCGCCGGCAGGAGACCTACCGCGAATCGCTCAAGTACTCGCTCAAGTTCGTGGGCTATGCGCCCATCCTCTTCACCTCGGCCCTGACGGGCTCGAAGGTGGAGAAGGTGGTGGACGTGGCGGTGGAGCTGGCCAAGCAGTTCCGGTTCCGGGCGCCCACCCCGCAGCTCAACCGGCTGCTGGAGCACATGGTGGACAACCACCCGGCGCCCATCGTCCGGGGCAAGCCCCTGCGGCTGTACTACATCTCCCAGGTCACCACGGCGCCGCCGACCTTCGCGATCACGACGAATGCCCCCGCAGGCGTCCCGGACATGTACAAGCGGTACATCACCAACCAGCTCCGCAAGACGTTCGACCTGCGGGTGCCCATCCGCCTCATCTTCCGGGAGCGTCCCGGGCAGGCCAAGCGGCAGGCCCGCAAGAAGCCGCACCTTCAAGGGAAGAGCTGAAGCGTCAGTGCGTTGACACTCGCGGCGCGCGCTCCGTACAGTGCGCCGCTCTTTCACACTCTGCCAGGGTAGAGCAGCGTCGTATCTAGAGAGGTTGCCAGACGTGGCCGGAACCAAGACCGAGAAGATTCGCCAGAAGGAGCTTCGCGCGCCGGACACCTTCCAGAAGGTCGGTGTCGAGGCCAGTGACTGGCTGGCTCAGCGGCAGAAGATGATCGGCATCGCCGCGGGCGTGCTGATCCTCGGCGGCCTGGGCGTGGCCATCGCCAGCCAGGTGTCCAAGAGCGGCGAGGAGAAGGCCGCCCAGGCGCTGGGCCAGGCGCTCGCCGTCCTGGAGCGGCCGGTGGAGGGCGTGGAGCCCCCGCAGCCCGGTGACACCGAGCCCGCCTTCAAGAGCCTGAAGGAGCGGGACGAGGCGCTGGTGACGGCCCTCACCGACTTCCGCAAGGCGCACGGCGGGACGCGCTCCGCGACGACGGCGGAGCTCACGCTGGGCAAGGCGCAGTTCCGGCTCGGCAACTACCCGGCGGCGCAGGAGGCCTTCGCGGCCTTCCTGAAGGACGCCCCGGCGAACGAGCCGCTGCGCGCCGGTGCGCTCGAGGGTCAGGGCTACGCCCAGGAGGCCCAGCAGAAGTACGACGACGCCATCAAGTCCTTCGACCAGATGGAGGCGGCGGGCGGCGGCGAGTACCTCACCGGCATGGGCGCGTACCACAAGGCGCGCATGCTCATCCTCCAGAACAAGAAGGAGGAGGCGGCGCAGGTGCTCTCGAAGATCTCCACGGACCACCCGAACACCGCGGCGGCGCGGCAGGCCAGCGAGCGGCTGGCGGTGCTCGCCTCGGAGGGCGTGAAGGTTCCGCCCCCGGCGCCTCCGGCGGCGCCGACCACGGGTCAGGACGCGGGGTAGCACGGACTTTATGAAGGAGCGGCTCGTGAGCTGGAAGCGTTGGCTGGGTGGCGCCGCGGTCGCGGGGCTTCTGGGAGGCTGCAGCACGGCGCCGCTCTATACGAATCCGGAGCTGCCCCGGCCCGCGTCGTTCCGGCCGGTGGACTACTTCTCGGTGAACTGGTGGGCCTCGCTGGCCCCGCCCACGCGGCTGGAGTTCTCGCCGCGTGAGGTGGCGTCCCCGGCCTATGACGCGGACAACAAGCACGTCATCGCGCTCACGCGGGACGGCTATGTCCGCGCGGTGGGGCCGGACGGCAAGGTGAAGTGGTCCTTCCGCACGGCCGTCCGCTTCAGCGCGGGCGCCCGGGTGAGCGAGGGCGTCGTCTACGTGCCCGGCGGTGACGGCGTGCTGTACGCGCTGGACTCGGCCACGGGCGACGTGAAGTGGAAGTACGCCTCGGGCGAGTCGCTGGCGACGGTGCCGGTGCTGGCGGATGGCCTGGTGCTGGTGGCCTCGGAGAGCGACACGCTCTTCGCGGTGAAGGCCGCGGACGGGGTGTGGGCCTGGCAGTACCGGAGAGACCCACCGTCCGGCTTCACCATCCGCGGCGCGTCCACGCCGCTGGTGCACGAGGGCACCGTCTACGTCGGCTTCTCCGACGGCTTCCTGGTGGCGCTGAGCATCTCGGATGGCAGTGCCACGTGGGAGAAGTCGTTGTCCGGCGCGGGCACCCAGTTCCTGGACGTGGACACGCAGCCGGTGATGAACGAGGCCGGGCTGCTCTTCGTGGCCTCGTACAAGAACGGCATCTTCGCCCTCGAGGCGGAGACGGGCGACATGGTGTGGAACACCACCGTGGGCGGCGTCACGTCGCTGCTGACGCGGGGGCAGATGCTCTTCGCGTCGGGTGACGGCCGGGTGGACGGCTACCTGGCGGACAGCGGGAAGCTGCTGTGGTCGCTGCCCCTGGGGGAACGGGCGGCGTTCGCTCCGGTGTTCGCCCAGGGAATGCTGCTCGTGCCCATCCAGCGCTCGCTGCTGTTCCTGGACCCGAAGACGGGCAGGTCCCGTTTGGCGTGGAACCCGGGGGACGGCATCAGCGCGACGCCCTTCGTCCGGGGCAAGCAGGTGTTCGTGCTGTCCAACAACGGCTTCCTGTACGCCCTGGACGTGAACGGGTTTCGCGGGTGACGGTGGTGGCGACCAGGACGGTCCGCGTCGTCGCGGCACTGATTCCGAGGCCCGAGGACGGCAACCGGTTCCTGGTGCAGCAGCGGCTCCCCGGCGGAAGCCGGGCCCTGCTGTGGGAGTTCCCCGGCGGCAAGGTGGAGCCGGGGGAGTCGGACGAGGCCGCCCTGGCCCGCGAGTGCCGTGAAGAGCTGGACGTGGAGCTCTCCGTGGGCCGGCGGCTGTGGGAAGGCCGGCACACGTACCCGGACCTCACGGTGGAATTGGTGCTCTATGCCGCCCGGATGGTGACGGGCGAGCCGAAGCCGTTGGGCGCCCACAGGCTGGCGTTCCACACGCCGGCGGAAATGCAGGCTCTGCCGTTCTGCGAGGCGGACATCCCGCTGCTGGACGACCTGGTGGCGGGAAGGCTGGGCTCGCTCGATTGATGCTGCAGCGGACCTTCCAGCACATCCCCGGAGTGGGGCCCTGGCGGGAGAAGGACCTGTGGTCCCGAGGCATCCGGACCTGGGACGACTTCCCGGCGGCCGGCACCGGGGTGGCCATCAGCAAGAAGACGGACGACGTCGCCCGCGCGCGCATCGCGGAAGCCCGTGAGGCGCTGGAGCGCGGGGACTTGCGCAAGCTGGCGGAGCTGCTGCCGCCCCGGGAGCACTGGCGGCTGTACCCGACGTTCCAGGACGACGCCGTCTACTTCGACATCGAGACGGACGGGAAGGACGCGCAGGCGCCCACGGTGGTGAGCCTGTTCGACTCACGCGGGCTGCACGTGTTCATCCAGGGCCGCAACATGGACGCACTGCCAGAGGCGATGGCGGAGCGGCGGCTGTGGGTGACGTTCAATGGCTCGTGCTTCGACGTGCCGGTGCTGCGGGACTACTTCGGGCCGGGGCGCTTCCCGGTGCCGGACGCGCACATCGACCTGCGCTTCGTCACGCGGCGGCTGGGCATTGGCGGCGGGCTGAAGGAAATCGAGGGGAAGATTGGCGCCGAGCGGCCGCAGCACCTGAAGGGCGTCAACGGGTACGACGCGGTGCTGCTGTGGCGGGCGTACCTGCGCCGGGGAGACGTGGAGGCACTGCGGTTCCTCGTCGAGTACAACCTCTACGATTCGTTCCAGCTCCGGACGCTGATGGACTTCTCGTACAACCGCGGCGCGGACGAGCTGAACCAGGACGTGCCCCGGGTGCCGGTGTTCGACCGCGGCGACGTGCTGTACGACGTGAGCAAGATCATCCTGGACCTGGGGCCCACCGAGCGGGACTTGCAGACGCTCGCGAGGGTGCGGGCCATGGAGCAGGATTCCTGAGCGGGTAGGGTGTTGGGCTCGTTCGAGGGTGCCGCTTCTTCGCTCCCGACGAAGTAAAGAGCCCGCATGCGCACCCGCTTGCGTCCCTTCGCATCCCTCGTCGTCCTCGCCGCGCTCAGCGCCGCCGCCCAGTCCCCCACGTCCCCGCTGGGCCCCGTGTCGCCCACCACCGGACTGGTGCTGCGGGACGAGGTGGTGCGCGCCCTCATCCAGGAGAGCTCCGGCGACCGCATCCACGACAACGTGCAGCGGATCTCCCTCCTCGCCCGGGACACCCAGGGGGGCTACGCCGAGGCAGCCGGGTGGATGAAGGCCGCCGCCGAGGCCGCGGGACTTCAGGAAGTGCGCCTGGAGGCGATGAAGGACGGCCCCCAGTGGCGCGCCAGCCATGGCGAGCTGTGGGTGGCCAGTCCCCACCGGCACAAGGTCACCTCCTACGCCGACCTGCCCATGTCCCTGCCGGCGGGCAGCGGCAGCTTCGAGGGCACGGGCCTGGAATTGGTCGACGTGGGCACCGGCATGCAGGACGCGGACTACGTAGGCAGGGAATTGAAGGGCAAGGTGGTCATCACCCGCGGCCCTCCGGGTTTCGCCGTGCGCAAGGCGGTGGGCGAGCGCGGCGCCGTGGGCGTGATCTCGTCCTACACGACGCCGCCCTGGAATGCCCCCCACCGCATGGACGGCGACTTCCCGGACCAGGTGGGCTGGGCGCGCGTCTCATCGGCGCTGCTGCCGCCGGGCACACCGTTGCCCTTCGTGTTCATGGTCTCGGACCGCCAGGGGCGCGAGCTGCGCGCTCAGCTGCAGACGGGCCCGGTGAAGGTGGACGTGAGCGTCGCCACCGAGACCTTCGAGGGGCACTACAGCATCGTCAGCGGCGTCATCCCCGGCACCCGCGCCGGAGAGGAGGTCGTCCTCACCGCCCACCTGGACCACTACAAGCCCGGGGCCGACGACAATGCCTCGGGGGCGGCCACCCTGCTGGAGATGGTGCGCACCTACACCACGCTCATCCGCCGTGGCGTGCTGCCGCCACCGGTGCGCACCGTTCGCGTGCTGTGGCTGCCGGAGTTCGATGGCACCCGGGACTGGTTCTCCCACCACGCCGATGACCCGGTGCGGCGGGTGGCCAACTTCAACTTCGACATGCTCGGCGCGAGCCTGACCCGCACGCACTCGCGCTTCATGGCGACCTACACGCCGGACTGGAACGCCAGCTTCGTGAACGCTGTCTCCGAGTCCACGGTGGACTTCATGAACCGCTTCAACGGTGTGGCCTACCCGCCGCGAAAGGACTTCCGCATCGGCTCCGTCACCGGCTCTCAGGACCCGCTGGACGTCCACATGGAGCGCTACAGCCGAGGGTCGGACCACCAGCTCTTCAACGACCACGGCATCCCGGGCGTGGCCTTCTCCACCTGGCCCGACGACGGCTACCACACCAGCGGCGACCGGCCGGAGAACGTGGACCCCACCCAGCTGCACCGCGCCGCCTTCGCGGGCCTGGCCTCGGTCACCGTCGCCGCCTGGGCCGAGGGCACGGGCGCGCTGGAGCTGGCGCGCCTGGTGTCGGTGCACGGCGTTCGGCGCGTGGCGGAGGACGAGTTCAGCGCCCGCCGCGACCTGGCCTCGGTCCCCGCCGCGGAGCTGCCCGGCGCCTACCGCCTGGCCCGCGCCGTGGTGCGCGCCGGCTACCAACGCGAGCGCGAGGCCCTGCGCTCCTGCCTTCCCCTGGGGGCGCCCGCCGCGCCGGTGCAGGCCATGGCCAAAGCGCTCGAGGCCACCGAGGCCCAGGCACTGAAGCGCCTGGAGGCGGACGGCAAGGCGCGCGGCGCGTCCCTGCGGGAGCCCACCCCCACCGAGGCCGAACGCCGGGCACGGGCCTTCATCCCGCGCCGCGTGAAGGGACAGGAGCTGGCCTCCTTCGACGAGGTGGCGGGCAAGGCCAGCCCCGAGGCCCAGCCCCGGGTGGCCGCTGTGCAGGCCGTCATGACCGCCGCGACCACCGCCCTGCGGGAGCGCGGGGAGGACGAGCTGCGCTTCTACCAACTGCCCGATGCCATCTTGAGTTACGCCGACGGCAGGCGCTCCGTGGAGGACATCCGCGAGGCGGCCTATGCCGAGTACGGCCACGCCTTCCCCGTGGAGGCGCTCCTGGACCTGTTCGGGTTGATGGAGCAGGGCGGAATCATGACGCGTGCCCGCTGAGGGCACCCCCACAGCCCGAACACGTTGAGCTACGACGGGCTCGAAGACGCTCGCGATGTGCAGTGCCCGCCATCGCGGGCCCGGTCCGGTGGAATGCGCCGGGGGCCCGTTTGTAGGTTCTGGGGCCCACGACGGAGGAATGCATGAGCGACCCGATGAATCCGACGCCCGCAGGAACCTCGCCGACGCCGCCCTCGGAGCCTCCACGGGGCTCCCGGGCGAAGACGCTGGCCGTCGTCCTCCTGCTGGGCGGTCTGGCCCTGGTGGCCTCGTACTACGGACTCCGGCGGCAGATTCGCGCGCCCGAGGTGGTCAGCGCGCCCGTGGTTGACGCGGGGCCCGCAGCGCCGCCGGTGGAAGAAGTGTCGCTGCCGGAGAGCGATGGTCGCGTCCGGGATTTGATGGGCCGGCTTTCGACCGAGCCCGAGTTCGCGAAGTGGCTCCAGGAGAAGGACCTGGTCCGGCGCTTCACGGCGGCGGTGAACAACGTGGCCGAGGGCGCCAGCCCGCGGATGGTCCTGGGGTTCCTCGCTCCGGCCGGTGGTTTCGCGGTCTCCCAGGTCGACAGGGCGACGACGGTCATCGACCCGAAGAGCTACGGGCGCTACGACACGGTGGCCCGGGTGTTCGGCTCGCTGGACGCGCAGGCCGCGGGCAGCGTGTACCGGGAGCTGAAGCCGCTGATTGACCAGGCCCACCGGGAGATCGCGCCGCCGGGCCAGCCTTTCGACAGGACGTTCAGCCAGGCCATCCAGCACCTGCTGGTGGTTCCGGTGCAGGAAGGGCCCGTGGAGGTGAAGCCGCAGGGCGCCCTCTACGCGTATGCCTCGCCGGAGCTGGAAGGCCTGAGCCGGGCCCAGAAGCACCTGCTGCGCATGGGGCCGGAGAACATGCGGACCATCCAGGCGAAGCTGCGCGAGCTGCAGAGTGCGCTGGGCCTGCCTCCGATGGCGGAGCGCTGAACGGCGGATTGCTGGCAGGGCGCCCAGGAACATTCCTGGAGGGAGCCCGGACGCGTCAAAGAACATTCTTTCGGGCAAAAGAACATTCTCCGGACCTGGAAGGGCGTCAAAGAACATTCTTTTGGGTTCATGGGCGCAGGAAGAACATTCCTGGTGCCAGGAGCCGCACGGCCGGGCTACTTGCGTTTCTTCTTCTTGGCCGGCGGAGGCGGAGGTGCCGGCTTTTCCTTTTCGCCAGCGACCTGGAACGGGGCCCGGAGTTCTTCGACGTCGCGGCCCAGGGCGTCGGTGAAGCCCGAGCCGGTCTGGGCGTCGACGACCAGCGTGTACTCGAAGCCCGTCTTCAGGGGCTGCGGCAGGTTGATGCGGTACACGAGCCCGGCATCGGATTCCTCGACGTCATCATCGGAGACCATGGCGCGCTCGGCCTCGTCGAAGAGCCGGACCCGGTAGTTCCGGAGGCCCACCGAGCTGCGCAATTCGAGCGCCGACGTGGGCTCGATCAGCGGCTTTTCATCCGGCGCGAGGGAGATCTCGGCCAGGCCTGCATCCGGGGACTGGTAGGTCAGCGAGAACCGGGCGGGCGGAGGCGCCGAGGGGACCTGGGCGGCCTCGGTGGTGCCGGCATCGGACGTCGCCGCCGGCTTGTCGGGGCAGCCAGCCAGCACGAGGGCGCCGCAGCAGGTGACGGCAGCCAGGCCGAATCGAAGGAAGCGCATGGGCCGGTCACGGTATGCGCGTGAGCGGGCTCCGGAAAGCACGGAGTGCCGTGCAGGCAGGCGAGCCTCAGGCGAAGTGCCGGGCGTGGAACACGGCGGGCCAGAGGGCCGGGAACAGGCTCCAGAACGCGCCCGAACACCCCTGGTCTCCCTCTGTCGGAACGTCTGATAACATGCGTTATGTAAACTAAGCGCATGGGCAACCTGGGGTTCCAAATCCCGTGCTCCAGGCCGACTCCACGGGCCTTCCCCCGCCTCCAGAACCTCCGGAACGGAGCCGGCTCCGAGCCCCCGGTTCCGTCTCGCGAGCCGCTGCCAGCCGCCTACCGCTTCACCTTGTAGCGGGCCCACAGCAGGTCGCCCTTGCGCCGCTCCACGGACAGCAGCTTGAGGTTCCGCGCCGGGCCCCTGCCAGCCTTCGCATCGAACAGCGACGGCGTTCCCACGCCCCCGTCCGCGACCGGCGCGAACAGGATGCTCAGTTCATCGACCAGGTCGGCGGCCAGGAACGAGCCGTTGATCTTCCCTCCGCCCTCGAGGAGCAGCGTCTTGATGCCGAACTCCTTCCGGAGCTTCTGGAGCACCCTCGGCAGGCTCAGGCGCTCCTTGCCGCCGAACACGTACGAGACGCCACGCGCCTGCAGGAACGCCAGGTAGTCATCCGATACCGCCTCGGTCAGCACCGTGATGACGTGCTCCTCGTCAATCGACGCCGACTTCCAGGTGAGCTTGCCGGACGGGTCCAGTGCAATCGCGTAGGACTCCGCGTCCCTGCGCGCGATGAAGTCCGTCCGAGGAATCGGCTGCCCGCCCTTGCGCCTGGGGACCTTCGACTTCCCAGCGTACGGCTCCATGGAGACCCGGCCGATGATCCACCCATCCGCGTCGAAGATCTCGGCCGTCTGCTCATATTCGGCGTACGCGGCCTTCGGCAGCTCCCAGCCCTTCACCACGATGCGCCCGTCCACCGAGGGCACCATGTGGCAGATCACATAGGGTCGCTTCGTCATCTCCATCTCGCTGTCCTCCGGTTGAGTGGCCTTCCCAGGTCCGGACACGCTGATCCCAGAACCGACGCACGACGCACCGCACCAGCCCCGTCAGGTTGCTTGTCCGCGCCCTGCCAGCACGCCGTATCGCGACTTTACCGGTCCGTCTCGGCTGTTACTTCCCGGGCCCGGAATTCGCAGTGTGACTGCGCAATTACCGAGGGAAACCGACGTAGCGCCTCTGTGCGGCGGCGTGGAATCGAATGACCGCTCGCCTGTTCCGTGCGCCGGGAATTATTCCCGGCTTTTTACCGGCTTGACCCAGCCAGGGGGTTCCCGCAGAACGCGGCCGTCCCCCCGGTTCTGGAAAGGACCTGTTCATGAAGCGCTTGTTCGTGATTGCCACCCTCCTTGGTGCGGCGCCCGCGCTGGCCGACGAGGGAATGTGGACCTACAACAACTTCCCCGCCGCGAAGGTGAAGGAGAAGTTCGGCTTCGAGCCGACGCAGCAGTGGCTCGACAAGGTGCGCCTGTCCTCGGCGCGGCTCGCGGGGGGCTGCTCGGCCAGCTTCGTGTCCCCGGACGGCCTGGTGATGACCAACCACCACTGTGCCCGCGGCTGCATCGAGCAGCTCTCCACGGCGAAGAAGGACTACATCGCCAACGGCTTCTACGCGAAGACGCAGGCCGAGGAGAAGCAGTGCCCGGCCATGGAGATCAACCAGCTGGAGAGCATCACCGACGTCACCGAGACGCTGAACAAGGCCACCCAGGGCCTGTCCGGCAAGCAGTACGCGGACACCCTCAAGGGGAAGATGTCCGAGCTGGAGCAGACCTGTTCCGCCGGTGACGCCAAGGTGCGCTGCGACGTCGTCACGCTGTACCAGGGCGGCAAGTACAACCTGTACAAGTACCGCCGCTTCCAGGACGTGCGCCTGGTGATGGCCCCCGAGCACGCCATCGCCTTCTTCGGCGGCGACCCGGACAACTTCGAGTTCCCCCGCTACGACCTGGACATGTCCTTCGTGCGCGTCTACCAGGACGGCAAGCCGGCCAACACCAAGGACACGTACTTCAAGTGGTCCGAGCACGGCGCCAAGGAGGGTGAGCTCACCTTCGTGTCCGGCAACCCCGGCCGCACCTCGCGCGGGCTGACCATCGCCGAGCTGGAGCTGCAGCGTGACGTCGTCCTGCCCAAGACGCTCATGTTCCTCTCCGAGATGCGCGGCCTGGTGACGGAGTTCCAGAGGCGCGGCCCCGAGCAGAAGCGCATCTCCAACAACATGCTGTTCGGCGTGGAGAACGGCCTCAAGGCCAGCAAGGGCCGGCACGAGGCGCTGCTGGACAAGAAGTTCTTCGCGCAGAAGGTCGCCGCGGAGCAGGACCTGCGCAAGAAGGTCGACGCCAACCCGGAGATGAAGAAGAAGTACGGCGCGGCGTGGGACGAGATCGCCAAGGCCCAGGAGCAGCTCGCCAACATCCGCAAGGAGCTGGGCTTCATGGAGCAGGGCCAGGGCCTGTCCTCCACGACGTTCCAGATTGCCCGCACGCTGCTGCGCGCCTCCGAGGAGCTTCCCAAGGACAACGGCCAGCGCCTGCGTGAGTTCAGCCAGGCCGGCCTGCCCGCCCTCAAGGCCCAGCTGCTCAGCCCCGCTCCCATCTACCCGGACCTGGAGATTGCCCGCCTCACCTTCGGCCTCACCAAGATGCGCGAGGAGCTGGGCGCCGACCACCCGTTCGTGAAGAAGGTGCTCGGCAAGGAGTCCCCGGAGACGCTGGCCACCCGCGTGGTCAAGGGCAGCAAGCTGCGTGACGTGAAGGCGCGCCAGGCCCTGTTCGACGGTGGCAAGGCCGCCGTGGACGCCTCCAAGGACCCGATGATCGAGCTGGCGAAGCTGGTGGACCCGGATGCCCGCGCGGTTCGCAAGAACTACGAGGAGAACATCGAGGCCGTCGTCCGCAAGAACAGCGAGCTCATCGCCAAGGCGAAGTTCGAGGTCTACGGCACCAACCAGTACCCCGACGCCACCTTCAGCCCGCGCCTGTCCTACGGCTCGGTGAAGGGCTACATGGAGGACGGCAAGCAGGTGGCGCCCATCACCCAGATGGCCGGCACCTTCGAGCGCCACACCGGTGAGGACCCGTTCGCCCTGCCGCAGTCCTGGCTGAAGTCCCAGAAGATCCTGACCGGCACGACGGGCATGAACTTCGTCACCACCAACGACATCATCGGCGGCAACTCCGGCTCGCCCATGATCAACAAGGACGGCGAGATCGTCGGCCTCGTGTTCGACGGCAACATCCAGTCGCTCGGTGGCGAGTACGGCTTCGACGAGAACGTGAACCGCACGGTGGCCGTCCACAGCGACGCCATCATCGAGGCGCTGCAGAAGGTCTACGGCGCC
This sequence comes from Pyxidicoccus sp. MSG2, assembly GCF_026626705.1. Classification (NCBI taxonomy): domain Bacteria; kingdom Pseudomonadati; phylum Myxococcota; class Myxococcia; order Myxococcales; family Myxococcaceae; genus Pyxidicoccus; species Pyxidicoccus sp. MSG2. The sequence continues at coordinate 12,060,695 of NZ_JAPNKC010000001.1, forward strand.
ACCCGCGTCCTCGAGGAGCTGCGCCCCGGCAGCACCAAGGTGCCGCCCGTGAAGACCAACCCGGCGGGGTGATTCCCACCGCCGCTTGAGAGGGGCCCGGGACAACACTCCCGGGCCCTGAAGCAAGAAGAGGCTGCCCGGAGCGAAACCGGGCAGCCTCTTTGCTTGTGCGCCCTACCCTCGCCCTACTGCCCGCTCACTCCCACTCAATCGTCGCGGGCGGCTTGGAGGAGATGTCGTAGGCGACGCGGTTGATGCCGCGCACCTCGTTGGTGATGCGCGTGGAGATGCGCTCCAGGACGGGGAACGGCAGCCGGGCCCAGTCCGCCGTCATGCCGTCCACGCTGGTGACGGCGCGGAGCACGCAGGTGGACTCGTAGGTGCGCTCGTCGCCCATGACGCCCACGCTCTGCACGGGCAGCAGCACGGCGAAGGCCTGCCAGACTTCCTTGTAGAGGCCGGCGGCGCGAATCTCCTCCTGGACGATGGCGTCCGCGCGCCGCACCAGGTCCAGCCGGGCCTCCGTGACTTCGCCGAGCACGCGGATGGCCAGGCCCGGGCCGGGGAACGGCTGGCGGGACACCATCTCGTCCGGCAGCCCCAGCTCGCGGCCCAGGGCGCGGACCTCGTCCTTGAACAGCTCGCGCAGCGGCTCCACCAGCTTGAGCTTCATCGTCTCCGGCAGGCCGCCCACGTTGTGGTGGCTCTTGATGGTGACGGACGGGCCCTTGTACGAGACGGACTCGATGACGTCCGGGTAGAGCGTGCCCTGCGCGAGGAACTCCGCGTCCTGGATGTCGCGGGACGCCTCCTCGAACACGGCGATGAACTCGCGGCCGATGATCTTCCGCTTCTTCTCCGGGTCCGTGACGCCGGCGAGCTTCTCCAGGAAGCGGGCCCGCGCATCCACCGTCTTCAGGGGCACGTGGAAGCGGTCCACGAAGAGCGCCTCCACCTGGGCGCGCTCGCCCTGCCGCAACACCCCGTTGTCCACGAAGATGCACTGCAGGCGCGGGCCGATGGCCCGGTGCAGCAGCAGCGCCGCCACGGAGCTGTCCACGCCGCCCGACAGCGCGCAGATGACCCGGCCGTGCTCACCGACCTGGCGGCGGATGGTCTCCACCGCCTCGTCGATGAAGCCCTTCATCGTCCACGAGCCCGTCACCTTGCAGTCGGTGAACAGGAAGGCGCGCAGCATCGCCTTGCCCTGCGGCGTGTGGACCACCTCCGGGTGGAACTGGAAGCCGTAGAAGGGCTTGCTCGCATGGGCGGTGGCGGCGAACGGCGAGTTGCCGCTCCGGCCGATGGCCTCGAAGCCGGCGGGTAGCTCGTCCACCCGGTCGCCGTGGCTCATCCACACCTGCACCCGGTCGCCCACGTTGAACTCGGCGAAGGGGCCGCGGCGGGCGAGCACCTCCACCTCCGCGTTGCCGAACTCCCGGTGGGCGCCCCGGTCGATGCGGCCGCCGAGCAGCTTGGCGATGAGCTGGAGGCCGTAGCAGATGCCCAGCACGGGCACCCCTGCCTCGAAGACGAACGGGTCACAGCGCGGGGAACCGGGCGCTTCCACGGACGCCGGCCCTCCGGAGAGGATGATGCCGCGCGGAGCGAAGCGGCGGATGTCCTCCGCCGGGAGGTCCGGGCGGTGGATCTCACAATACACACCCAGCTCCCGGACGCGCCGGGCGATGAGCTGCGTGTACTGACTCCCGAAATCGAGGATCAGGATCTTCTCGGCGTGCAGGTCCACCGGGGGTCTCCAAGGGGGCGTCGTTGACGGCTGGGGGCCCTTATCGCTACAAACTTCGGGAAATCAACGCCCAAGTACCTTCAATTGTTCGAGGTCTGGATGCTCCGCCGCCTGTCCGCCCCTACTGCTGTGACGCTGCTCCTCCTGTCCGCCTCCGGTTGCGTGAAGGAGATCACCTCGGACGAGCGGTTGGACCGCGAGACCCAGAACCTGGCGGTGAAGGACACGCCCGGTGCCGCCGAGCTCCAGAAGCTCACCTGTGACGACACCACCGACGCGCTCGGCAAGGCGCGCAACGTGAATCGTCCGGAGACGGACCGTCTGGTGGACTACATCGAGCTGTACTCCTCGCTCCGCAAGCGCACCACCACCTTCGAGGAGGCGATGAGCCGCAACCCGGACCTGAGCTACCGCGAGGGCAGCCAGCAGCTCGTCAACGCCAAGGACACCTGCATCCAGCAGACCGCCGACGTGCGCGTGGAGTTCGAGACCTACATCCGCGAGCTGGTGGACGTGCCCACCGTCCAGGAAATCAAGGGCGGCAACACCGTCACCATCGCCCGGCTCGACTTCAACACCCTGCGCCAGGCGATTGAGACGCTGGAGCCGGACGACAAGGACTCGCTGCTCACGCGCGTGGCCAACGCGGAGAAGAAGGTGGCCCCCGCGTCGGCGCCCGCCTCCGAGGAGCCCGCCACGACGACGGGTGGCCGCAAGCGGGGCAAGTAGTCCGCGAGCCCGCTTTCGTTCCAACAAAAAGGGCCCCGCCGTGTGGCGTGGGCCCTTTTTCGTTCCGCCACTTGAGCCGCGAGGGCCGCCCGGGAATGGGGCACCCTCGTGGCCCGGGGCCGCGCTACTCCACGCGGTAGTTCGGGGCCTCTTCCGTGATGATGACGTCGTGCACGTGGCTCTCCTTGAGCCCGGCGGACGTGATTCGCACGAAGGTGGCCTGGGTGCGCAGCTGGTCGATGGTGCCGCAGCCCACGTAGCCCATGCCGCTGCGGATGCCGCCCAGCATCTGGTGGACGTTCATGGCCAGCGTGCCCTTGTAGGGGACGCGGCCTTCGATGCCCTCGGGCACCAGCTTCACGGCCTCCACGTCCGCCTGGAAGTAGCGGTCCTTCGCGCCCTGCTTCATGGCCCCCATGCTGCCCATGCCGCGGTAGCTCTTGTAGCTGCGGCCCTGGTACAGGATGACGTCGCCGGGGGCCTCCTCGGTGCCGGCGAAGAGCGAGCCGATCATCACCGTGCTGGCCCCCGCGGCGAGCGCCTTGACGATGTCGCCCGAGTACTTGATGCCGCCGTCGGAGATGATGGGGATGCCGTGCTTCTCCGCCTCGCGGACGCAGTCGTCCACCGCGGTGATCTGCGGCACACCCACGCCAGCCACCACGCGGGTGGTGCAGATGGAGCCGGGGCCGATGCCCACCTTCACCGCGTCCACACCCGCCTGGATGAGCGCGTGGGTGGCCTCGGCGGTGGCCACGTTGCCGGCGATGAGGTCGAACCCGCGGAAGTTCTTCCGCGTGTCACGCACGCCCTCCAACACGCCCTTGGAGTGTCCGTGCGCGGTGTCCACGACGATGACGTCCACACCGGCCTTGATGAGCGCGTCGAGCCGGGCCTCGCGGTCCGCGGACACGCCCACGGCGGCGGCGCACAGCAGGCGCCCCTTGGCGTCCTTGGCCGCGTTCGGGTTGGTGCGGCGCTTCTCGATGTCCTTGATGGTGATGAGGCCCTTGAGCTCGAAGTCCTCGTTGACGATGAGGAGCTTCTCGATGCGGTGCTCGTGCAGCAGCTTCTGGGCATCTTCCTGGCTGATGCCCTCGCGGCCGGTGACGAGCTTGCGCGTCATCATCGCCTCCACCTTCTGGGTGAAGTTGGTCTCGAAGCGCACGTCACGGCTGGTGACGATGCCCACCAGGCGCCGGCCCTTGACCACGGGGATGCCGGACACGCCGTGCTGGCGCATCAGCTCCAGCGCGCGGCCCAGCGGAGCCTCGGGGTCGATGGTGACGGGGTCCACCACCATGCCGCTCTCGAACTTCTTGACCTTGAGCACCTCGAGCGCCTGTTGCTCGGGCGTCATGTTCTTGTGGATGACGCCAATCCCGCCCTCCTGGGCCATGGCGATGGCGGTACGGGACTCCGTTACCGTGTCCATGGCGGCGGACAGCAGGGGGATGTTCAGGCGGATGTTGCGGGTGAGCCGGGTCGTCAGGTCGACGTCCTTGGGGACGACCGAGCTCTCGGCCGGAACCAGCAGGACGTCATCGAAGGTGAGGGCGAGCCGGATATCGGGGTTCAGCATGAGCGGCGCTCCCGGGGCTTGAAATACCCGCCGGGCACCAGCGCCTGCGGGTGCGGTTCCATACGAGGTACGCTGTCGGTGCGCAACACGGAAGGGTTGTCTTTTTGACGCCCGTTCCCTCGGAGTTCGGGCGATAATCAGTAGGGTTTTCCCCCTCTTCGTCTCAGGAACCCGCTTTGACGGAATCGAATCAGGCAGCGGTCGGGCTGGTCGTGAAGCTGCCCTTCGCGACGCCCGAAGAGTTCCTGGCGAAGTACGGAAACAATGTCACCCGCGGCGGCATCTACCTGCGCGCCCGCGCGGTGAAGCCGCCGGGCACCGTCGTCACGCTCGACCTGAAGCTGGCGAGCGGAGAGCGGATCATCTTCGCCTCCGCCGTCGTCCACTTCGTCACCGGTCAGGGCGGTCAGGGCGTCACGGGCATGGGCCTGCGCTTCCTGAACGTGGATCCGCACACCCGGCGCTTCCTGGACTCGGCCGTCGTGGCGATGCCGCACGCCCAGTCGAACGTACCGCCCGTGCCCCATGGCGTGGGAGCGGCCGACTACACCGTCCCACCTCCGACGGCCGCTCCGGTTGCCGCTCCCTCCCCTGCCCCGGCTCCCGCCGCACCGGCGGGCGCATCCCCGGCGCCCGTCCCGGCTCCGGGCGATGGGGCTGTGGCCGGAACGCCGGCCGCGAGTCCCGTCATGATGACGGACTCCGCGCTGGAGCTGAACACGGAGGAGCCCAAGCGGACGGGGCTCGTCATCGGCATCGACCTGGGGACGACGAACTCCTGCGCGGCCTATGTGCGCAAGGGGAAGCCCGGAGTGCTGCCCAGCCGCGAGGGCCACAACACGGTGCCCTCCATCATCGCCGTCAACACGCGCGGCAAGCTGGTCGTGGGCCACCCCGCCAAGGGGCAGATGCTCACCAACCCGCGGCAGACGGTGTACGGCGCGAAGCGACTGGTGGGCCGGGCCTATGCGTCGCCCGTCGTCGAGCACATCAAGGACCGCTTCCACTACGAGATCAGCCCCGGGGAGAACGGCGACGCGGGCGTGAAGCTGGGAGATCGCGTCTACACGCTCCAGCAGATCTCCGCGCTCATCCTCCGCGAGGTGCGCGAGGTGGCGCAGAACCAGCTCGGGCAGCCGGTGTCCCGCGCGGTCATCACCGTCCCCGCGTACTACAACGACAACCAGCGCCACGCGGTGCGCGAGGCCGGCAAGCTGGCCGGCCTGTACGTGGAGCGCATCCTCAACGAGCCCACCGCGGCGGCGCTGGCGTACGGCTACGGGCGCAAGCTGAACCAGCGCGTGCTGGTGTACGACCTGGGCGGCGGCACGTTCGACGCGTCCGTGCTGGAGCTGAACGACAACGTCTACGAGGTCATCTCCACCGGCGGCGACACGTTCCTCGGCGGGCTCGACTTCGACAACGCCATCGTCGCGTTCCTCCTGGAGGAGTTCCAGAAGAAGACGGGCCGCCCCTTCCAGGGTGACCGCGTGGCCATGCAGCGCATCAACGACGCGGCCGAGCGCGCCAAGTGCGCCCTCTCCGAGCGCACGGAGATGCGGGTGCACGTGGCCTTCGTGACGATGATCGACGACAAGCCGTATGACCTCGACGTCACGCTGACGCGCTCGAAGCTCATCGAGCTGACCGAGGGGCTCGTCGACCGCACCGTCCAGGTCTGCGACGAGGTGCTCAAGGCGAAGGGGCTGGGGCCCAAGGACGTGGACGAGGTCATCCTCGTCGGTGGGCAGAGCCGCTTCCCGCTGGTGCACGAGAAGATCACGAAGTTCTTCGGCAAGCCGCCCAGCAAGGGCGTGCACCCGGACGAGGCCGTGGCCCTGGGCGCGGCGCTGCTGGCGCACAGCCTGGGACAGCTCGAGGGCGTGGTGCTCATCGACGTGCTGCCCATGGCCATTGGCGTGGGGCTGCCGGGCGGGCGCTTCAAGCCGGTGATGGACCGCAACACGTCCCTGCCGTCGACCAAGAGCTACACCCTCACGACCCACCGCGACGAGCAGACGGAGCTGGAGCTCACGGTGTTCCAGGGCGACTCGGACAAGGCGGCGGCCAACGAGTACCTGGGCACGCTGAAGCTCGCGGGACTGCCGAAGCGGCCGCGCGGCGCGGTGCAGGTCTCCGTCACCTTCGAGGTGAACAACGAGTCGCTGCTGAAGGTAACGGCGCGTGAGGGCTCCACCGGCCGCGAGGTGTCGAGCACCTTCTCCACGCGCGACACACCGGAGTCCGTGAAGGCGAAGCTGTCGCGGCTCGAAACGGACAGCGCTCCCGCGGCCTCGCCCCATGCCGGTGCGGTGGCCACCGGTCCCTCGGCTCCCGTGAAGCCCGTGGCCGCCGCGACGAACAACGTCGTGTCCGCGGCACCTGCCGCGCCGAAGCACACGCCCGCACGCGGAACCACCCAGGCGCCGTCGCCCTCACACGCGACGCCAGCCGTTGTTCCAGCGCCGAAACAGAAGGGCATCATGGGCTGGCTCAAGGGGCTGTTCGGAAGGGTCTGAGCGCAGGCTCGCCTGCTCGCCCAGTAGCGGTGCTCCGTGCTCGTGTAAATCCAGAGCCGGAGTAACACTGCGAACTCTCTGTCCAATCTTCAAACGTTGGCGCGGCCTGATATGAGGCGCCCCGTCGACCCCCCGGACGGAAGAGCGCTGCCCCCATGCCCTCGCACCCCCCCCGAACCCTCAACGACGTCCTGTTTCATCGCGCTTCGGAGACGAAGGCCCACGAGCGCCAGTACACGTTTCTCGGCGACTCCGACGGTGAAGAAGTCTCGCTGAGCGCACTCGAGTTGCACGAGCGCGCGCGTCGCATCGCCGCCGTGTTGCAGGCGCGCGGGGCCGTGGGGCAGCGTGTATTGCTTTTGTATCCGCCGGGGCTCGACTACGTCGCGGGCTTCTTCGGATGTCTCTATGCCGGCGCGGTGGCGGTGCCTGCGTATCCGCCGGACCCGGTGCGGCTGGAGCGTACGCTTCCCCGGCTGCGCGCCATCATCCAGGACGCGGAGGCCACGGTGGTGCTCACCACCTCCGGCATCCTCGCGCTCGCGGACTTCGTCTTCGAGCAGGCGCCTGACTTCCGCGCGCTGCAGTGGCTGGCCACGGATGAATTGCCCGTGGGCGGAGAGGCCACGTATCGCGAGGCGGACGTGGGCCCGGACTCGCTGGCGTTCCTCCAGTACACGTCCGGCTCCACGGGCACGCCGAAGGGCGTGATGCTGTCTCACGCCAACCTGCTGCACAACCTGGGGCTCATCGCCAACGCCTTCCAGGTGCGCGAGAACAGCACGGGCGTCATCTGGCTGCCGCCGTACCACGACATGGGCCTCATCGGCGGCATCCTCCAGCCGCTGTATGCGGGCTTCCCCGTCGCGCTCATGTCGCCCATGTCCTTCCTCCAGCGCCCCATGCGCTGGCTGGAGGCCGTGTCCCGCTTCAAGGGCAGCATCAGCGGTGGGCCGAACTTCGCCTTCGAGCTGTGCGCGCGACGCGCGACGCCGGAGGAAGTCCAGGCGTTGGACTTGAGCTCGTGGGAGGTGGCGTTCTGCGGCGCCGAGCCCATCCGTGCCGCGACGTTGGAGCGCTTCGCCGAGGTGTTCGCCCCCAGCGGCTTCCGCCGCGAGGCCTTCTACCCGTGCTACGGCCTGGCCGAGGGCACCCTCATCGTCACCGGTGAGGAGAAGGGCCGCGTCCCGCGCGTGCACCCGCTGGAGGACGCCGCGCTCACGCGGGGCCGGGCCGTGCGCGCGGAAGCCGGAGCGGCGGGGACACGGGCGCATGTCGGCTGTGGCCTGACGCTGGCCGAGCAGCGCCTGCTGGTGGTGGACCCCGAGTCTCGCGTGCCGTGTTCCCCGGGCACCGTGGGGGAGATCTGGGTGTCCGGTGGAAGCGTCGCGCGGGGCTACTGGCGCAAGCCGGAGCTGAGCGTGGAGACGTTCCAGGCCGTCCCCGTGGGCGCGGAGGACGGGCCGAAGTACCTGCGCACGGGCGACCTGGGGCTGCTGCTGGAGGACGGCCAGCTCATCGTCACGGGCCGGCGCAAGGACCTCATCATCCTGCGCGGACGGAACCTGTACCCGCAGGACGTGGAGGCCGTGGTGGAGCGCGCGCACAAGCGCGTGCGGCCGGGCGGCGTGGCGGCCTTCTCCATGGAGACGCCCGCGGGCGAGGCGCTCGCGGTGGTGGCGGAGGTGGGCCGGGAGCTGGCCGAGGCCGCGGACCCGTCCGTGCTGGAGGCAGTCGCGGACACGGTGCGGCAGGCGATTGCGCGCGAGCTGGAGGTGCAGCCGCACACGATTGCGCTGCTGCCTCCGGGCGCCGTGCCCAAGACCTCGAGCGGGAAGATCCAGCGCTTCGCCAGCCGCGCGGCGCTCGTGTCGGGTGAGCTGTCCGTACTGTGGCGGACCGATGCGACGGTGTCACAGCCCGCCGCTGCTTCGTCCGAGACGCAGGCGGCTTCCGCGAATGCACGTGGGGACGATGCTTCCTCCACGCAGGCCGCGCCGGCAATCGTGGAGCTCGAAGCGGCGCTGCGCGAGGAGCTCGTCGCGGTGCTCGGACCGGACGCTGCGCGGCACGACGCAGACGCGCCGCTCACGCGGCTCGGCATGGACTCGCTCGCCGCCGCGGACCTCCAGGGGCGCATCGAGAAGCGGCTGGGCCTGCGTGTCTCCGCCGCCGCCCTGCTCCAGGACCTGAGCCTGAGAGGACTCGCGGCGTCGCTCTCGCGCGGTGCCGGTGCTCCGTTGTTGCCGCCCCTCCGCCGTCGCCAGGACGGAACCGGCGCCATCCCCGCGTCGTTCGCCCAGCAGCGGCTGTGGTTCATCCAGCAGCTCGAGCCGGGCTCCACCGCGTACCACATCCCCCTGGCCCTCTCGCTGCGCGGCCCGCTGGACGTCACCGCGCTGGAGCGGGCACTGACGGAACTGGTGCGGCGTCACGAGGTGCTACGCACCACCTTCAGCTCCCATAACGGAGAGCTGGTTCAGCACGTCCACCCGCCGGCCCCCATGCCGCTGCCCCAGGTGGACGTGACGGACCAGCCTCCCGAGGCACGCCAGTTCGTGCTCGACAAGCAGGGCGGCCTCGACGGGCGGCAGTCGATGGACATGTCCACCGGCCCGCTGTGGCGCTGCTCGCTGCTGCGCTTCGCGCCGGAGGACCACGTCCTCATCGTCTCTGTCCACCACCTCATCGCGGATGGCTGGTCCGTGGGCCTGCTGGTGCGCGAATTGGCCGCCCTGCACGCCGCCTTCGCCGAAGGCCGCCCCTCTCCCCTGCCCGAGCCCGAGCTCCAGTACGCGGACTTCTCCGCGTGGCAGCGCGCCCACCTCACCCCGAAGGCCCTGGGCAGCGAGCTGACGTGGTGGCGCCAGGCCCTCGCGGACGCGCCGTCGCTGCTGGCGCTTCCCACCGACAGGCCCCGGCCTCCTCGGCTGTCCTTCCACGGTGCCCGTCGCTCCCGCCTGCTGCCCGCGTCGCTGATGACGAAGCTGCACGCGCTGGGCCGGCGCGAGGGCGCCACGCCGTTCATGTGCGTGGTGTCCGCGCTGTCCACCGTGCTGCACCGCTGGAGCGGCCAGTCCGACTTCGTGCTCGGCTCGGCCATCTCCGGCCGTGACGTCCCGGGCATCCGCTCGCTGGTGGGTGACTGCACCAACTTCGTCCCGCTGCGCGTGCGCCTGCCGTACGAGGCCACGGTGACGGGCCTGCTCGCGGCGGTGAAGGCGAGCACGCTGGGGGCGCTGACGCACGGCCACTGCCCGTTCGACCACGTGCTCGCGGCGGTGCAGCCCGGCTCGCAGCGGCGCGAGCTGTACAACATCGCCTTCGTCCTCGACGACTACGACATCCCGCACGACCTGCCCGCGGGCAACGGGCTGACGGTGGACGTGTCGCTGCTGGACAACCGCACCACCGAGCTGGACCTGACCTTCGAGGCCGCGCACGGGCCGAACGGCCTGCTCATCGGCTGCAAGTACGCCACGGACCTCTTCGACGCGGAGACCATCGACCGGCTGCTGGGCCACCTGGAGGTGGTCATCGGCGGCATGGTGGAGGCCCCGTCCCAGCGCCTCACCGAGCTGCCCCTGATGCCGGAGGCCGAGCGCCAGCAAGTGCTGCACGCGTGGAACCCGCGCGTGGACGCGCCTCGCGACGGCACCCTGGTGGAGCGCTTCGAGGCGCAGGTGGACCGCACGCCGGACGCCATCGCCGTCACCTTCGAGGCGAAGCACCTCACGTACCGGGAGCTGGACGCGCGCGCCAACAAGCTGGCCCATGTCCTGCTCCGCCACGGCGTGGGCCCGGACGTGCTCGTGGGCGTGTGCCTGGAGCGTGGCCTGGACCTCGTCGTCACGCTGCTGGGCATCCTCAAGGCCGGCGGCGCGTACCTGCCCATCGACCCGTCGTACCCGCGCGAGCAGCTCGCCTTCATGTTGGAGGACGCCCAGGCCCCCGTCCTGGTGACGCAGTCCTCGCTGGAGGACCGCGTGCCCGCGTCCGGTGACGCCGCCGTGGTGCGCATCGAGGCGGTGTTCGAGACCGGCACCAGCGCCCCCCGTCCGCCCCGGTGCAACGCGCCGACGGACCTGGCCTACGTCATCTACACCTCGGGCTCCACCGGCCGCCCCAAGGGCTGCATGGTGCAGCACGACAACGTGGTGCGCCTCTTCACGGCCACGGACCATTGGTTCTCGTTCGGCCCGCAGGATGTGTGGACGCTGTTCCACTCGTACGCGTTCGACTTCTCCGTCTGGGAGTTGTGGGGCGCGCTGCTCCACGGCGGCCGGCTGGTGGTGGTGCCCTACTGGGTGAGCCGCTCGCCCGAGGCCTTCCACAAGCTGCTGGCCGACGAGGCCGTCACCGTCCTCAACCAGACGCCCACCGCCTTCCGCCAGCTCATCCACGCCGAAGAGCAGGTCGCGGCGATGGGCGAGGTGCCGGCCCTGGCCCTGCGCTACGTCATCTTCGGCGGCGAGGCGCTGGACCTGGCCGCGCTGCGCCCGTGGTTCGAGCGGCATGGCGACGAGCGTCCGACGCTCGTCAACATGTACGGCATCACCGAAACGACGGTGCACGTAACATACCGACCGGTGCGGATGGCGGACCTGGACCGCCCGTGGTCCAGCGTCATCGGCTGCCCCATCCCGGACCTGCAGATCTATCTGCTGGACTCGTCCGGCCAGCCGGTGCCGGTGGGTGTGCCCGGAGAGATTCACGTCGGCGGGTACGGTGTGGCGCGAGGCTACCTGCACCGCTCCGAGCTGACCGCCGCGCGCTTCGTGGACGACCGCTTCGGGCCGGTGCCCGGACGCAAGCTGTACCGCGCGGGAGACCTGGCGCGGCGCCTGCCGTCGGGTGACCTGGAGTACCTGGGCCGCATCGACAACCAGGTGAAGATCCGCGGCTTCCGCATCGAGCTGGGGGAAATCGAATCCACGCTCAACACCTGGCCGTCCTTGCGCGACGCGGTGGTGATGGCGCGCGAGGACTCGCCCGGCGACAAGCGGCTGGCGGCGTACCTGGTGCTCGGGGACCTGAAGGACGCGGGCCCGGTGGACCAGACGTCGCAGTGGAAGGCCGTCTACGACGAGACGTACACGGAGGGCTCGCGCAGCGAGGACCCGACGTTCGACATCTCTGGATGGAACGACAGCTACACGGGGGACGCGCTGCCGGCCGCGCAGATGCGTGAGTGGGTGGACACCACCGTGCGGCAGATTCTCGCGCTGAAGCCCCGGCGCATCCTGGAGCTGGGCTGCGGCACCGGCCTGCTCCTGTACCGGCTGGCCCCGCGCTGCGAGGCGTACTGGGGCATCGACTTCGCGAAGCCGGCGCTGGACCGCATCGAGCGCCAGCGTGAGCGCCTGGGCGAGTCGCTCGCCTCTGTGAAGCTGCTGCACCGCTCGGTGGACGACCTCACCGGAATCGAGCCGGGCTCGTTCGACACCGTCATCTGCAACTCGGTGCTCCAGTACTTCCCCAGCGGGGACTACCTGCTCCAGGTGATTCGCGGCGCCGTGAAGGCGGTGCGCCCTGGCGGCCGCATCTTCCTGGGCGACGTGCGCAACCTGGCGCTGCTGAACGCCTTCCGCGCGTCCATCCGCCTGCACCGCGCGCCGTCGAACCTGTCCTCCGCGCAGCTCCTGTACCGCGTGCAGCGCGACGTGCTGGCCGAGGAGGAGCTGGTCGTCTCCCCCTCGTTCTTCACCGCGCTCGTGCAGCAGGTTCCGGGCATCTCCCGCGTGGAGGTGCTGCCCAAGCACGCCCGCTATGACAACGAGCTGAGCCGCTTCCGCTACGAGGTCATCCTCCACGTGGGCGGCGCCACGAGCGCGTCCGTCCAGCCCGAGTGGGTGGACGGCAGCGGCTTCACCCTGGAGGCGCTGCGCGAGCGGCTGGAGTCGAAGCCCGCGATGCTCGCCGTGCGGCGGCTGCCGAACGCGCGCATCCTGGATGATGCGCGCCTCGTCGACCTGCTGACGGGCTCCGGCCGGCCGCCCACCGTGGCCGCGCTGCGTGAAGTGCTCCGCGACTGGCCGGGTCCGCGCGGCGTGGAGCCGGAGGACCTGTACGCGCTCGGAGGGGCGCTCGGGTACGAGGTGCGGGTGAGCTGGGCGTCCGCATACGCCGACGGCTCGGTGGACGTGGTGTTCGCGCGTCCGGGTGAAGGCGCGGCAGTGGATCTGATGCCGGAGGCTCGAGAGCCGGCCGTGGCGCTGGAGCGGCTGGCGAACGACCCGCTGCGCGGGGCCCGGAGCGCCCGCGAGGTCGCGCGCATCCGGCAGGCACTGGTGGAGAAGTTGCCGCCGCACATGGTGCCCTCCGCGTTCGTCGTGCTGCCGTCCCTGCCGCTGACTCCCAGCGGCAAGGTGAATCGGGGCGCACTGCCCGCGCCCGAGGCGGACCGGCTCGTCATCGAGGACGAGTACGTCGCCCCGCGGACGCCCGCCGAGGAGGCCGTGGCCCGCATCTTCACCGAGGTGCTCGGCCAGACGCGCGTGGGCGCGAATGACGACTTCTTCGCCCTCGGTGGGCACTCGCTGCTGGCCACCCAGGTGGTGACGCGGCTGCGCGCGCAGCTCGGGGTGGAGCTGTCCCTGCGTGCCGTTTTCGAGGCGCCCTCCGTGGCCCGCCTCGCCGAGCGCGTCCAGGCGATGCAAGGCTCGTCGGCCCGCGTCTCCGCCGAGGCCCCGCCCCTGGAGCGGCTGCCGCGCGCGTCCGCTTCCGAGGACACGCTGGCGGTGTCGTTCGCGCAGCAGCGGCTGTGGTTCCTGGAGCAGCTCCAGCCGGGACAGGCCGCGTACAACATCCCCGTGGCCCTGAGGTTGTCGGGCGCGCTGAGGGTGGACGTGCTGCGTCGCACCTTCGCGGAGGTGGTCCGCCGTCACGAGGCGCTGCGCACCACTTTCGTCTCCCGCGACGGCCAGCCCATGCAGCACCTCCATGCGGCTCCGGCCGAGTGGACCCTACCCGTGGAGGACCTGAGCGCGCTGGAGCCCTCCGTGCGCGAGGCCGCCGTGCAGCGGCGCATGCGCGAGGAGGCGCACCGCGCCTTCGACCTGGAGCACGGCCCGCTGCTGCGCACGGTGCTGCTGCGCTCGGGGGCGGACGAGCACGTGCTGGTCCTGAACATGCACCACATCGTCTCGGACGGCTGGTCCATGGGCGTGCTGGTGCGCGAGGTGGCCGCCCTGTACGAGGCGCTGGCGCAGGGCCGCGAGACAGTGTTGCCCGCGCTGCCGGTGCAGTACGCGGACTACGCGGCCTGGCAGCGGCGGGTGCTGGAGGGTGAGGCGCTCGCGACGCAGTTGGAGTGGTGGCGCGCGCGCGTGCGGAACGTACCGGCGCTGGAGCTGCCGACCGACTCCGTGCGCCCGGCCGTGCGCTCCCTGCGCGGTGCGACGCACTTCTTCACGGTGCCTCCGGCGCTGGTGGCCTCGCTCGACAAGGTGGGACAGGGCCACGGTGCCACGCTGTTCATGGTGCTGATGGCCGGGTGGCAGACGCTGCTGGCGCGCTACTCGGGACAGACGGACTTCTGCGTGGGCACGCCCGTGGCGCACCGCACGCGGCCGGAGCTGGAAGGGCTCATCGGCTTCTTCGTCAACACACTGGCGCTGCGCTGCAACCTCGCCGGGGACCCGGCCTTCACGGGGCTGCTGGCCCGCGTGCGCGAGGAGTCCCTGGGCGCCTTCGCCCACCAGGACGTGCCCTTCGACCGCCTCGTGGAGGCGCTGGGCGGTGAGCGGGACCTGTCCCGCACGGCGCTCTTCCAATCCCTCTTCGTGCTCCAGAACGCGCCCATCCAGCCGCCGTCGCTGCCGGGCATGCGGGTGGAGCTGCTGCCGAGCGCCACGGAGACGTCCAAGTTCGACGTGACGCTGTCGCTCATGGAGCGCGATGGGGCCCTGGAGGGCCAGCTCGAATACAGCCTGGACCTCTTCACGCCGGACACCGCGCGGCGCATGGCGGAGCACTTCCAGCGCCTGCTGCGGGGCATCGCCGAGGACGCGCAGCGGCGGCTCAGCGAGCTGCCGCTGATGGGCGAGGCCGAGCGCCAGCAGGTCCTCGTCACCTGGAACGACACGCGCACGGACTTCCCGTCCGACGCCACCGTGCACCAGCGCTTCACCGAGCAGGCCCGGCGCACTCCAGACGCCGTGGCCGTATGCTTCGGGGACAGCACCCTCACCTACGCCGAGCTGGACTCACGCTCGAACCAGCTCGCGCGATATCTGATGTCGCTGGGCCTGGGGACGGAGCCGCGCATCGGCGTGTGCGCCACCCGGAGCCTCGAGCTGGTGGTGGGGCTGCTGGGCATCCTGAAGGCGGGCGGCTGCTACGTGCCGCTCGACCCTTCGTTGCCAGCGAAGCGCCTCGCGTTCATGTTCGAGGACGCGGGCCTCTCCGCGGTCCTCACGCAGCAGGCGCTGGTGCCCGTGCTGCCCGAGCGCTCCTCGCGGCCCGTGGTGTGCCTGGACTCCGAGTGGATGCTCGTGGCGCATCTGCCCGCGCATGACGTGGCGCCGTTGGCCCTCACGGACAGCCTCGCGTACGTCACGTACACCTCCGGCTCGACGGGTCTGCCCAAGGGCGTCGCGATTCCGCACCGGGGCGTGCTGCGCCTGCTGTTCGGCGCGGACTTCGCTCGGTTCGGACCGGAGGAGGTCATCCTCCAGTTCTCGCCGCTGACCTTCGACCCGTCCACGATGGAGATCTGGGGCGCGTTGCTGCACGGCGGGCGGCTGGTCCTCGCTCCGCCCTCCACGCCCGACGTGACGGAATTGGCGCGGCTCATCACCCTGCATGGGGTGACGGCCCTCCTCACCTCGACGGCCCTCTTCGACCTGATGCAGCAGCACCAGCCGCAAGCGTTGGCCCGGGTGAAGCAGCTCGTCGCCGGTGGCGACGTGATGCCCGTGCCCCGCGCTCGGGCGCGACTGGCTGCGGGAGGCACGCTCGTCAACGCCTACGGCCCCACGGAGAGCACCACCATCACCACGGCCCACCGGCTGTCTCCCGGCGATGCCGTGGGTGATGCCGTCTCCATCGGCGGGCCCATCGCGAACACGCAGGTCTACGTGCTCGACGAGGCGCTGCGCCCCGTGCCCGTGGGCGTCCCCGGCGAGCTGTTCATCAGCGGCGACGGCCTGGCTCGCGGCTACCTGGGCCGCCCCGCGCTCACCGCCGAGCGCTTCCTACCCCACCCGTTCTGCTCCATCCCGGGCTCGCGGCTGTACCGCTCGGGAGACCGCGTGCGCTGGCTTCAGGACGGCACGTTGGAGTTCCTCGGCCGCATCGACTCGCAGGTGAAGGTTCGCGGCTACCGCATCGAGCTGGGCGAAATCGAAGCCGCCCTGCGCGCGCATACCAACATCAGCGAGGTCGCGGTCGTGGTCCGCGAGGACGTGCCTGGCGACAAGCGCCTGGTGGCCTACGTCGTGCCTGCGGACGCGGACCTCGCGAGCCTGCGCGAATTCCTCCGCGCGCGCCTGCCCGAGTACATGGTGCCGTCGGCCTTCGTGCCGCTCGCGGCCCTGCCCCTGTCGTCCCACGGCAAGGTGGACCGCAAGGCCCTCCCCGCGCCGGCCGCTTCGGGTGCTTCTCCTTCGGCGGACTTCACCGAGCCCCAATCGCCTCGGGAGCAGCAGCTCGCCGCGCTGTTCCGCGAAGTGCTCGGCCAGACGCGCGTGGGCCTGCACGACGACTTCTTCCTCCTCGGTGGGCACTCGCTGCTGGCCACCCAGGTGGTGACACGGCTGCGCGCGCAGCTCGGCGTGGAGTTGCCCCTCCGTGCGTTCTTCGAGGCTCCCACCGTGGCCCGCCTCGCGGCGCGCATCGACGCGGCGAAGCCCGGGGCCGCGCTGCCGCCCCTGGAACGGGTGTCCCGCTCGGCCGGTGATTCGCTGGAGGTCTCATACGCGCAGCAGCGGCTCTGGTTCATGGAGCAGCTCCAGCCGGGACAGGCCGCCTTCCACATGCCGGCCGCGCTCAGCCTGCGCGGGGCCCTGAGGGTGGACGTGCTGCGTCGCACCTTCGCGGAGGTGGTCCGCCGTCACGAGGCGCTGCGCACCACCTTCGCCACGCGTGACGGCCGGCCCGTGCAGGTCGTCCATGCGGCTTCTGCCGAGTGGACCCTGCCCGTGGAGGACCTGAGCGCGCTGGATCCCTCCGCGCGCGAGGCCGCCGTGCAGCAGCGCATGAGCGAGGAGGCGCACCGCGCCTTCGACCTGGAGCACGGCTCGCTGCTGCACACGGTGTTGCTGCGCTCCGGCGCGGACGATCACGTGCTGGTGCTGTGCATGCACCACCTCGTGTCGGACGGCTGGTCCATGGGCGTGCTGGTGCGCGAGGTGGCGGCGCTGTACGGCGCGCTGGCGCAGGACCGCGAGGCGGTGCTGCCCCCGCTGCCGGTGCAGTACGCGGACTACGCGGCGTGGGAGCGGCGCTCGCTGGAGGGTGACGCGCTGGCGCCGCAACTGGAGTGGTGGCGTGCCCACCTCCAGGACGCTCCGATGCTGGAGCTGCCCACGGACCACGCGCGGCCCGCGTCGCGGAGCCTGCGCGGCGGCACGCACTTCTTCAGCCTCCCGGCGGGACTGATTGCCGGACTGGAGAACGTGGGCCGGACGCAGAACGCCACGCTGTTCATGGTGTTGATGGCCGGGTGGCAGGCGCTGCTGGCGCGCTACTCGGGACAGCGGGACTTCTGCGTCGGCACCTCGGTGGGCCACCGCGAGCGGCCCGAGCTGGAAGACCTCATCGGCTTCTTCGTCAACCCGGTGGCGCTGCGCTGCAAGCTCGACGGGGACCCGACCTTCGCCAGCCTCGTCGGCCGCGTCCGCGAGGAGTCCCTGGGCGCCTTCGCCCACCAGGACGTGCCCTTCGACCGCCTCGTGGAATCGCTGGGCGGGGAGCGGGACCTGTCCCGCACGCCGCTCTTCCAGACGCTCTTCGTCCTCCTCAACACGCCGCTGGAGGCGCCCTCGCTGCCGGGCCTCGACGTGCGCGTCCTTCCGCTCGCCACGGAGACGTCCCGGTATGACCTGACGCTCGCGATGACGGAGCGCGGGGGCGTGCTGGAAGGCCAGCTCGAGTACAGCCTGGACCTCTTCACGCCGGACACCGCCCGGCGCATGGTGGAGCACCTCCGCGTGCTCCTGGAGGCCGTGGCCCAGGGCGCCGCCGAGCAGCGTCTCAGCGAGCTGCCGCTCATGGACGAGCGTGAGCGACACCAGGTCCTCGTGGCCTGGAACGACACCCGCGCCGAGTACCCGGCGGATGCCACGGTTCACTCCCTCTTCACCGAGCAGGCCCGGCGCACTCCCGAGGCCGTGGCCGTCGAGCATGAGGGCCGCACCCTCTCCTACGCCGAGCTGGACGCGCGCTCGAACCAGCTCGCGCACCACCTCCGCTCGCTCGGCATCGGCGCCGAGTCTCGCGTGGGCGTCTGCCTGCACCGGAGCCTGGAGCTGGTGGTGGGCGTGCTGGGCATCCTCAAGGTCGGCGGCGCCTACGTGCCGCTCGACCCGTCGTACCCGGCGCAGCGCCTGTCGTTCATGTTCGAGGACTCGGGCGTCGCCGCGGTGCTCACCCAGCAGTCGCTGGAGGACGAGCTGCCCGCGGGCTCGCAGCCCCTCGTGTGCCTGGACTCGGAGTGGGAGCGGATTGCCCGCCAGCCCACGCACCCGGTGGACATCACCGTGGGCCCGGAGCACCTCGCGTACGTCACGTACACCTCCGGCTCGACGGGCACGCCCAAGGGCGTCGCCATTCCGCACCGGGGTGTGGTGCGCCTGCTCATCGGCTCGCGCTTCGTGAACCTGGGGCCCGACGAAGTCGTACTCCAGCTCGCGCCGCTGGCCTTCGACGCGTCCACCCTGGAGCTGTGGGGCGCGCTGCTGCATGGCGCGCGGCTGGTGCTCTACCCGCAGGGGACTCCGGACCTGGCGGAGCTGGGACAGGCGCTCGTGCGCCATGGGGTCTCGGTGCTGTGGCTGACCGCGGCCCTGTTCGACCAGATGCAGCAGCACCAGCCGGAGGCACTGGGCCGCGTGCCGCAGCTCCTCGCAGGGGGCGACGTGCTGCCGGTGCCGCGCGTGCGCGAGCGGCTGGCGCGGGGACAGTCCATCATCAACGGCTACGGCCCCACCGAGGGCACCACCTTCACCGCGACGCATCGACTGTCGCCCGGTGATGCCGTGGGTGACTCCGTCTCCATCGGCCGGCCCATCGCCAACACGCGGGCGTACGTCCTGGACGAGGCACTGCGCCCCGCGCCCGTGGGCGTGCCGGGGGAGCTGTTCATCGGCGGCGACGGCCTGGCCCGGGGCTACCTGGGCCACTCCGCGCTCACCGCCGAGCGCTTCGTGCCGAATCCGTTCTCGACGACTCCGGGCGCGCGGCTGTACCGCTCCGGAGACCGGGTGCGGTGGCTCGCGGATGGGACGCTCCAGTTCCTGGGCCGCGTGGACTTCCAGGTGAAGGTGCGTGGCTTCCGCATCGAGCTGGGTGAGGTCGAGGCCGCGCTGCGTCTGCACTCCGCCGTGGCCGAGGCCACCGCCGTGGTGCGTGAGGACGTGCCCGGTGACAAGCGGCTCGTCGCGTACGTGACGCCCGCGGACGTGGACACCGGCGCGCTGCGCGAGCACCTGCGCCGGTACCTGCCGGAGTACATGGTGCCCTCCGCGTTCGTCGCGCTGGCGTCGCTCCCCCTGTCGCCCAACGGCAAGGTGGACCGCCGCGCGCTCCCCGCGCCGGACCTGTCGCCCGTGGACTCCGAGTCCACGGACATGAGCTCCCTGCCCCTCCTCCAGCAGCAGCTCGCGGCCCTGTACCGCGAGGTGCTCCGCGTGGAGCGCGTGGGCCCGCACGACGACTTCTTCGAGCTGGGCGGCCACTCGCTGCTGGCAACGCAGTTGGTGACGCGGGTCCGCGCGCAGTTCGGCGTGGAATTGCCCCTGCGCACCCTGTTCGAGGCGCCCACGCTCGCGCAGCTCGCGGAGCGCATCGAGGCGCTCCTCCTGCAAGCGTCCCGCGCGGAGATGCCGCCGCTGCTGCCGGTGCCGCGCGACGGCGCACTGCCGCTCTCCTTCGCACAGCAGCGCCTGTGGTTCCTGGAGCAGCTCCAGCCGGGACAGGCCGTCTACAACGTCCCGGTCGCCCTGCGGCTGACCGGCGCGCTGGACGTGGAGGTGCTGCGAGGCACCTTCGCGGAAGTCGTCCGCCGTCACGAGGTGCTTCGCACCACGTTCGCCACGCGTGACGACCAGCCCGTGCAGGTCATCAATCCCGCGCCCGCGCGGTGGGCCCTGCCGGTGGAGGACCTGAGCGCCCTGGACGCGTCCACGCGCGACGCCGCCCTGCGCAAGCGCATGGCCGAAGAGGCCCACCACCCGTTCGACCTCACCACCGGCCCGCTGCTGCGCACGGTGCTGGTGCGCACGGGTGACGCGGAGCACGTGCTCCTGCTGTGCATGCACCACATCGTCTCGGACGGCTGGTCCATGGGCGTGCTGGTGCGCGAAGTCGCCGCCGTCTACGCGGCCCTTCAGGAGGGCCAGCCCTCTCCGCTGTCCGCGCTGCCGGTGCAGTACGCGGACTTCGCCACGTGGCAGCGGCGCTGGGTTCAGTCCGAGGGCATCCAGGCCCAGCTCGACGCCCTCAAGTCGCGCCTCCAGGGCGTCCCCTCCCTGGAGCTGCCCGCCGACTCAGGCCGGCCGGTGACGCGCACGCTGCGCGGCGCCAGCCACTTCTTCACGCTGCCGGAGGAGCTCATCCACGCGCTGGAGAAGGTGGCCCGTGAGCAGGGCGCCACCCTCTTCATGGTGATGCTGGCCGCCTACGAGACGCTGCTGTCTCGCTACTCCAGCCAGGAGGACTTCGCCGTGGGCAGCCCCATCGCCCACCGCACCCGGTCCGAGCTGGAGCCGCTCATCGGCTTCTTCGTCAACACCATGGTGCTGCGCACGCGCCTGGACGGCGACCCGACCTTCGCGGAGCTGGTGGATCGCGTCCGCGAGTCCGCGCTGGCCGCGTACGTCCACCAGGACGTGCCCTTCGACCGGCTGGTGGAGGCGCTCGGGGGTGAGCGCACCGAAGGCCGCGCGCCGCTCTTCAACGTGATGTTCGCCCTGCAGAACGCGCCCATGCAGACGCCGTCGCTGCCGGGCGTGCAGGTGGACCTCATGCGGAGCGTCACGGACACCGCGCGCTTCGACCTGAGCCTCTCGCTCATGGAGCGCGGCGGGGCCCTGGAAGGCGCGCTCGAGTACAGCCTGGACCTCTTCTCCCCGGCCACCGCCGAGCGGCTGGCCCGGCACTTCCGCGTCCTGCTGGAGGCCGTGGTCCGCGACGCGAAGGTCCGCGTCAGCCGCCTGCCGCTGATGGACGAGGCCGAGCGCCACCAGGTGCTGGTCGCGTGGAACACGACGCCGCCCGCGGCCTTCGGGCCGGAGTCCATCCCGTCCCTCTTCGAGTCCCACGCCCGGCGCGCGCCCGGCGCGGTGGCCGTGGAGCACGAAGGCCGCACCCTCACGTACGGCGAGCTGGACGCACGCGCGAATCAGCTCGCGCGGCACCTGCTGTCCCTGGGGCTGACGCCCGAGGCGCGCGTGGCCCTGTGCATGGAGCGCGGGCCCGAGCTGCTCGTGGGCATGCTGGGCATCCTCAAGGCCGGCGGCTGCTACGTGCCGTTGGACCCCGCGTATCCCCGCCAGCGCCTGGCCTTCATGCTCCAGGACTCGGGCGCCGCCGCCGTGGTGGCGCAGCAGTCGGCACTGGCGTCGCTGCCCGAGCACGGGCGGCCCACGGTGTGCCTGGACTCGGAGTGGCCGGTCATCTCCCGCCAACCGTCGAATGCGCTGTCCGGCGTGTCCGTCCTGCCGGGACAGCTCGCGTACGTCCTCTACACCTCGGGCTCCACCGGCACGCCGAAGGGCGCGGGTGTGGAGCAGGCCTCTGTCGTCAACCTCGTCCGGGACACGAACTACATCCGCCTGACGCCGGAGGACTGCATCGCCCAGGTGGCCACGCCGTCGTTCGACGCGTCGACCTTCGAGCTCTGGGGCGCGCTGCTCAACGGGGCGAGACTGTCCATCATCCCGCGCGACGTCACGCTGTCCCCGCCCCAGTTCGCGAAGAAGCTTCGCGAGGTGGGGGCCACCACCGTCCTGCTCACCTCGGCCCTCTTCAACGAGGTGGCCCGTCAGCAGCCCGGTGCCTTCAACCCGCTGCGCAACGTCCTCTTCGGCGGTGACGCGGGAGACCCGCGCGCCGTGCGCGCCGTGGTGGGCGCGGGCTTCCGCGGCCAGGTGGTGAACTACTACGGCCCCACCGAGGCCACCGTCGCCGCCGCCACGCACAACTCCGCGGGGCTCACGGCGGAGGCGGTGTCCGTCCCGATTGGCCGGCCCCTCTCCCGGGCGCGCGTGTACGTGCTCGACAGGAGCGGCGAGCCCGTGCCCACGGGCGTCATCGGCGAGCTGTTCATCGGCGGCGAGGGCGTGGGCCGTGGCTACCCCGGCCACCCCGCCCTCACGGCCGAGCGCTTCATCCCCGACCCGTTCAGCACCACGCCGGGCGCGCGGCTGTACCGCTCGGGCGACCGCGCGCGCTGGCTGGCGGACGGGACGCTCGACTTCGCCGGCCGCGTGGACGCGCAGGTGAAGATTCGCGGCTTCCGCATCGAGCCGGGCGAGGTGGAGTCCGCCCTCAAGGCCCATCCCTCCGTGCGCGAGGTGCTGGTGCTGGTGCGCGAGGACGTGCCCGGTGACAAGCGGCTCGTGGCCTACGTCACGGGCACGCCCGCTCCCGACGCGGCCACGCTGAAGTCCTTCCTGTCGGAGCGGCTGCCCGCGCACCTGGTGCCGTCCGCCTTCGTCGCGCTCACCGCCCTGCCCCTCACGCCCAACGGCAAGCTGGACCGCAAGGCCCTGCCGGCACCGGACAGCGCTCCGGCTTCCACGGCCGCGCCCGCCGTCCCCGAGCGCCTCACTCCGTTCCAGCAGCGCGTCGCCAGCCTCTTCCGCGAGCTGCTCCGCGTGGAGCGCGTGGGCCTGCACGATGACTTCTTCGCCCTGGGTGGCCACTCGCTCCTGGCGACGCAGCTCATCTCCCGCCTGCGGTCCACCTTCCAGGTGGAGTTGCCCCTGCGCGCCCTCTTCGGCGCGCCCACCGTGGCGCGCGTCACGGAGTTCGTGGAGGAGCAGTTCCTCGTCCGCACCGAGGAGCCGAAGACACCACCGCTGCGGCCCGTGCCTCGCGACGGAGAGCTGCCGCTGTCCTTCTCCCAGCAGCGCCTGTGGGTGCTCGACCAGCTCCAGCCCGGGAGCACGAACTACAACATGGTGGGCGCGCTCCGGCTGGACGGCACGCTGGACACCGAGGCGCTGCGCCGCGCGCTGGAGCACCTGGTCGGCCGCCACGAGGCCCTCCGCGCGACGTTCGCGATGAAGGAAGGCCAGCCCGTCCAGGTCCTCCACCCGCACGCCGCCTGGACGCTGCCCGTCACGGACCTGGAAGCCACGCCCGCGGAGTCGCGCGAGGCCGAGGCCCTGCGGCTCTCCACCGAGGAGGCCAGCCGGCCCTTCGACCTGGGAGCGGGTCCGCTGCTGCGCACGCGGCTGTTGCGGCTGGACGCGGAGCACCACGTCCTGCTGCTCGTCATGCACCACATCGTGTCGGACGGGTGGTCCATCGCGGTCATGATTCGCGAGGTGGCCGCGGGCTACGAGGCGTTCGCCTCCGGCAAGGCGCCCATGCTGCCGTCGCTGCCGGTGCAGTACGCGGACTTCGCCGCGTGGCAGCGTGGGTGGCTGCAGGGCGACGTGCTCGCGCGTGAAGTCGCCTGGTGGAAGGAGCAGCTCGCCGGGGCGCCGCAGGTCCTGGAGCTGCCCACGGACAAGGTCCGGCCCGCCGTGCGCACCCCGCGCGGCGCGCTGCTGCCCGTCCACCTCCCCCGCGAGCTGGTGGTGCGCCTGCTCACCCTCGCACGCCAGGAGGGCACCACGCCCTTCATGGCGCTGCTGGCCGCGTGGCAGGTGCTGCTGTCGCGCTACAGCCGGCAGGAGGAGCTGCTCGTCGGCTCGCCCATCGCCGGCCGCCGTCAGGGCGAGCTGGAGGGGCTGGTCGGCTTCTTCGTCAACACGCTGGTGCTGCGCGGCCGCGTGCGCCCGGAGGACTCGTTCCGCGCGCTGCTCGGCCAGGTGCGGGACACCACCCTGGCCGCCTTCGAGCACCAGGACCTGCCCTTCGAGAAGCTCGTCGAGGAGCTGAACGTCCCGCGCGACATGAGTCGCAACCCGCTGGTGCAGGTCATCTTCGCCCTGCAGAACGCGCCCACCGAGGAGCTGCGGGTGCCGGGCCTCACGATGCGCCCGCTGGAGGTGGACAACGCCACCGCCCGGTTCGACCTGGGCCTCATGCTCGCCGAGGCGCCCGACGGGCTGCGCGGCGTCATCGAGTACAGCACCGACCTGTTCGAGACCTCCACGGTGGCCCGGCTCGCCGGCCACCTGCGCACGCTGCTGGAGGCCGCCGTCTCCACGCCGGACCGGGCGCTGGCCACCCTGCCCCTCCTCACGCCCGAGGAGCGCCAGCAGGTCGTCATCGGCTGGAACGACACCACCCGGCCGTACCCCGCTGTCACCATCCCCGAGGCCTTCTCGCGGCAGGCCGCATTGCGTCCGGACGCCATCGCCCTGGAGTACGGAGACCAGCGCCTCACGTACGCGCAGTTCGAAGCACGGGCCAACCGGCTGGCGCACCTGCTGCGCTCGTACGGCGTGGGCCCGGACACACGCGTCGCGGTGAGCCAGGATCGCGGCATCGAGCTCATGGTCTCCCTGCTGGCCATCCTCAAGGCGGGCGGCGCGTACGTCCCGTTGGACCCCGCGTACCCGGCACAGCGGCTCGGCTTCATGCTGGAGGACGCGCAGCCCCGGCTGCTGATCACCTCGCGCGCTCTACGCGCACAGCTCCACCTGCCGGATGAGTCGCTGCCCTGCCTCTTCGCCGAGGAACTGGCGCTGGAGTCGCAGCCGGCCACGCCGCTCCCGTCGGAAATCAGCCCGCGCCACGTCGCGTACGTCATCTTCACGTCCGGCAGCACGGGCCGGCCGAAGGGCGTGGCCGTGCCACATTGCGGCGTCCTGCGGCTCGTCCACAGTGAGCCCTATCTCGGCTTCGGCCGGCGGGGGGACACGGGTCTTCTCCTGGCGCCCATCTCCTTCGACGGCTCCGTCCTGGAGATGTGGGTCCCGTTGCTGCACGGCAACCCACTCGCCATCTTCCCCGCGAAGGCCCTGCCTGGTGATCTGGACACGCTGGGCCAGGTGGTGGAGCGCCACGGCGTCACCTTCCTGCACACGTCCGCGGGCCTGTTCTCCCAACTCGCGGAGCACCGGCCGGACATCCTCCGCCGGCTGAAGGCCATCCACTCGGGCGGAGACGTGCTCTCCGTGCCGCATGCCCGCGGTGCGTTGGAGTCGGTGGGCACCCCCGTCACCAACGGCTACGGCCCCACCGAGGTCTCCGTCATCTCCACGTGCTTCACGCTGGAGCGGCCCGAGCAGGTGGGCACGTCCGTCTCCATCGGCGCACCGCTTGCCAACACGCACGTGTACGTGGTGGACGCGCGCCAGCAGCCGGTGCCCGTGGGCGTGCCGGGTGAGCTGCTCCTCGGAGGCGACGGCCTGGCCCAGGGCTATGTCTCGCGCCCGGACCTCACCGCCGAGCGCTTCATCCCGGACCCGTTCTCCACCACGCCCGGCGAGCGCCTCTACCGCACGGGTGACCTCGTCCGCTGGCGTCCCGACGGGCTGTTGGAGTTCCTCGGCCGCATCGACCACCAGGTGAAGGTGCGGGGCTTCCGCATCGAGCTGTCCGAGGTGGAGGCTGCCCTGCGCGCCCTCCCCGCCGTCTACGAGGCCGCCGTGGTGGTCCGCGAGGACGTGTCCGGCGACAAGCGGCTGGTGGCGTACGCCATGCCCCGCGAGGGCCAGTCGCTCGACGCGGGCACGCTCCGCACGGAGCTGCGCCAGCGGCTGCCCGAGTACATGGTGCCGTCCATCTTCGTGACGCTGCCCGTGCTGCCGCTCAACCCCAGTGGCAAGGTGGACCGCAAGGCGCTGCCCGCGCCGGACGCCGCGTCCACCGGCCGCCTGGGCCGCTTCGTGGAGCCCTCCAACCCGCTGGAGCAGCAGATTGCCGCGCTCTACGCGCGGGAGCTGGGCGCCGACCGGGTCGGCGTGCACGACCACCTCTTCGAGGAGCTGGGCGGCACGTCGCTGTCCGTGGTCCGCATCGCCGCGCGCCTGCGCGAAGAGCTGAAGCGCGAGCTGCCCGTGGTGTGGCTCTTCGAGCACCCCACCGTCCATGACCTCGCCGCCCGCATGGAGCGCGAGGCCGCGGGCACGGCCACCCAGGAGCCCGCACCCGGCCACCGCCCGCGTGACACCCGTCCGTCCGAGAGGGGCTCGGGCTCCATTGCCATCATCGGCATGGCCGGCCGCTTCCCCGGCGCCGGCTCCGTGCAGGAGTTCTGGCGCAACCTGCGCGAGGGCATCGAGTCCGTCTCACGCTTCTCCGCCGACGAGCTGGAGCACATGCCGGGTCTGCCCGACGGCATGGAGCTGTGGCAGCACCCCAACTTCGTCCCCGCGGCCGGCGTGCTGGAAGACGTGGACAAGTTCGACCATGCCTTCTTCGACATGTCCCTGCGCGAGGCGCAGTGGATGGACCCGCAGCAGCGCCTCTTCCTCCAGTGCGCGTGGGGCGCGCTGGAAGACGCGGGCATCGACCCGGAGCGCTTCCCGGGGGCCATCTCCCTCTACGCGGGCGCCACCGACTCCGGCTACACGGACGCGGTGCGTTCGACGGTGCCGTTGGACGGAGCCGCCATCTTCGAGCTGTACGGCACCGCGACGCACGAGAGCCTGGCCACGAAGACGTCCTTCAAGCTGGGGCTCACCGGTGAGAGCACGCTCGTCTACACCGCATGCTCCACGGGCCTCGTGGCCGTGCACCACGCCTGCCAGAACCTGCTGGCGGGGCTGTCCGACGTGGCGCTGGCGGGCGCGACGCGCATCACCGTGCCGCAGCGCACGGGCTACGTGTACCAGGAGGGGATGATCTTCTCCCCGGACGGGCACTGCCGCGCGTTCGACGAGAAGGGCCAGGGCACCATCTCCGGCAACGGCGTGGCCTCCGTGGTCCTCAAGCGGCTGGAGGACGCGGAGCGCGACGGTGACGCCATCTACGCCGTCATCCGCGCCACGGCGACGAACAACGACGGCCGCCACAAGTCCGGCTTCACCGCGCCCAGCGTGCAGGGCCAGTCCGCCGTCATCACCCAGGCGATGAAGCGGGCCGGCGTGGAGCCGAAGGACATCGGCTACGTGGAGACGCACGGCACCGCGACTCCGCTCGGGGACCCGATTGAAGTGGCCGCGCTCCAGCGTGCGTACGGGCTGGGGGCGGACCGCCGCGGCACCATCCCGCTGGCCTCGCTGAAGACCAACGTCGGGCACATGGACACGGTGGCGGGCCTCGCGGGCCTCATGAAGGTCGCGCTGTCGCTGCACCACGGAGAGGTTCCGCCGAGCCTGCACTTCGAGCGTCCCAACCCGCAGATCGACTTCGACTCCGGTCCCTTCTTCGTCAACACATCCCTGCGGTCGTGGCCGAGGGGCGAGGCCCCGCGACGCGCGGCGGTCAGCTCCTTCGGCATCGGTGGCACCAACGCCCACGCCGTGCTCGAGGAATCCCCCATGTCCCACAGCGGCTCCACCTCGCGGACCCACCACGTCGTCACGCTGTCGGCGCGCACTCCCGAGGCGCTGGAGGCGGCGTCGAAGCAGCTCGCCACGCACGCGGAGGCCAGCGCTTCGGACCTGTCGATTGCCGACGTGGCCTTCACGCACGCCGTGGGCCGCAAGGTCTTCGAGCACCGCCGTGCCGTCGTCGCGACGGACGCGGCGGACCTGGCGAAGCAGCTCCGCAAGCCGTACACGGCGGTGAAGGTGAAGGATGAGGCGGCGCGTCGGCGTCGCGTGGCCCTCGTCTTCCCGGGACAGGGTGCCCAGCAGCCAGGCATGGGCCGCGAGCTGTACGCGGCCGAGCCCGCCTTCCGCGCGCACGTGGACGCGTGCCTCGCGCTGCTGGAGGAGTCGCTGCGCGCCCGCGTGCGCGCGCTGCTCCAGGCGGCTCCGGGGCAGCAGGATGCGGAGACGGCGGCACTGCTCGCGGACACGCGCGTGGCCCTGCCCGCGCTGTTCTCCGTGGAGTACTCGCTGGCGCGGATGTGGATGGACTGGGGCCTGAAGCCCCACGCCGTGCTGGGACACAGCTTCGGCGAGTACGCCGCCGCCTGCGTGGCCGGCGCGCTGCCGCTGGAGGACGCGCTGAAGCTGGCGGTGGCTCGCGGTGAGCTGATGCACCGCATGCCTCCGGGGGCGATGCTCGCGGTGGCGATGTCCGAGTCGCAGGTGCTGCCCCTGCTGTCCGGGCGGTTGGAGATGGCGGCGATCAACTCGCCGGACCGGTGCGTCGTCGCCGGACCGGTGGACGAGGTGGAACGGCTCCAGGAGGACCTGAAGCGCCGGGACGTGGGCGCGGTGCGCATGCCCGCGCCGCACGCGTTCCACTCCGCGGACGTGGAGCCGCTGATGCCGGAATTGGAGCGCGTGGTGGCGTCGCTGCGCCGCGCGGAGCCGACGGTGCGCTACGCGTCCAGCGTCACGGGGGCGTGGGCGAAGCCGGGAACCCTGGCCGAGCCGCGCTACTGGGCGGACCAGATGCGCCAGCCCGTGCGCTTCAGTGAGGCCGTGGGGGCCCTGCTGGAGGAAGGCTGCAGCGTGGTGCTGGAAGTGGGGCCCGCGCAGGACCTCACGCCGCTGGTGCGCGCGTGCCTGGGGCAGGACCGCGAGCGGGTGAAGGCGCTGGCCACGCTGCGGCGCGGCGGCACCACGACGGAGCTCTCGGGCCTGATGCAGGCCGTGGGCGAGCTGTGGACGCAGGGCGTGGAGGTGGACTGGTCCGCCTTCTATGCGCACGAGCAGCGCCGGAAGCTGCACCTGCCGACGTACCCGTTCCAGGAGAAGCGCTGTTGGGTGGACGCGAAGCCCGGACAGGCGACTGGGAGCGGGACGTTCGCCCCGATGCCGCCTCGGGCTCCGGCTCCGGTGGAACAGGTCCCCGTGCCCGCACAGGGCACCATGGTGGTGACGCCCGCGGGGCAGGCTTCGGCTCCCGTCTTCGCGCCGCCGCCGTCGGCGCCCCCGGCCTCCGCTCCCGTACCGGCGGCGGTGCCCGTGTTCGCCTCCCCCGCGGTGACGACGGGACGCGTGGCCGCCACGCCCTCCGGTCAGGTCGCGGCGCCCGGACTCATTCCGCCGCCGGTGATTCCGGCGCCCGTCCTGCCCTCCGCCACGCAGGCTCCGGCGCTCCCGCCCGTCCGCGCGCCGGCCACCACGCAGCCCCTGGTGGCGTCGCTCCCGGTGCCAGCCCCGGCCGTATCGCCCGCCGCCCCCGCGCGGACCCCAGCCGTTCCCGAAGCCACCCCGGGCGTGCCCGTCCGCGAGGACGCACCGCGCGGTGACATCGAGGAGCGCCTCGCCGCCCTGTGGCGGGAGCGGCTCGGCCTGGAGTTCGTGGGCCGCGACGACAACTTCCTGGAGATCGGCGGCAACTCGCTGATGGCGGCCCAGCTCCTCAACCAGATGCGCGAGGCCTTCGGCGTCCAGCTCCCGCTGGCCGCACTCTTCGAGGCCCCCACCGTGGCCGGCATCGCCGAGCGCATCGAGCCGCTGCTGCGCCAGGCCCCTGCCGTGGAGCAGACCCGCGAGCTGCCCCTGGTGCCGCTGCCGCGCACCCAGGAGCTGCCCCTGTCCTTCGTGCAGGAGCGTGTCTGGCGCCTGGAGCAGCACCTGCCCGGCCTCTCCGCGTACACCATTCCCTTCGTCCTGCGCCTCGAAGGCTTCGTGGACGTGGACACCCTCCAGCGGAGCGTCCAGGAAATCGTCAACCGTCACGAGGCGCTGCGCACCACCTACGACGTGGTGGACGGCCGCCCCGTGCAGCGCTTCCACCCGCACGTGCACATCCCGCTCGACGTGGTGGAGCTGACCGGCTCCGCGGAGCACCGCGAGTCGGAGGCCATGCGCATCGCCCGCGAGGAGTCCGCGCGCCCGTTCGACCTGGTGAAGGGCCCCGTCATCCGGACGGTGCTGCTCAAGCAGGACGCGCAGGTCTACATCCTGGTGGGCGCCATCCACCACGTGGTCTGCGACACGCTGTCCGTGGCCATCTTCGTCCACGAGCTGGGCCAACTCTACGGCGCGTTCCGTCAGGGCCGGCCGTCGCCGCTGCCGCCGCTGCCCGTGCAGTACGCGGACTTCGGCGCGTGGCAGCGCCGCACCATCGCCGAGCACCTGATGCCGGACCAGGAGCAGTGGTGGCGCAACCGCCTCGCCGGCATGCCGCGCCGACTGGACATGCCCACGGACCACTCCCGGCCCGCGAGCTGTCCGCTCACGTCGGTGCGCTTGAATGTCGAATTCCCGTCCGCGCTCGCCCGCGAGGTGGGCGCGTTCGGCAAGCGCGAGGGCTTCACCTCGTACATGACGGTGCTGGCCGCGTGGCAGACGCTGCTGCACCGCTACAGCGGGCAGACGGACATCATCGTCGGCACGCCCATCGCCAACCGCACGCGTCCGGAGCTGCTGGGGCTCATCGGCTACGTGGCCCACTCGGCGGCGTTCCGCACCAGCTTCGCGGGCGACCCGACCTTCCGCGAGCTGCTCGGCCGCGTGAAGAGTGAGGTGTCGGACGCGCAGTCCCGGCCGGACGTGCCCTTCGAGTACCTCGTCGAAGAACTCATCCCCGGCAAGGACATTGGCCAGGGCCGGATGGCGGACACCGTCTTCGTGTACCACTCCAGTGTCGGCAATGGCGCGGCGGCGCTGGAGCTGACCGGCGTGCGCGGCTCGCTGGTGGAGGTGCCCAACGCCCCCGTGCAGTGGGGCGCCACGTTGTCCGACCTGACGCTCGTCCTCTCCGAGGAGGGCGGCCGCATCCACGGCGCGCTCGAGTACGCCACCGAGCTGTACGACGAGCCCACTGCGCGGCGCATGGTGGAGCACCTCCAGGTCATGATGGCCGCCGCCCTCGCCCGGCCGGATGAGCTCATCTCGCGCCTGCCCCTGGTGACGGAAGCCGAGCGGCGCACGTGGCCCCTGCCCCGCCCCGCCTCCGTGTCCGCCTCCGTGCCCGCGCTGCTCGCGGAGCGCGCGCGCCGGAGCCCGCAAGCAGTGGCCGCGAGCCAGGGCGACACGTCGTGGACCTGGGCGGAGCTGTCCGCCCGTGCGAGCCGCGTGGCCGCGCGCCTGCGGGCGCTCGGAGTGCGTCCGGGGGACCCGATCGCGGTGTGCCTGGAGCCCTCGCCCGCGAAGCTCGCCGTCCTCTGGGGTGTGCTGGAGGCCGGCGGCGCCACGGTGACCCTTGGCGCCACCGACCTGGGTGGACTCGCCGTCTACGCTCCGGAGGGCGCCACCGCGCCGGTGCTCGTCACCTGGCGCGGGATCACCACCTCCGCGAAGCTGGATGCCACGCGCACGGTGTACGTGGGGGAGACCCTGGAGGTCGCCTCCGCGCCTGTGACGCTGGACGTCCAGGCCGACACGCTGGCGTGGCTGCTGCCGGTGGGCGCGGGCAGGCCCGCGTGGGCGCTGAACCACCAGTCACTGGCGGAGCTGTTCGACGCGATGGACGGCCGGCTGCGCCCCACCGAGGGAGGCACCTGGCTGGCGGCGGCCGAGTCCACGACGGACCGTCCGGAGCTGGAGTCGCTATGGGCCCTCTCGCGCGGCATGCGCGTGGCCTTCCCGTCGCAGCGGATGGCCGCGCAGTTGGTGCGCCTGAATGGCGGCGGGCCGCGCACCCAGGCGATGGACCTGAGCCTCATCTACTTCGCCAACGATGAGGACACGCTCGCGGGCCCCAAGTACGAGCTGCTCGTCGAGGGCGCGAAGTTCGCGGATGCCCACGGCTTCTCCGCCGTGTGGACGCCCGAGCGGCACTTCCACTCCTTCGGCGGCCTGTACCCGCAGCCCGCCGTCGTGGCGGCGGCCCTGTCCACGGTGACGCGCAACCTGCGCCTGCGCTCGGGCAGCGTCGTGCTGCCGCTGCACGACCCGATGCTCATCGCCGAGCAGTGGTCCGTGGTGGACAACCTCTCCAACGGCCGCGTGGGCCTGTCGGTGGCCACGGGCTGGCACGTGCAGGACTTCTCCTTCAACCCGTCCGCCTACGAGGACCGGCGCAACGTCCTGCTGCGCAACCTGGAGACGCTGCGCGCCATCTGGCGCGGCGAGAAGCAGCGGCGCAAGGGCGGCGGCGGAGTCACCGTCGAAGTGGCCCTGCGGCCGAAGCCGGTGCAGAAGGAGCTGCCGGTGTGGCTCACCGCCACCTCCAGCCCGGAGACCTTCCGGATGGCGGGCGAGCTGGGCGCGGGCGTCCTCACGGGCCTGCTGGCGCACTCGCTGGAGGAGATGAAGCCGAAGGTGGCGCTGTACCGCGAGGCATGGCGCCGCAACGGCCACCCGGGCCGGGGCCACATCACCTGCATGGTCCACACCTTCATCGGTGAGGACTACCAGGAGGTGCTGCGCACGGTGCGCAAGCCGCTGCTCAGCTACTTCCGCGGCTCGGCGGACATCGTCGCCAGCCTGCTCGCGGCCCAGGGGCACCAGGGGGAAATCGACAAGGTCTCCGAGGAGGACATCAACGCCATCCTGGAGCACTCCTTCGAGAACTACGCGAAGGTCACCGGCCTCATCGGCACGGTGGAAAGCGGCCTGCAGCGGATGCGCGACATGCGCGAGGCCGACGTCGACGAGGTGGCCTGCCTCATCGACTTCGGCGTGGAGACGCCGGTGGTGCTGGACGGCCTGCGCCACCTCGCCGCGCTGCGCGAGCGGATGGAGGCCGAGGCCACCGTCCGCCAGGAGCAGGTGCTGGTGGAGAGCAGCCAGGGCGTGGGCGAGCTGCTGGAGCTGGCGCGTCAGTCAGGCACTGTCGTTCTGCACACCTCCGCGCGGCTGGCCCGCACGCTGACGGAGCTGCCGAAGGCCCGTGAGTCGCTGGCCCCGGTGGGCGCGCTGGTCCTCGAAGGCGCGTCGGCGGAGCTGGCCACCGCGCTGCACCAGAGCGCGGGCGTGGAGGTGTTGCTGGCGGGTGGCGCGGTGGAAGGCGCCCTGCTGCCGAAGGCCCCGGGCGAGCGCGTGCCCGCGGGCCTCCAGGTCTGGGTGCTGGACGAGGCGGGCCTGCCCGTGCCCACAGGCGTCGTGGGTGAGCTGGCGCTGGAAGGCGCGGGCCTGCCTCGCGGCCTCTGGCGCGCAGCCGAGGAGGAGCGCCGCCGGCTGGTGCCCCACCCCACGGGTGCGACCCGTCGCATCTACCGCACGGGTCGGCACGTCCGCCTCCGCGCGGATGGCCGTGTGGAGTCCGTGAGCATGCCCGCCGCGAAGGCGCCCGTGGCTCCCGCGCCTGGCAAGGCCCCCACTGCTCCGGCACCCAAGGCTCCGGTGGCACCGAAGGCCCCGGCGCCTCGCGCGGTCTCGGCGCAGGCCATCCCGCGCGTGCCGCGAGATCGTCCGCTGCCGCTCTCCTTCGTGCAGCAGCGGTTCTGGTACCTCCAGCAGTTGGAGCCGACCAGCGTGGCCTACAACAACGCGTCCAACTTCCGCCTCACGGGCGCGCTGGACACGGCGGCGCTCCAGGCGGCGCTGGACGAACTGGTCCGCCGGCACGAGGTGCTGCGGACCACGTACTCGCTCGCGGACAACGGCACCGCGGTGCAGATCATCCAGCCGGGGGGCAGCCTGCCCATGCCGGTGGAAGACGTGCACGGCGCCACGCCCGAGGAGCTCGAGGCGGCACTGATTCGCCGCTGCCAGGAGCACGCCGGCCTTCCCTTCGACCTGGAGAAGGGACCGGTGGTGCGCGCGCTGCTGTTGCGCGCGGGGCCCGAGCACCACGTGCTCAGCCTCATCCTCCACCACGCCGTCTCGGACGCGTGGTGCAACATGGTGCTCGCGCGCGAGATGACCATCCTCTACGCCTGCTTCGGCGCGGGCCTTCCGTCGCCGCTGCCCGAGCTCCCCGTGCAGTACGCGGACTACGCGGTGTGGCAGCGCCAGTACCTGGAAGGCGCGGTGCTGGAGGAGCAGCTCCGCTGGTGGAAGGACCAGCTCTTCGGGGTGCCGGCGCTGGAGCTGCCCACGGACCGTCCTCGGCCCGCGGTGCAGTCGTACGCGGGCGGCCTCCATACCTTCGAGTGGCCACGTGAGCTGTCCGATCCGCTGCTCGCGCTGGGTCGTCGCGAGGGCGCCACGTCGTTCATGGTGATGATGGCGCTCTACCAGTTGCTGCTGGGGCGCTACTCGGGCCAGGACGACTTCGCGATTGGCACGCCCATCGCCGGCCGCTCCCAGCCGGAGGTGGAAGGGCTCATCGGATGCTTCCTCAACACGCTTGCCTTCCGCACGCGGCTCTCCGGGGCTCCGACGTTCCGCGAGCTGCTGGGCCGCGTGAAGCAGCAGGCACTGGGCGCCTATACGCGCCAGGACGCGCCCTTCGAGCGGCTGATGGAGCTGCTCCAGTTGCCGAGAGACCTGAGCCGCACGCCGGTGTTCCAGGTCATCCTCAACGTGCTCAACACGCCGGAGCCGGATGCGACGCCGCAGTCGCTCCAGATCGGCCAGGTGGTGGTGCCCGCGAGCACCGCCAAGTTCGACCTGGGCCTGGAGGTCTGGGAGCACCGCGGTGGAATGACGGTGCGCTTCGAGTACTCCACGAGCCTCTTCGACCGCGCCACCGTGGAGCGCATGGCCGAGCACCTCACCGGGCTGGCCCGCGCCGTCGTCGCCTCGCCCGACCTGTCGCTGCCGCTCCTGCCGCTGCTGACGGAGGCGGAACGGGAGCAGGTGCTGGTGGAGTGGAACGCCACCGCGTCGGACTACCCGCGCGAGGCGTGCATCCACCACCTGTTCGAGCAGCAGGCCACGCTACACCCGGACGCGGTGGCGCTGGAGTTCGGCGACGAGAAGCTCACCTACGCGCAGCTCGACACGCGGGCCAACCAGATGGCTCACCTGCTGTGGCTACACGGCGTGGGGCCGGATGCGCTGGTGGCCGTGTGCCTGGAGCGCTCGGTGGAGCTCATCGTCTCGCTGCTGGCCATCCTCAAGGCTGGCGGCGCGTACCTGCCGCTGGACGCCTCGTATCCGGCGCAGCGGTTGGCCTTCATGCTGGAGGACGCGCCGCCCAGGCTGCTGATCACGACGCAGGCACTGCGCAAGGGCCTGCCCGTTGCGGAGTCGGTGCCGTGCCTCTTCGTGGAAGAGCTGCCCCTGGCAGCCCTGCCGCGCACGCGGCCGGTGTCCGGTGCCACGTCCCGCCATCTGGCGTACGTGGACTTCACCTCCGGCAGCACGGGCCGTCCCAAGGGCGTGGCCGTCGAGCACCGCGGCGTCATGCGCCTGTTGCACGGCGCTCGTTATGCGCACCTGGGGCCCGAGGAGACCTTCCTCCTCATCGCCCCCATCTCCTTCGACGCCTCCACCCTGGAAGTCTGGGGCCCGCTGCTCTTCGGCGGTCGCCTCGTCGTCTTCCCCGCCCAGTCCCCCAGTGACCTGGAGCTGCTGAGCACCGTGCTCACGCGCCACTCCGTCACCACCCTGCACCTCACCGCAGGTCTCTTCTCCCAGGTGGTGGACTTCAAGCCCGACTGCCTCAAGGGCGTTCGCCAGTTGCTCACCGGTGGCGACGTCGTGAGTGCGCCCCACGTGCGCCGGGTGGTGGAAGGAATGTTCATTCCGGTGACGGCCTGCTACGGCCCCACCGAGTCCACCCTCTTCACCTCCACCTGGCGGATGACGGACGCCTCGCAGGTGGGCAGCGCCATCCCCATCGGCCGGCCCATTGCCAATACCCAGGTGTACGTGCTGGACGAGCACTTCCAGCCCGTGCCCCCCGGCATCCCCGGAGAGCTGTTCATCGGCGGCGACGGCCTGGCGCGCGGCTACCTCTCGCGGCCGGAGCTGACAGCGGAGCGCTTCATTCCCAACCCCTTCAGCGCCGTGGCTGGAGAGCGCCTCTACCGCACCGGCGACAAGGCGCGCTGGCGGGCGGACGGAGTGCTGGAGTTCCTCGGCCGCATCGACACGCAGGTGAAGGTGCGTGGCTACCGGATTGAGTTGGCGGAGGTGGAAGCCGCACTGCTGACGCACCCAGGGGTGCGCGAGGCAGTGGCGGTGGTGCGCCAGGACACTCCGGGCGACAAGCGCCTCGTCGCGTACGTCACCGGTGACGCAGGCCCGCTCGACTCGACGGAACTGCGCGCGTACGTGCAGGAGCGGCTGCCCGAGTACATGGTGCCCTCCGCGGTGGTGCACCTGGGCACCCTGCCCCTCACGTCCAACGGCAAGGTGGACCGCAAGGCCCTGCCCGCGCCGGACGTCGCCGTCGCCCAGCGTGGCCGGTACATCGCCCCGCGCACGCCGAATGAGCAGACCCTCGCGGACCTCTTCGCGCAGCTCCTCGGAGTCAGCCGCGTGGGCACGCAGGACAGCTTCTTCGAGCTGGGTGGCCACTCGCTGCTGGCCACGCAGTTGGTCGCCCGTGTGCGCACCACCTTCGGCATGGAGTTGCCCCTGCGCGCCCTATTCGAGGCGCCCACGGTGGCCGCCCTCGCCGCGCGCCTGGACTCGCGGCAGCCGGCCTCCTCGGGCTCGCGGGCAGTGCCGCCGCTGACCCGGGCGGACCGGTCCTCGCGGCTGCCCCTGTCCTTCGCACAGCAGCGGCTGTGGTTCATCGGTCAGCTCGGCGCCGGGGCCAGCGCGTACAACATCCCCATGCCGATGACGCTGGAGGGCACGCTCGACGTGGCCGCGCTCCAGCAGGGCTTCGACGAGCTGGTGCGCCGCCACGAAGCGCTGCGCACCACCTTCAGCGCGGAGTCGGGTGAGCCCTTCCAGGTCATCCACCCCGCCACCTCGCTGCCCATCGAGTCCGTGGACCTGATGCGGCTGGCCGATGCCTCGCTGCGGCAGACGGAGGCCGTGCGCCTCGCCACCGAGGAGGCGCGCCGTCCGTTCGACCTGGTCAACGGCCCGCTGGTCCGCGCGCTCCTGCTGAAGGTGGAGGAGACCCGTCACCTGCTGGTGCTGAACCTGCACCACATCATCTCGGACGGCTGGTCCACCGGGGTGCTCGTGCGCGAGATGGCCGCCCTGTACGCGGCCTTCAGCCAGGGCCAGCCCTCGCCCCTGCCCGAGCTGCCGGTGCAGTACGCCGACCACGCCGTCTGGCAGCGCGGCTGGCTCCAGGGCGAGGTGCTCGACGAGCAGCTCGACTACTGGCGGAAGCAACTCACGGGCGCACCTGCGCACCTGGAGCTGCCCACGGACAAGCCGCGCCCGCCGCGTCAGTCCTTCCAGGGCGCGCCCATGCCGCTCAACCTCTCGCGCGAGCTGAGCGAGGCGGTGGAGGCCCTGGCGAAGCGCGAGGGCGCCACTCCCTTCATGCTCCTGCTCTCGGCCTTCCAGGTGCTGCTGGCGCGCTACTCGGGACAGGACGACATCTCCGTCGGCTCGCCCATCGCCGCCCGCCGCCACGCCGAGTCCGAGGCGCTGATCGGCTTCTTCGCGAACACGCTGGTGCTGCGCACGCGGCTGCAATCCGGAGCCACGTTCCGCGAGCTGCTGGCCCAGGTGCGCGACACCACGCTCGGTGCGTACGAGCACCAGGACGTGCCCTTCGAGAAGCTGGTGGAGGACCTGCAGCCGGCGCGTGACCTCAGCCGCACGCCGCTCTTCCAGGTCATCTTCGCCCTCCAGAACGCGCCGATGCCGGAGCTGTCCCTGCCCGGCATGTCGATGCGCTCGATGGAGCCGGAGCATGGGCTCATCCGCTTCGACCTGGAGCTGTCCTTCCACCGCACCGGGGACGGCTTCCACGGCGGCTTCAACTACGACACCGCGCTGTTCGAGCGCACCACCATTGCCGGCATGGCCGAGCACCTTCGCGTGCTGCTGGAGGCCGCCGTCGCGTCGCCGGACCTGCCGCTGT
Source organism: Pyxidicoccus sp. MSG2 (assembly GCF_026626705.1). Taxonomy (NCBI): domain Bacteria; kingdom Pseudomonadati; phylum Myxococcota; class Myxococcia; order Myxococcales; family Myxococcaceae; genus Pyxidicoccus; species Pyxidicoccus sp. MSG2. The sequence continues at coordinate 12,098,403 of NZ_JAPNKC010000001.1, forward strand.
CCAGGCTGCCTCTGCTCACCCGCGAGGAGCGCCACCAGGTGCTGTCCGCCTGGAACGACACCACGGTGGACTTCCCGCGAGACACGCCCGTGCACGTGCTCTTCGCGAAGCAGGCGTCCCGCACGCCCGGCGCCGTGGCCCTGGCCCAGGGCTCGCGAACCCTCACGTACGGCGAGTTGGACGCGCGGTCGAATCAGCTCGCGCACCACCTGCGCACGCTGGGCGTGGGCCCGGGCGCCCGCGTCGGCCTGTGCGTGGAGCGCTCGGCGGAGCTGGTCATCGGAATCCTCGGCATCCTCAAGGCTGGCGCGGCGTACGTGCCGGTGGATGCCCACCATCCGGCGGAGCGCATCACCTGGATGCTGCGCGAGGCCGGCGCCAACGTGGTCCTCACGCAGCAGTCCCTGGTGGACGGACTGCGTGACGTCGGCGGCTCGCGCGTCCTGCTCGACGCGGAATGGAACGCCATTGCCTCCCGGCCCGCCACCGCGCCGGACGTGTCGGTGAGCGGCGAGGCCCTCGCGTACGTGATGTTCACCTCGGGAAGCACGGGCCGCCCCAAGGGCGTCTGCGTGCCCCACCGGGGCGTGGTGCGCCTGGTCCAGGGCAGCCGCTTCATGCGCTTCGGGCCCGAGGAGGTCATCCTCCAGCTCGCGCCCGCGGCGTTCGATGCGTCGACCCTGGAGCTGTGGGGCGCGCTGCTGCACGGCGCGCGGCTGGTGCTCGCTCCGGCCGGGGCTCTTGCCCTGGAGGACCTCGCGGCCCTGCTCGTGCGCGAGCGCATCAGCACGCTGTGGCTGACGGCGGCCCTCTTCGAGCAGATGGCGCTGAACCAGGGCGAGTCCCTGGCGAAGGTGCGTCAGGTGCTCGCGGGCGGTGACGTGCTGCCCGTGCAGCGGGTGCGCGAGCACCTCGCGCGGCTGTCCCCGAACGCCGTGCTCATCAACGGCTACGGCCCCACGGAGAACACCACCTTCTCCGCCACGCACGCCCTGCGCGCGACGGACGACGTGGGCCGCTCGGTGCCCATCGGCCGGCCGCTGTCCAACTCCACCGCGTACGTGCTGGATGCCTCCCTCCAGCCGGTGCCGCCGGGAGTGCCCGGCGAGCTGTACGTGGGCGGAGACGGCCTGGCCTGGGGCTACCTCAACCGCGCGGACCTGACGGCCGAGCGCTTCATTCCCCACCCCTTCGCCACCACGCCCGGCGCGCGGCTGTACCGCACCGGAGACCAGGTGCGCTGGCGCGCGGACGGCACGCTCGAGTTCCTGGGCCGCGCCGACTTCCAGGTGAAGGTGCGTGGCTTCCGCATCGAGCTGGGAGAAATCGAAACCGTCCTCCGTCAGTTCACCGGCCTCCAGGAGGCCGTGGTGCTGGCCCGCGAGGACGTGCCCGGCGACAAGCGCCTGGTGGCGTACGTGGTGCCCTCCACTCCGGGCCTGGACCCGGAGGCCCTGCGCGCCTTCGTCCAGCGGCAGCTCCCCGAGTACATGGTGCCGTCCGCCTTCGTGGAGCTGGGCACCCTCCCCCTCAACGCCAACGGCAAGGTGGACCGCAAGGCGCTCCCCGCACCGGAGGCCCCGGCCACCGCCGAGGGCCAGTTCGTGGCGCCGCGCGACGAGCTGGAGACGCGGCTCGCCGCCATCTGGGCGGAGGTGCTCCGCGTGGAGAAGGTCGGCATCAACGACGACTTCTTCCGGCTGGGTGGCCACTCGCTGCTGGCCACCCAGGTGGTGTCACGCATCCGCGCTTCGCTGGACGTGGAGCTTCCGCTGAGTGAGCTGTTCTCGGCGCCCACCGTGGCGGGCCTCGCGGCACGTCTCGCCTCCGCCCGAGGCACGCGTGCTCCGACCCTCGCCCGCGCGGCGCGCACGCGGGACGTGCCCCTGTCGTTCGCGCAGCAGCGGCTCTGGTTCATCGACCAGCTCCACCCGGGCAACTCGCTCTACAACGTGCCGCTCGCGTTGCGACTGGACGGCGTGCTGGACGAGACCGCGCTCCAGCGCAGCTTCGAGGAGCTGGTGCGCCGTCACGAGTCGCTGCGCACCACCTTCCGCACCGATGCGGGCCAGCCCGTGCAGGAGATCCGCCAGACGCTGTTCGTGCCGCTCCAGCGGGTGAACCTGTCGAAGATCGCCGAGGAAGACCTCCGGCAGGCCGAGGCGATGCGCCTGGCGACCGAGGAGTCCCGCCGTCCCTTCGACCTGAGCCGCGGCCCGCTGCTGCGCACGCTGCTGCTGAAGCTGGGTGCGCGCGAGCACGTGCTGGTGATCCACATGCACCACATCGTCTCCGACGGCTGGTCCATGGGCGTGCTCGTGCGCGAGATGACCGCGAGCTACGAGGCCTTCCGCCGGGGCCTGCCCTCGCCCCTGCCGGAGCTGCCGCTGCAGTACGCGGACTACGCCGTCTGGCAGCGCGAGTGGCTGCAAGGGGCGACGCTGGAGGCCCAGCTCGCGTGGTGGAAGGAGCAGCTCGGCGGCGCGCCCCATGCGCTGGACATGCCGACCGACAAGGCGCGTCCGGCCGTCTTCTCGCACAAGGGCACGACGCTGCCGGTGCGGCTGCCGCTCGGCCTCACACAGAAGGTGGAGGCCATGGCCCAGCGCGAGGGCGTGACGCCCTTCATGTTGCTGCTGGCCGTGTTCCAGACGTTGCTGCACCGCTACTCGGGGCAGGACGACCTGCTGGTGGGCTCGCCCATCGCCAACCGCAACCAGGGCGCAACGGAGGGGCTCATCGGCTTCTTCGTGAACACGCTGGTGCTGCGCGCGCGCTTCACCCCGGCGCTTACCTTCCGCGAGCTGCTCGCGCAGGTGCGGGACACCACCCTGGGCGCCTTCGAGCACCAGGCCGTGCCCTTCGAGAAGCTGGTGGAGGAGCTGCAGCCCGAGCGTGACACGAGCCGCACGCCGCTGTTCCAGGCGATGTTCGCCATGCAGAACGCCCCGGTGCCGGAGCTGGTGCTGCCGGAGCTGTCCGTGCGCCAGGCGGACGTCGAGGACGCCGACGTGGCCCTGTACGAGTGGAGCCTGGACCTGTTCCGGCCTCCGGAGGGCTTCGTCGGAGCGCTGAACTACAGCACCGACCTGTTCGAGGCCTCCACCGCCACGCGCTTCTTCGAGCACTTCCGCCAGTTGCTGGAGGGTGTGCTCGCGCGGCCGGATGCCCGGGTGGATGGGCTGCCCCTGCTCGAGTCCGGTGAGCGCCATCGACTGCTGGTGGAGTGGAACGGCGTGCGCGAGGAGCTGCCCCGTGACGCTCGCATCCACGCGCTGTTCGAGGCGCAGGTCGCGCGGACGCCGGATGCTCCGGCCGTGACGGCCGGCGCCACGACGGTGACGTACCGGGAGCTGGATGCGCGGGCGAACCGGCTGGCGCACCAGCTGCGGCAGCTCGGCGTGGGGCTGGAGACGCGGGTCGCCGTGTGCGTGGAGCGCTCGGTGGAGCTGATGGCCGCGTTGCTCGGCGTGCTGAAGGCGGGCGGAGCTTACGTGCCGTTGGATCCGGAGTACCCGGCGGAGCGGCTGGCCTTCATGCTGGAGGACAGCGGCGCGCGAGTGGTGGTGTCGCGCGGTGCGCTCAAGGCGAAGCTCGGCGAAGCCGTCGGACGTGTCTGGGTGGACGTGGACGCGGTTCCGGACACGGCCGACGTGCCTGTCACGGGCGCCCAGGTGCCTCCCGAGGCGGCGGCGTACGTGCTCTACACGTCGGGCTCGACGGGACAGCCGAAGGGCGTGGTGGTGCAGCACCGCTCGCTGGTGAACTTCACCCTCGCGGCGCACCGGACCTTCCCGGTGGATCCGGGCGACCGCGTGCTCCAGTTCGCCTCCATCAGCTGGGACACCAGCGCGGAGGAGATCTACCCGTGCCTCACGCGCGGCGGGACGCTGGTGCTTCGCACGCCGGACATGCTCGACGTGCCGGAAGCCTTCCTCGCGAAGGTGGAGGCGGCGGGCGTCACGCAGCTCAACCTGCCCACGGCCTTCTGGCACGAAGTCACGGCCAGCCTGGACGCGGGCAAGGCGCGGCTGCCGGCGGGCCTCAAGTGGGTGGTGATTGGCGGCGAGCGCGCGGTGCCCGAACGCGTGGCGCAGTGGCGCCAGCGCGTGGGCAGCTCGGTGCCGCTGCTGAACACGTACGGGCTCACGGAGGTGACGGCGGTGGCCACCTCTGTGGACCTGGCGTGCGCGTCCGAACCCGTGCAGGACGGGCGTGAGGTCTCCATCGGCCGGCCGCTGACGAACGTGCTGCTGTACGTGCTGGACCCGGACCTCGTGCCGGTGCCAACGGGCGTCATCGGTGAGCTGTTCATCGGCGGCGAGGGCGTGGCGCGCGGCTACCACGGGCGCCCGGACCTGACGGCGGAGCGCTTCGTCCCGAGTCCCTTCGGCAACGGAGAGCGGCTGTACCGCACGGGAGACCAGGCTCGCTGGAGGCGTGACGGGGGCCTGGAGTACCTGGGCCGTGGCGACACGCAGGTGAAGGTGCGGGGCATCCGCATCGAGCCAGGCGAAATCGAGGCCGCGCTCCTGGCGCAGGCATCGGTGCGCGACGTGGTGGTGCACCTGCGTGAGGACGTGCCCGGCGACAAGCGCTTGGTGGCGTACGTGATTGCCTCCGAGGATGTCGACTCGCTGGACGTCACGGGCCTGCGGGCCGAACTGCGCAAGCACCTGCCCGAGTACATGGTGCCGGCGGCCTTCGTGGCGCTCACCGCCCTGCCGCTCACGCCGAACGGCAAGGTGGACCGGAAGGCCCTGCCCGCACCGGAGGCCTCGCAGCTCCAGTCCTCGGCGGCCCACGAGCCGCCCGCGACGCCGGTGGAGGCTCGACTGGCGGAGCTGTGGAAGGAGCTGCTGCGTGTGTCCGTGGTGGGCCGGCGGGAGAGCTTCTTCGATCTGGGAGGCCACTCCCTGCTGGCCACGCAGCTCGTGGCGCGCATTCGCGCCGCCTTCAACGTGGACCTGAGCCTTCGCAGCCTCTTCGATGCGCCCACCGTGGCAGCCCTCGCCGAGCGCATCCAGTCCGCCACGGCGGGCAGCGAGCTCCCGGCGCTGACACGCACGGGCGGCGAGGGCCCGCTGCCGCTGTCCTTCTCGCAGCAGCGTCTGTGGTTCCTGGACCAGCTCCAGCCCGGCAGTGCGCTCTACAACATGCCGTCGGCCCTGCGGCTGTCGGGGACGCTGGAGCCGTCCGCGTTCCAGCTCGCCATCAACGAGCTGGTGCGCCGGCACGATTCGCTGCGCACGACGTTCCACTCCGAGGCCGGTGAGCCCTTCCAGCGCATCCACCCGGCCACGGCGCTGAAGGTGGAGGCGGTGGACCTGTCAGGCCTGCCGGATGAGGCCTACCGTCAGTCCGAAGCGGTGCGGCACGCGAGCGAGGACGCGCAGCGGCCCTTCGACCTGGCCACGGGTCCCCTGCTCCGCGTCACCCTGCTGAAGCTGGAGCCCGCCGAGCACGTGCTGCTCCTGTGCATGCACCACATCGTCTCCGACGGCTGGTCCATGGGCGTGCTGGTGCGCGAGGTGGTCACGCTGTACGAAGCGTTCCGCCGCGACCAGCCCTCTCCCCTGCCCGAGCTGCCGATGCAGTACGCGGACTTCGCCGTCTGGCAGCGCGGCTGGCTGCGGGACGCGATGCTGAAGGCCCAGCTCGGCTGGTGGAGAGAGCAGCTCGAAGGCGCGCCGCCCGCGCTGGAGCTGCCCACCGACAAGCCCAGGCCGGCGACGCTCACGCACCGGGGCTCGATGGTCCCCGTGCACCTGTCGCCCGCGCTCAGCCAGGCGCTGGAGTCCCTGGCCCAGCGCGAGGGCGTCACGCCCTACATGCTCCTGCTGGCCGCCTTCCAGACGCTGCTGCGGCGGTACTCGGGACAGGACGACGTGCTGGTGGGCTCGCCCATCGCGGGCCGGCGTCACGCGCAGACGGAGGGCCTCATCGGCTTCTTCGTCAATACGCTGGTGCTGCGTGCGCGCTTCGCTCCGGCGCTCACCTTCCGTGAGTTGCTGGCACAGGTACGCAACACCACCCTGGGCGCGTACGAGCACCAGGACATCCCGTTCGAGAAACTGGTCGAGGAACTGCAGCCCGCGCGAGACCTGGGCCGCACGCCGCTGTTCCAGGCGTTCTTCGTCCTGCAGAACACCCCGATGGCGGAGCTGTCGCTGCCGGAACTGACGCTGCGAAACGTGGACGTGGAGGCAACGGCCAGCCGCTTCGAGCTGGAGCTCAGCCTCACGCGCACGCCGGCTGGCTACCAGGGCGCGCTGATCTTCAACACGGACCTGTTCGAGCGCCGCACGGCGGCCCGCCTGGTCGACCACCTGCGCTTGTTGCTGGAAGGCGCCCTGGCTCGGCCTGAGCAGGCCCTGTCGGCGCTGCCGCTGCTGACGGAGGGAGAGCGGGAGCAGGTGCTGGTGGAGTGGAACGCCACCGCGTCGGACTACCCGCGCGAGGCGTGCATCCACCACCTGTTCGAGCAGCAGGCCACGCTGCGCCCGGACGCGGTGGCGCTGGAGTTCGGCGACGAGAAGCTCACCTACGCGCAGCTCGACACGCGGGCCAACCAGCTTGCACACCTGTTGAAGCTGCATGGCGTGGGGCCGGATGTGCTGGTGGCCGTGTGCCTGGAGCGCTCGGTGGAGCTCATCGTCTCGCTGCTGGCCATCCTCAAGGCCGGTGGCGCGTACCTGCCGCTGGACGCCTCGTACCCGGCGCAGCGGTTGGCCTTCATGCTGGAGGATGCGCCGCCCAGGCTGGTGCTCACTTCGAGGGCTCTGCGTTCCAGCTCGAGCATGCCGGAGTCGGTGTCGTGCCTCTTCGTGGAGGAATTGCCGCTGGACGCCCTGCCGCGCACGCGGCCGGTGTCCGGCGTCACGTCTCGCCACCTGGCGTACGTGGACTTCACCTCCGGCAGCACCGGCCGTCCCAAGGGTGTGGCCGTCGAGCACCGCGGCGTCATGCGCCTCTTGCACGGCGCTCGTTATGCGCACCTGGGGCCAGAGGAAACCTTCCTCCTCATCGCCCCCATCTCCTTCGACGCCTCCACCCTGGAAGTCTGGGGCCCGCTGCTCTTCGGCGGTCGCCTCGTCGTCTTCCCCGCCCAGTCCCCCAGTGACCTGGAGCTGCTGAGCACCGTGCTCACGCGCCACTCCGTCACCACCCTGCACCTCACCGCCGGCCTCTTCTCCCAGGTGGTGGACTTCAAGCCCGACTGCCTCAAGGGCGTTCGCCAGTTGCTCACCGGTGGCGACGTCGTGAGTGCGCCCCACGTGCGCCGGGTGGTGGAAGGAATGTTCATTCCGGTGACGGCCTGCTACGGCCCCACCGAGTCCACCCTCTTCACCTCCACCTGGCGGATGACGGAAGCCTCGCAGGTGGGCAGCGCCATCCCCATTGGCCGGCCCATCGCCAACACCCAGGTGTACGTGCTGGACGAGCACTTCCAGCCCGTGCCCCCTGGCATCCCCGGAGAGCTGTTCATCGGCGGCGACGGCCTGGCGCGCGGCTACCTGTCCCGGCCGGAGCTGACGGCGGAGCGCTTCATCCCCAACCCCTTCAGCGCCGTGGCCGGAGAGCGCCTCTACCGCACCGGCGACAAGGCACGCTGGCGCGCGGACGGCGTGCTGGAGTTCCTCGGCCGCATCGACACGCAGGTGAAGGTGCGTGGCTACCGGATTGAGTTGGCGGAAGTGGAAGCCGCGCTGCTGACGCACCCAGGGGTGCGCGAGGCGGTGGCGGTGGTGCGACACGACACTCCGGGCGACAAGCGCCTCGTCGCATACGTCACCGGCGATGCGAGTCCGACAGAGCTGCGCGCGTACGTGCAGGAGCGACTGCCCGAGTACATGGTTCCCTCCGCGGTGGTGCACCTGGACACCCTGCCCCTCACGTCCAACGGCAAGATGGACCGCAAGGCCCTGCCCGTCCCGGACGCCTCGGCGGCCTTGACGAAGCAGTACGTGGCGCCTCGCACAGCCAGGGAGGAGATGCTGGCCGGTCTCTTCTCGCAGCTCCTCGGCACGGCGCGGGTCGGTGTGAACGACAGCTTCTTCGAGCTGGGCGGCCACTCCCTGCTGGCCACGCAGTTGGTGGCCCGCATCCAAGCCACCTTCAACGTCGAGCTGCCCCTGCGTGCCCTCTTCGAGGCCCCCACCGTGGCGGCCCTCGCGGAGCGCATCGGCACCACCACGACGAGCACCCGCATGCCGCCGCTGGTCCGGGCTCGCACGGAAGGCCGCGTCCCACTGTCCTTCGCGCAGCAGCGCCTCTGGTTCCTGGATCAGCTCCAGCCGGGGCAGGCGCTCTACAACATGCCCTCCGCGCTACGCCTCACGGGCACCCTGGAGCGGGCCGCCTTCGAGCGCACCTTCGCGGAGCTGGTGCGCCGCCACGAGTCGCTGCGCACCACCTTCCACTCCGAGGGCGGTGAGCCCTACCAGGTCATCCACCCCGCCACGTCGAGCCCGCACCCGTTCGTGGACCTGAGCACGCTTCCTCCCGAGCAGCGTCAGTCCGAGGCCCTGCGAATCGCCACCGAGGACGCGCAGCGGCCGTTCGACCTGTCCACGGGCCCGCTCCTGCGCGTCACGCTGCTGCGGCTGGAGCCGACCGAGCACGTGCTGCTCCTGTGCATGCACCACAGCATCTCCGACGGCTGGTCCATGGGCGTCCTCGTTCGTGAGGTCGCCGTCATGTACGAGGCCTTCCGTCGCGGAGCGCCCTCGCCGCTGCCCGAGCTGCCGGTGCAGTACACCGACTACTCCGTCTGGCAGCGCACGTGGCTGCGCGGCGAGACGCTGCAGGCCCAGCTCGGCTGGTGGAGGGAGCAGCTCGGCGGTGCACCGCACGCGCTGGACCTGCCCACCGACAAGCCCAGGCCGGCGACGCTCACGCACCGGGGCGCGGCCGTGCCCCTGCACCTGCCATCCGCGCTCTCCCAGCGCGTGGAGGCCCTGGCCCAGAGCGAGGGCGCCACGCCCTACATGCTGCTGCTGGCGGCCTTCCAGGCGCTGTTGCACCGGCACTCGGGACAGGACGACGTGCTGGTGGGCTCGCCCATCGCGGGCCGGCGCCATGCTCAAACGGAGGGCCTCATCGGCTTCTTCGTCAATACGCTGGTGCTGCGCGCCCGCTTCGCCCCGTCGCTCAGCTTCCGCCAGTTGCTCGCCCAGGTGCGCAACACCACGCTGGGCGCGTACGAGCACCAGGACATCCCGTTCGAGCGGCTCGTCGAGGAGCTCCAGCCCGCGCGAGACCTGGGCCGCACGCCGCTCTTTCAGGCCCTGTTCGTCCTGCAGAACACTCCGGAGTCGGAGGTGTCCCTGCCCGAGCTGACGCTGCGAAGCCTGGAGGTGACTCCGGACACCACGAAGTTCGAGCTCAACCTCGGACTGACTCCGACGCCCGAGGGCTACCGTGGAGGCCTGTCCTACGCCACGGACCTGTTCACGCATGCCACGGCGGTGCAACTGACGGCCCATTTCCAGCTCCTGCTGGAGGGCGTGGTGGCGTCGCCGGACACCGCGCTGTCCGAGCTGCCCCTGCTGACCGCGGACGAGCGCCAGCGGGTCCTGGTGGAATGGAACGGCGCGCGGGCCGACTTCCCGCGCGACGCGTGCCTGCACCAGCTCTTCGAGCAGCAGGTGGCCCGGACCCCTGACGCACCCGCGGTGGTCATGGGGGAGGAGGCGCTGTCCTTCCGTCAGCTCGATGCGAAGGCCAACCAGCTCGCCCACCTGTTGCGCTCGCTGGGCGTCGGCCCGGAGGTGCCCGTGGCGTTCTGCCTGGAGCGCTCCCCCGAGGCCCTCGTCACCGTCCTCGGCATCCTCAAGGCCGGCGGCGCCTTCGTGCCCATCGACCCGACGGCTCCGGCCCCACGCAGGAGCTTGATACTCGACGACTGCGGGGCGCCCATCCTCATCACCCGTCAGGCCATGGCCGACGCCTGGCGGCCCGAGGTCCGTCAGGTGCTGTGCCTGGACACGCTCCAGGCGCGGCTCGCGTCACTGCCGGACGAAGGCCCGCCGGGGCTCGCGAGCGCGGAGCATCTGGCCTACGTCATCTACACGTCGGGCTCCACGGGCACGCCCAAGGGAGTGATGGTGCGGCACCGCTCGGTGCTCCACCTGCACCGGGCGCTGGCGCTGTCCGTCCACGCGGGCCAGCCCGCGGGACTGCGGGTGAGCCTCAACGCTCCGCTCTTCTTCGATGCCTCCATCAAACAGCTCATCCAGTGGGTGGACGGACACTGCCTGTGCATCGTGCCGGAGGAGACGCGGCTGGACCCCGGGGCCATGCTGGAATGGCTGGAGACCCAGCGGGTGGACGTGCTGGACTGCACGCCGTCGCTGCTGAAGCTGCTGCTGCAAGCGGGCCTGCTGGAGCGCACGCACGTGCCCGGGCTGTTGCTGCCCGGAGGCGAGGCGCTCGACGAGGCCACCTGGAAGCAGCTCGCGAGCACCGAGCGCACCCGGGCCTTCAACGTGTACGGCCCCACCGAGTGCACCGTGGACGCGACCACCTGGAGCATCCAGCACTCGCCGGTCGACGTGCCCGTCATCGGCCGGCCGCTGGCGAACGTGAGGGCCCATGTCCTGGACGCGCACCTGCGGCTGGTGCCACCGGGCGTGCCCGGAGAGCTGTATCTCGCGGGAGAGGGGCTGGCGCGCGGCTACCTGGGCCGGCCCGACCTCACCGCCGAGCGCTTCATCCCCGACGCGTTCAGCACCGAGCCGGGAGCACGCCTGTATCGCACCGGAGACAAGGCGCGCTGGAGACATGACGGCACGCTGGAGTACCTCGGCCGCCTGGACTTCCAGGTGAAGGTGCGCGGCTACCGCCTGGAGCTGGGGGAAATCGAGTCCGCCCTGCGCACGCACCCCGCGGTGAAGGACGCGTTGGTGCTGGCGCGAGAGGACGTGCCCGGCGACAAGCGCCTGGTGGCGTACGTGGTGGAGGCGCCGTCCTCCGAGTCGACCTCGCAGGCCCTGCGAGCCTGGCTGCAGGAGCGCCTGCCCGAGTACATGGTGCCCATGGCCTTCGTGCCCCTGGCCTCGCTGCCGCTGACGGCGAACGGCAAGGTGGACCGCAAGGCCCTGCCCGCGCCGCGCACCAGTGACTCGCCCACCGCGGCCCACGTGCCGCCGAGGGATGCGCTGGAGCTGCTGCTGGCCCGCGCGTGGGAGAAGGTGCTGGGTGTGCAGCCGGTGGGCGTGCGCGGCAACTTCTTCGAGCTGGGAGGCCACTCGCTGCTGGCCGTGCGCCTCATGGCCGCCATGCGCGAGGCCACGGGCCGACAGCTCCCGCTGGCCGCGCTGTTCCGGGCTCCCACGGTGGAGCAGCTCGCGACGCTGCTGCGCGGTGGAGACGCGGGGACGTTCTCACCGCTCGTGCCCTTCGGTGCGCCTGGGACGGGCACCGCGGCGCCGTTCTTCTGCGTCCACCCGGTCGGCGGCAACGTGCTCGCCTACGCCGAGCTGGCGCGGCTGATCGGAACGGAACGTCCGTTCTACGGCCTGCAGGCGCGGGGGCTGGACGGCAGTGCTCCGCTTGGCACGGTGGAGGAGATGGCCGCCGGGTACGTGACGGCGCTGCGCTCGGTGCAGCCGTCCGGGCCGTATCACCTGGGCGGCTGGTCGATGGGCGGCGTCATCGCCTACGAGATGGCGCGGCAGCTCCGGGCGAGCGGCGAGCAGGTGGCGCTGCTGGCGTTGATCGACTCCTACGTCCCGGCGGTGACGGTGGCGACGGAGCCAGAGCCGGACCGCGTGCAGCTGGCGTTCATGTTCGCGCGCGACTTGATGGGCGCGTCGCTCGCGGACCTGCCGCTGGACCTGGAGGGGCTCGTGGGACTGGAGCCGGACGCGGTGCTGGAGCGGCTGCTGCAAGCAGCGGCCAGCGCGGGCGCCCTGCCCCCGGGCATGGATGCCGAGCACCTGGGCGCACTGTTCCGCGTGTTCGAGGCCAACCTGCTCGCATCGCGGCGCTACCAGGCCCCGGCCTCCGAGGGCCGCGTGGTGTTGTTCAAGGCGAAAGACAACGCGGAGGGACTGCCGGAGGACGGCGGCTGGTCCGCGCTGGTGGGCGAAGCGCTGGAGCGCCACCTGCTGCCGGGCGACCACTACGGCCTGCTGCGGCAGCCGGGGGTCAGCATGCTGGCGGAGCGGCTGCGTGAGGCCTTGAAGGACGCGAAGTAGAAGTCCGGTTCCGGATGTCGCCGCTCCAGGAGGCGCTGGAGCGGCGACACCGGCTCACCACAGCGTGATGAGTACCTCCACTCCGAGGGAACTCTCCTTGAAGACCTTGGGCCACCCGGCACTCAGCGTCCTGTCGTGTTGCTTGAACAGGGCCACGGGCACCGTCAGCCGGAGTCCCACCATCTCCATGAGGTCCAGCCCCAACCGCAGTTCCGGGAGTTGGAGGGCCGCTTCGTGCGGCGAGCTCAGGTAGCTGCCAGAGAAGCCGGCTCCCGCGCGCCATCGGAGATAGGGACCTCGATCGAGCCACGACAACTCTCCGTCGAAGCCATCCAGGTCAGAGACCCAGTCCACGTATCCGCCAAGCGAGAACCAGCGCACCCGGGTCTCATTGGGAACGATCTGGTCCATGTCCCGCACACCGAAAGCGGACGCCCAGACTCCCATCCTCCACTCACTCCGGTTGTACGCACCGCTCTCACGTCCATCCTCGAACGCCGCGAGCGGTTCTTCCCAGCCGAGTCCCAGGCCCCGCTGACGGCTGAGCTGAAGGGTGATGGCGCCAGTGGGGTGCGTATACGTCAGCCACTCGTCGAGGAACGCTGCGCCGACAGGTCGCATGACCACCCGCATGCCCCCCTGCTGCTTGCTGACCATGTCGTGGAACGCGTGTCCGAGCCGCTCACGAACCGGCATCAGGTCATTCCGGGTGCCAGTCGCCACAGCTCCATTGAAGACGCCGCTGCTGTAGCGGTAGTGCGCTTCACCAAGCGCCTTGAGGAGCGCGTCGACGTCGTCCTCCTCAAGTTTTCGGAGCAATGCAGCCCGCGATAGCTCTTTGGCAGCTGTACGCAGCCTCCCAAGCTCGACCAGTTCCTCGGTGCCTCTACATGCGCCATACACGACACACCGGAAGCCAGGAGAAGACACATCGAGCACCTCCGCGACCCGGTCTGCACGGTCCTGTAACGACTCATTCTCGATGGGGGGCACCAGGAGCTCGACTGCCCGCGTCGTAGAGAACTGAGTCGCCAGGAACCAGATGGCGTCCGACATCCCGCGGAAGAAATCATGCTCGCGAAAGCGTCGGTCGAAGAAGCCCATCATGGCGAAGCGGAACTCGGAAGGAAGCACCGACGTACGACGCGGAATCTTGATGCGTCCGGACAATTTCGGCTCGTGCTCCAACGTGTCGAGGACCACGCTGTCCTGCGCCCCGGACATGAGGTTGCCCGCGTACTGGAAGTAGGTCTCAGCCAGTGGGCTGTTGGACTCTGGCTTCCGGTGCCAGGGCTTTCGCAAACGCAGAGAAGCGAAGTCCTGGTCCATGTAGACGATGGGGAAACGACTGGAGTCGAAAACGAATCGCTGTTTTTCGCTCGGGTCGGCCCTCGAGTGCGACTCCTTCTCGTTCCAGCGCATGCCCAGTCGCACTGCCAGGTCGAGTGGGTTGTTGTTGAGGAAGCCGCCGTCCACCAGCTTCAAGGAATCGGGATCCTCCCAGTTCTCCTCGTTGAAGAACGACGCATTGAGCTTTACGGGTGGAAACGCGAAGGGGAAGGAGCCAGAGGCTTGTGGGGCGAGCAGGAGGTTCTCAACCGAAACCTCCTGCCCCCCATCTTCCCTGGGCCGCGTTCCCAGCGCCGGATAGTAGCGTTGCTCATCCACGTCCACCGCGATGAACGGCCACGTGGCACTCTTGGCCCCTTGTAGGAATGGAAGCCGCGCTGCGAGCTTCCCTCTTCCGTGGGTCATCACCTGGACAGCGAGCTTCTCCGTTACGCGCGTGAGGTGGGCCCTGGACTCAGGCCCTCCTTCTCCAAAGGGAACCGCGCGCCCACTCAGGTTCGTCACGGTGACGCCAAAGGCGAAGGTGCAGTCCTTGCGAAACTCCGTCTCCTTCGCTTTCACCTGGATGCGTTGGAGTGTTTCCCGCATGTATGACCCGCTGAAGAGGTGGTCGGTCCTGGCTGGATCCTCGAGTGGGAGCAATCCATCGAGGTCGAGCCTCTTGATCCAGATCTCCCAGAACAGGCTCTCCTCAGGCGACCACCGAGGCTGAGCAAAAGCCTCATCGCATGACGCGAGCCCCCCCAGGAGAGCATTCACGGCGCCGGCTGAAGCGCCCGTCCATACACGGGGGGAAGGATCCCCCAACTGGGCGTCCGCTCCCTTCTGCCGCGCAAGACTCCAGAATCTCACGAGGGTGGAGATGAACCCTGCCTGATATGCGCCGAGGCTGATGCCTCCGCTGACGACGACGACCGGCGGGCTCCGCTTCGTCTTGTCGGCCAGGACACGCGCGACGTCCGGGTCTTGGACATCCTGGGGCGGGAACTCCTCGATGCGAGCACTCGCACTGGCACCATCGACTGAAGGCCCGGCATCGGGCAGCTCAGCACCGAGCGTCTTCTCATCGGGTACTACGTCGGCGGTGTATTCCTGAGCGAAGCCGGTAAGCGAGAACAGCAAGACCGCGCACGCGCAAAGACTGGATCTGGGCATCAGCAATGACCCCGAGAAGCGCCCCTGGTTGGAGCAGCGCGAAGCCTTGCATTGCCTGCCGGAATCCAGCAACCCGCCAGGGCTCGCAAGAACAGGCGACACCGTGCTGTCGTTCAGGCCATTGCCGCGGTGGCGGGCTACTTCGAGGTCCGTGCAGAGGGAGTCGCCGATGCACCGAGGAAGCGGATGACCTCCTCCAGCAACAGGGCACGGCCCCGCTCCGGCCGGTCCAGGTGCACGAAGTGCGTGGCCCCGGGCAGCTCGACGGCCTTCACCTCCGCAGCGCGCTCCAGGTGCTCCTGCATGCGTGTCACGTCCTCGGGCCGGCTCCAGAAGTCCTTCTCGGAGCGGAGGATGAGGACGCGCGCGGTGATGGAGGCCGCGTCCCAGAGCTGCCGTCCGGTGGCCAGGTAGAAGCTGTCCTCCAGCGCGCCCGACGGCGCACGGAACGCGGGCGGCGTGCGCGAGCCCGACAGTGGATCGCTCGCGAGCGCCTCACGTTGAATGGCCTCGGCCACCTCCGGTGCGCGCCACTGCGCCTTGTCCTCGGTGGGGATGCTCCGGTCCCACACTCCGAGCAGCGAAGCCGCCGTGTTCCACCGGTACGCCTCCAGACCCTCGGCATTGAAGTGGCCGGGCCGCTTCGGGTCCTCGAAGTCCGTGCCGCGCCCGAGCATCCTGTGCTCCGCGCTCCCGGCGTACAGTGAGTTGAGGACGATGAGGTGGCTGACCTGCTCCGGGTAGAGGCTCGCGTACATGCCCGCCCAGTGGCCACCGGTGGCCCAGCCGAGAATCGCGACCTGCGCCTTCCGCGTGCGCTTCTTCACGAAGCCCACCACCGCCTGCACGTCGCGGACGACCTCGTGAGAGCTCACGAGCGGCCTACCCGACGCGGGCACGCTCATGGCCTTCGGTCGCGTGGAGCCACCGTAGCCCCGTGCATCCATGACGTAGACGGTGAACCCCGCGCGCGCGAGGTCCGCCGCAAGCGAGCCTCCCTCGACAGACAGGTCGAACGAGGCGCGCCCCGGGACTCGCGCGCCGTGGAGGCGGATGACGGGCGGCAGCGCCGGGGCCTTCGTCGTGGTGTCACGCACCTCGCGGACGGAGAGCGTCACCCCCGGCTCTCCGGGCACGCGCAGCTCCGCGCGTGACACCTCGGCCCGGGCGTTGCCCGCGAGCAGTGCTCCCATCAGGAGCAGGTTCCGAATGACGTGATGAACGCGCACCGCGGCCTCCCTTTCAGGACGGTCCGCGGATACTGACAGAAGGCGCCGCGAGGCTACGTCTTCTGCAGCGCTCCGCGCACGGGCTCGGACGCAACCCCCTTCTCGGGGCCCGAGGCCGCCGAGGTGACTTCCTTGAACAGGGGCTCGTTCTTGCCGGTGGCGGAATTGCGCGGGGACGAGGCCACCGGCTCCTGGACACGGGCCGCGACGGCCACGGCCTGTAACGCCGGGGTGACCGGGGCCGCCTTGCGGCGACGGCGGTACAGCACGTACGCCGCGACACCCGCGAGCAGCACGCCCATGACGACGTACTGGCCTTCCTTGAACTTGTCGATGAGGGTGTCGAGCTCGCTGCCGAAGTGGAAGCCGAGCCACACGAAGACGGGCGCGGACAGGAGCGCCGCGAGCCCGTCCCAGAAGATGAACCGCCAGTAGGACATGCCCACGGAGCCGGCGGTGAAGTACGTCACCGCGCGCACGCCGGGCATGAACCGGGCGATGCAGACGATCTTCTGCCCGTGTTTGGCGAACAGCCCTTCCACCTTGGCGCGCTTCTCGGCCGTGACGATGCGCGCGAAGAAACCCCCGCTGGCGCCCTCGTTGCGGCCCAGCTTCCCGCCCAGCCGGCGGCCGGCGAGGAAGATGAGGCTGTCACCCGCGAGGATGCCGGCGAAGCCCACCGCCATCATCACCGGCAGGCTGGCGGCGCCCTTGTGCGCCAGGAAGCCACCGAGGATGAGCGAGATGTCCTCGGGAAGCGGAATGCCCAGACCGCAGGCCACCAGGATGCTGAAGACGGTGGCATAGGCGACGAAGCCCTGTGCGTCGCCAAGCATGTGGGTGAGGAGTTCTTGCACGCGTTGTCCCGTCCGTTCACTTCCGGTGGGCCTGCCCGGGGTTTACCCGGTTCAGCCCATCCAGCGCCCAGGCATCAACCGGGCGCGGGTCGTCAAAACTCCGGGCCAGGGCCTTCAAACCGAAGTACCCCTGGCGGCCAGCCGCCTCGTAGGCCGCTTCCTGGGCGCCCGTGGCCATCAGCGCCAGCGCCCGGCTCAGCAAAGCCACCCCGAACTCCCCTACCGTCGCCTCCCCCACCCCTGCTGCGCGGGCCTCGCGGAGTGCCACCGCGCCGCCCGTCCACCTGCTCTCCAAGCGTGCACCCATCCGGGACGAAAGCACTCCCCGGGCGAACTCCCTGACGAAAGGCTCCATCTCCGGCCGCCGGGTGGCAGGTCCCACCACCAATACCCACCCGCGCCCCGTCTCCACCCTCCGGATGCTGCCTTCCGCGTCGAGCAGATTAACCACCACCTCCAGAGGCGGCTTGCCTTCTGGCAGGCCCAGGAGTCGTGCCGCCTGTTGAAGCGGCGCATCCAACAGAGGCAGCCAGGCGCGCTGTTCCGCACGGTACAGGTCCAGCGTCTCCGCCCGGAGCGCCGCCACCGGCCACTCGGCCTCCGCGCGGGCCAGCAGCGCTTCCAGCCCGTCCAGCCCGCGGGCCGTTCCGGAAGCCTGGGGCCCACCCAAGAGCCGGGCCAGGTAGTCCTCCACCGGCACGGGATGCGCGTCGAAGAAGGCCTGGGCCTGCGCCACCACCACCGGGGAGGCCGCCACCAGCGCGTCACGCACGCGCGTGCGGGCCGGGCCGTAGCGGTAGGCGGGCACCGGGTGCTCGCGGTAGCGCGGGCCGGCGTCGTAGCCCAGGCGGTTCAGCAGGGCGAACAGGGTGAAGACGCGGCCATCGGCCCTGACCTCGACGCCGCCAGCCGAGTACACGCTGGAGAACCAGTCCTCCGCCCCGGGCGCCTGCGCGAGCGCGGGCCCGGAAGCCCCGAGCAGGACGAAGATGACCAGGAGGGGGACACGCATGGGCGTGCCCCCGACGCTAGCACGGGGCCGTCAGGCGGCCGGGGCCTTTCCGACGAGCGTGCGCAGCATGTCCCGGTTGTCGCGCGCCTTCTGGCCGAAGTGGGCGACGATGCCCATCAACAGCTTCACGCACGCCTGCGGCTTGGAGGCCAACAGCTTCTGGAAATCCGAGGCGCGAATCTCAAGAGCCGAGACGTCCGTGGCGGCGGTGGCAGTGCACAGCCGCTCGCCCTTCTGGACCAGGGCCAGCTCCCCCAGGGGCTCGCCCGCGCCCACCTCGCCGAGGAGCACGTCGTCGCCCGAGGCGCTCTTCGCGCTCAGCCGCACGGTGCCCTCGCCGACGATGAGGAGTGACTCCCCCGTCTTGCCCTCGGTGAAGAGGGCGGTGCCCTTGGGGAACGCCCGGGGCACCGCGACGCCGGCGAAGATCTGGATGCCGGTGTCGGTGAAGCCCTTGAAGATGGGGCACGCCTTGAGGGTGGTCGCGGGCACTAAAGCCATGCGGAAATTCCTAACACGGGGCGCACGGGCCCGCGAGTCAGCGGCTCGCGCGGTGCTCGGCGGCGAGGTGGACGTAGTGCAGGGCGGAGAGCTGGAGGAACTCCCGCTCGGCGTCGGTAATCGGCCGCTTCACCTTGCCTGGAGAGCCAACGACCAGCGAGCCCGGGGGCACTTTCGTCCCGGGAGTCAGCAGCGCCCCGGCGCCGATGATGCACTCGTCCCCCACCTCGACGCCGTCCATGAGGATGGCGCCCATGCCCACCAGCACGCGGTTGCCCACGATGCAGCCGTGGAGGATGACCCGGTGGCCCACCGTGACGTCGTCGCCCACGTGGGTGGGGTGCTGCTCGGAGGTGACGTGGACCATGGTGAGGTCCTGGATGTTGGTGCGCTTGCCAATGCGGATGGGATTCACGTCCCCGCGCAGCACGGCGTTGAACCAGACGGAGGAGTCCTCGCCCAGCTCCACGTCGCCCACCACCTGGGCCGAGTCCTCCACGAAGCAGCTCGGGTGCACGCGGGGGGTGACCCCGCGGAACGGCCTCAACGCCATGACGTCACCTCGGTTGGGACGCGATCGGGCGGGACTGGGAACTGGAAGCTACGCCTCGGCGACGACGTGGAACGGCGAGGCAGCCGGAGCCAGGGGCAGCGGCTCCACGGTGGGCAGGGACAGCACGGAGAGCTGCTGGCCGGAGAGCGCGTTGGGCGTGGAGCGCTCCACCTTCACCTTCACCAGGGCGCCGGTGGGGGCATCCCCGTCGAAGTTGACGGTGCGGTTCTCCGGCGTGCGGCCGAAGCGCTTGGTGGCGTCGTAGCGCGAATGGCCCTCGACGAGCACCTCCACCTCCGAGCCCACCAGCGCCGCGGTGACTTCCGTGCTGATGCGCCGCTGCAGCTTCTGCAGGCGCTCCAGCCGGGCAATCTTCACCTCGTGCGGCACGGGGCCCCACTCGTTCTCCCGCAGGGCGGCGCCCGTCTTGGGGCGCGGGCTGAAGACGAAGGAGAACTGGTTGTCGTAGCGGACCTGCTCGGTCAGCTTCATCGTCATCTCGAACTCCTCCTCGGTCTCCCCGGGGAAGCCCACGATGATGTCGGTGGTGACGGCGATGCCCGGCCGCGCGGCGCGCAGCTTCTCCAGCCGCTCCAGGTACTGCACCACGGTGTAGTCGCGGCGCATCATCTTCAGGACGCGGTCGCTGCCGCACTGCACGGGCAGGTGGAAGTGCGGGGCAATCTTGGGCTGCGTGCGGAACGCTTCGATCAGCTCGTCGGACAGGTCGTGCGGGTGGCTGGTGGTGAAGCGCACGCGCTCGATGCCGGGAACCTCCGCGGTGCGCAGCAGCAACTGCGCGAAGGAGATGCCGCCCGCGTACGAGTTCACGTTCTGCCCGATGAGCGTCACCTCGCGCACGCCGACCTTCGCCAGGTCGTTGACCTCGAGGAGGACCTCCGGGAACGCCCGGCTGACTTCCCGGCCGCGGGTGTGGGGCACCACGCAGAACGAGCAGACGTTGTCGCAGCCCTTCATCACCGTGACGAACTCGGTGACCTTGCCGCGGGAGGTCTCCGGGTCGGCGCGCGGGAAGACGTACTCCTCGGAGTGGACGAAGGCGGCCTCCACCACGCGCGCGCGGTCCTCGGACACGCGGCCGATGATGTCCGGCAGCTTGGCGATGTTGTCGGGGCCGAAGACGAAGTCCAGGTACGGCACCTTCTTGAGGAGCTTGTCCTTCTCCTGCTGCGCGACGCAGCCGCCCACGCCGATGAGCGCGCCCCGGCTGGCCTTCACCGGCTTGTAGCGGCCGAGCGCGGACAGCATCTTGTCCTCCGCCTTCTCGCGGATGGCGCAGGTGTTGAGGATGATGAGGTCCGCGTTCTCGGGCACCGGAGTCGGCTCGTAGGACATCTTCGCCAGCACCTCGCTCATGCGGAGCGAGTCGTTGACGTTCATCTGGCAGCCGAAGGTGTGGATGAAGTAGCGCTTCATGTCAGAACCCTGAGGAAGAACGTGCCCTTATGCGATGCCCGGGCGCGGAATGCAACCTGACGCACGGCCCGATTCATCCCCGACTGAGCAGGCGCGTCATCCGGGTGTGCAGCTCCACCAATTCCGTCTCCCTGGCACGCAGGAGGGCCAGGGTCTCCGGACCGAAGCGCCGGCCCAGGGCCTCGGTGGCGCGCTCCTGCTTCGTCAGCTCCTCGCGAAGCCGGGTGCGCAGGTCCTCCACGTCGGGGGTGTTGGCGCCCTCCACCTGGCGGAGCTTGTCCTGGAGCTTCAGGGCGGCCCAGCGCCGGCCGCAGAAGGAGCGCAGCATGGAGGTGAGCTGCTCCGCCGCCTTGGAGTCCAGCCCGGAGACGCGCAGCGCCTCCGTGTGGGCCCGGCCGAGCGCGTCCGTCCCCTGCCCTGCCTCGGCGTGGGACAGGTAGGCCTGCTGGTAGCGGACCAGGGAGTCGAGCAGGGCGCCGTCCACCGGCCGGTACGCCATGCGGAGGGTGCGGTCATCGGCGGCGTCCAGGTTGGTGGAGCGCTCGAAGTTCCGGACATCCTGAAAGCCAGCGTCGTCGAAGAGGGAAGGTGCCATGGATTGCTCTCGCATCTAACAGCCCGGAGCGCCGGGTTGTAGCGACTCCGACCGGGGCCGTCGTGTCTGGAGGCAGGCGGTCGTTGTACCCTGGATAAATGGGAAATCGCGCTTGGAACCTGAAGCAGGGCCGCGGCTGTGGATCACCCGGTAGCCGCGGTGCAGGCGCGCACCTCACGCCGGAGCATCGTCAAGGCAGGTTGGCCAGATCATCCGTGAAGAACGCATCCAGCAGCGTGGGGGCGGGGTCCGTGCTGAGGTAGTTGAGCTGCCCGATACGAAGGCCCGGTAGCGGCACTGTCGCCAGCGACAGCGGAAATGGCCGGCAGTTCAGCACGCGCTCCGTATGGCGAGCCAACAGGTCCGCCTGGGCCTTGCCCACATTCCGAGGCTCCAGGCTCAGTATGGGGCGGGAGGTACGGCCCGTGGGGTATCGCGTCTGGGTCGTCACGTAGACGATGTACAGAGGCGCGAGGACGCTCACGGCAACGGCCCACCGGGTCACCTGCCTGTTCCCGTCCGGCTGCGGTTCCTCTTTGTAGAGCTGACAGCGAAGGCACGCGGACACGAAGGGTTGAGTTCCTCCGCCAAGGGCATGCTCTGGGTGGGTTGCCCGAAGGTCCTCGACGAAGGCCCCCCACTCCTTCCAATCGAGCGCCGTCTTCCACGCGTCGATGAAGCGCTGGTGCTCAGGCGTGCGGTGATGCGCGGGGATGGACTCGCTTGCGTCATCCTCCTCGGGAGGAAACCCTCGTGGGTAGAACTGCCCGGCCCAATCAACGAGTGTCTCTTGTGTCAGGTCGCTCATCGCCTGGAATCCATCGGGGTATCGAAGCGCACGGTTTCGATCCCCGGGGTGCGGCACTCCGAAACCCGGGCACCGGCAATCTCATCCTTGAGCAGTCGCTCGTAGCGCCTTCTGAACTGGATGCAGTGTACGGCAATCATCTCCCCCGGCCGCGCCGCAGCCAGTACCCATTGGGCGGCCTGATTTGCGAGCTCCGCCGAGAGCCACCGAGCCTCCATCAGGGGAATATCCCCTTGCTGGCCATTGCGCAGGGGCAGTCCCACTTCGAACTTGCAGACATCGGTGGCCCCCGAGTCGCCCTCGGTGACGCGCGCGTTGATGCAGACGGCTCTCCATCCATCAGGCAGCGCTCTGCTGTCCGCTTCGACCACCGTCGTGAACCGGAAATGCTCCGGGGAGATGCGTCCCGCGACGGAATTGCTCCCATGGGCACATCCATATAGCCCTGTTGCCATCCATAGGACGGCCACGAGTCGAGCCAGGTGCGTCCACCGTGGGCGCGGCGAATTCTGCATCCGTCACGCCGGCACGAGCTGGTCCGCGATGCGGGCCAGGTCCGACACGGACGTAACGACCACGGCCTGGTGGCAGTGCTTCTCGTACGTGAGCATCTCGCTGTCGCCGATGCCCCAGTTGCCGCGCTCCTCGGGGCAGATCCACAGGAGGCGCTTCGCCTTGCGGCGCAGGTCCTTCAGCGCCCACGCGTTGTTCGCGTTGTAGTTGTTCCGCCCGTCGCCAATCACCATCACCGTGGTGCGGCGGGTGATGCTGCCCAGGTGGTCTCGCGTGAAGTCCGCCAGCGCGCGCCCGTAGTTCGAGTTCGCGCTCAGCGACACCGTCTTGCCCGCGGTGGCCATGTCGATGGCCTCGTCGACGTCCAGGTCCTTGAAGTACTGCGTCACTTCACCCACGTCGGACACGAAGACGAACGAGCGCACGCGCACGAACAAGGACTGCAGCGTGTGCATGAACAGCAACATCATCCGTGACGCGTTCCGCACCGAGTCGGACACGTCGCACAGGACGACCAGCTCCGGGCGCTCCGGCCGGCGACGCCGGAACTGAGGCACCATGGGCACCCCGCCCCACGGCATGTTGCGGCGCAGGGTGCGGCGCACGTTCAGCGCGCCCCTCCGGTGTGAGCGCTGCTTGCGGATGAGCCGGCTGCGCAGCTTCTCCGCGAGTGTCCGCACGGCGGACTCCATCTGGTCCACCTCCGCCTGCGTCAATAGATGCAATGGCTTGTCCTGCACCGTGTCCGTGCGGCGGCGGATGCGAGCCTCGGCCTGGCGCTTCACCTCCTGGCGCGCGGCCTCTTCAATCTTCCGCATCGCGGCCGCGACATGCCGGGACACAATCTCCACGCCCTCGGGAGCCAGGCCGCGCGCACGCAGCTCATCCTCCAGGGACTTCATGTCGGAGCGGGCCTTCTCCATGCCCGCGCCGGCCAGCAATCGCCGAGAGAAGAAGCCGGCCTGGAGCGGGCTCTCCAATTGCGACAGGTCCAACTGGAGCGACGCCATCCGGAAGATCTGCGCCAGCCGCGCCCGGTCTCCCTCGAGGATGGCCTGCGCCAGCGGAGACATCTCCGGCAGCAGCTGCGCCATCTGGATGATGACCATCTTCAGCAGGTCGCCCTCCAGGTAGCCCTCTTCCTTGAGCTGGTCCGCCAGCGACTTGTCGATGCCCTCGAACGTCTTCGCCGCGCCGGAGAAGTAGAAGTCGAACGCGCGGTTGAACGTGTCCACGTCCAGCTCGCGCTTCACCAGCGTGGTGCGGAGCACGGAGCGGAACACGCCCCGTTCCTTCAGCCCCACCTCGGCGGTGGCGCGCAGGGCGTCCTGGACCTCGGACGTACTGACGCGCACGCCGTTCTGGCGGAGCACTTCGGCGAACTCGACGATGCGGGCATCCACCCAACCATCATGTCCGGGCCCGGCTCCGGCGCAATCCGGAATGAGGCAGGCGTGAGCAGGCGGTCGCTTCCCCTCCTGGTACACGCGGTGTAATCACTAAAATTCCTTGAGATGCAGATTAAGCGGGTATCGCTCCACTCTGGAGTGGCGCTCCACCCCGGAAGCAGCCCGCGCAACCCGAGAAGCCGAATACGTACTTTCAGTGCGGGTTGCCCTTCAAGCCTTCCGCTCGAAGGACATGACGGCTTCCACGTGGTGCGTCTGGGGGAACATGTCCACCACCTGGAGGGCCAGGGGCTTGTAGCCCGCCTCGACCAGCCCCGCCGCGTCGCGGGCGAGGGAGGCTGGATCGCACGCCACGTAGACCACCCGGCGCACGCCCAGGGCCGTCATCCACTTCGCCAGCCCGGGCGCTCCGGTGCGCGGCGGGTCCGCCAGGCACACGTCGAACTTCCGCCCTTCCGACACCAGCCCATCGCACGCCTTGCGCGCGTCGCCCTGGATGAAGCGCACGTTCCCCACCCCACCCTCGCGCGCGCTGCGCTGGGCCAACTCCACGCCCACGGGTGAGGACTCCACGCCCAGCACGGACGCGGAACCGGCCGCCAACGGGAAGGTGAAATTGCCATTCCCCGAGTACAGCTCCAGCACGGAGTCGCCGTCCCGCGCCGCCAGCTCGTACACGGCCGCCGTGACGAGCCCCACGTTGGCCTCGGCATGCGCCTGCGCGAAGGCATCCGGCCGCAGGTACAGGGGCACCTCTGGCCGCAGCGGCGAGTACGAGCGCAGCACCGGCTTCCCCAGCACGCGCGGCGAGCCCTCCTTCGGCACCAGCACCGCGCCCTCCAGCCGCAGTGCTCGCACCGCCGCCTCCGCCGCCTCCACGTGCCGCGCCGTCACCGGCCCTGTCAGATTCACAGCGAAGGCGGCCTTGTCGCCCTCGGCCAGCAGGAGCACCTCCTCGGTGTCCTTCGCCAGCGGCTTGAGCAGCGGAGCCAGCTTCCCCGGCAGCTCCCTCAACACGGGCGTCAGCGCCCCGCACTCCGTCACGGGGACGCGCTCATGGCTCCGCCGCCCGAAGTACCCCAGCGTCCCCTTCCCCGTCGGGTGCAGCACCGCGCGGCGCCGGTAGCTCCAATCCCGGGGCGCCACCAGCAGCGGCCGCACGGTGAAGGACGTCCTCGACAGATGGCCCAGGTGCTCCAGGGTGGAGAGGACGATCTCCTGCTTCGCGGCCCGCTGCGCCGGCTCGGCCAGCCCCAGCCAGTCACAGCCGCCACATTCGCCAGCATAGGGGCACTGCGGCTCGCGCCGGTCCGGCCCGGGCGTCACCACCTGCCGCAAGAGCCCTCGGAGCACACGCCCCTGCACCTCCAGGTGCACGCGCACGGTGTCGCCGGGGAAGGCGCCTGGGATGAACACGGTGCGCCCCTGCCAGGAGGCCACGCCCTCGCCGAGCTGGCCCAGGCGCTCAATCTTCAATTCAACGGGAGTCTCAGGTAACGGCTGCATTCAGGGGCTCGGTGGGCGGCGCCCTGGACCGAGCGCCACCTGTCACTTCCGGGTAACCACGGCCGGCTCGTCCGGGGGGAACTCCGTGCGCAGGCGCTCCACGAACTCCCCGATGCGCGACCGCTTCTCATCGTCAACGTCCACGAACTCCACCGCCATCCCCGGCGACTGATTCGCCGCGTGCGAGCCCGGGGCATTGGTGCGCGTCACCCGGCCCTTCAGCTCCACCGGGAAGTGCGCGCCGGGCAGCGTCACCAGCAGGCGCACCACCGTGTCCACCGGCAGCGGCTTGTCGGTGTTGATGTACAGGCCCCCGCGCGACAGGTTCACCGCCCAGTCCGTCACGAACCCGGCCACGCTGCTGTAGGCCACGGGCAGCTCGTACTCGACGCGCGGCGCGCGGTCACTGGGGTTGGACTTCTGCGAAGTGTCGGCCATGGATGGAGTCCCCCGCGGGCTCGTAACCTCAACCCGCGGGGCGCCACCCTAGCCCCGTGCGCTCAGAATTTCATCTCGCGCACGTCCGGAGCGACCTTCAGCGTCGGCTCCGTCAGCTTCCGCACCTGCTCCACCGTCACGCCGGGGGCCACCTCGCGCAGCACCAACCCCTCGGGCGTCACGTCGATGTACGCGTGGTCCGAGACGATGTGGTGCACGCACTTGAGGCCCGTCAGCGGCAGCGAGCACTTCTTGAGGATCTTCGGCTGGCCATCCTTGTTGGCGTGCTCCATGGCCACGTAGATGCGCCTGGCACCCACCGCGAGGTCCATGGCGCCGCCCATCCCCTTCACCATCTTCCCGGGGATCATCCAGTTGGCCAGGTCACCCTCTTCGCTGACCTCCATGGCGCCCAGGACGGCCATGTCGATGTGGCCGCCGCGGATCATCCCGAACGACAGCGCGGAGTCGAAGAACGACGCGCCCTTCACCGTCGTCACCGTCTCCTTGCCGGCGTTGATGAGGTCCGGGTCCTCGGTCCCCTCGACGGGGTACGGGCCGATGCCGAGCAGGCCGTTCTCCGACTGGAGCACTACCTCCACGCCGGCCGGGATGTAGTTGGAGACGAGCGTGGGGATGCCGATGCCCAGGTTGACGTAGAAGCCGTCCTTCAGCTCCTGGGCGATGCGCATCGCAATCTGTTCACGAGTCAGTGGCATGGGCTCCTCACGCCTGCTTGCGGACGGTGCGCCGCTCGATCCACTTCTTGAGGTTCTTCGCCTGGACGATGCGGTGCACGAAGATGCTCGGGAGGTGCACCATGTCCGGGTCCAGCTCGCCCGGCTGCACGATGTGCTCCACCTCGACGATGGTCGTCTTCGCGGCCATGCACATCATGGGCGAGAAGTTCCGCGCGGTCTTGTTGAACACCAGGTTGCCCCAGGTGTCCGCCTTCCACGCGTGGATGATGGCGAAGTCCGCCTTCAGCGGCTTCTCCAGGACGTGGAGCCGGCCGTCGATCATCCGCGTCTCCTTGCCCTCGGCCACCTGCGTCCCGGCGCCCGTGGGGGTGAAGAAGCCGCCGATGCCGCAGCCGCCGGCGCGGATGCGCTCGGCCAGGGTGCCCTGCGGATTCAGCTCCACCTCCAGCTCGCCGGAGAGGAACTGCCGCTCGAACTCCTTGTTCTCACCCACGTAGCTGGACACCATCTTCTTCACCTGCTTGTTCTGAAGAAGGATGCCGAGCCCGAGCTCGGTGGTGCCGCAGTTGTTGGCGATGATGGTGAGGTGCTTCACGCCCTTGCGATGAAGCGCCTCGATGAGATTCTCAGGGTTGCCGCACAGGCCGAAGCCGCCGCTCATGAGCGTGCAGCCATCCGGGATGTCGGCGACCGCCTCGTCCGCGTTCGCGTAGACCTTGTTCATCCGCCCTCCCGATACGGAAACGGGGTGAAGGCCGGAAAGGCCCCCACCCCGCCCCTCTTCCCCGAAGGGAAGAGGGAGATTACCTCTCCACCATCAGCGCGATGCCCTCGCCGCCGCCGATGCACAGCGACGCGACGCCCCGCTTCTTGCCCAGGTCCTTCATCGTGTGCAGCAGCGTCACCAGCACGCGCGCGCCCGAGGCGCCAATCGGGTGGCCGAGCACCACCGCGCCGCCGCGCACGTTCACCTTCGACGGATCCAACCCGAGGATGCGGTTGTTGGCCAGCGACACCACCGCGAACGCCTCGTTGATCTCCCACAGGTCCACGTCACCCGCGGCGAGGCTCTTCTTCTTCAGCAGCTTGTTGATGGCGTCCGCCGGAGCAATCGTGAACTCCACCGGCTTGCGAGCGGCCTGGTCGTAGCCGGTGATCCGGCCCAGGATGGTGCGGCCCTCCGCCTTGGCGCGCTCCTCGCTCATCAGCACCAGCGCCGCGGCGCCGTCGTTGATGGAGGACGCGTTGGCGGCCGTCACCGTGCCGTCCTTCTTGAAGACGGGCTTGAGGCCCGGAATCTTGTCCGGCTTCGCGTTGCGGGGACCCTCGTCATCAGTGACGGTGACGACGTCCTCCGGCTTCTTGCCGGGGATCTGCACCGGGACGATCTCCGCCGTGAAGAGGCCTTCCTTCTGGGCCTGGATGGCGCGGCGGGTGGACTCGAGCGCGAACTCGTCCTGCTGCGCGCGGCTGATGCCCTGCGAGGTGGAGCACTCCTCCGCGCACAGGCCCATGTGGACGTTGCCGTACACGTCCCAGAGGCCGTCGTGGATCATCGCGTCCTTGAACTCCACGTTGCCCATGCGGGCGCCGCCGCGCATGGTGTGGCTGAGGTAGGGCGCGTTGCTCATGGACTCCATGCCGCCAGCGACGACGACGTCCACGTCACCCAGGGCAATGGCCTGCGCGCCCGCGATGACGGCCTTCAGGCCGGAGCCACAGACCTTGTTCAGCGTGGTGGCGGGAACCGTCTCTGGGATTCCAGCGAAGATGGTCGCCTGGCGGGCGGGCGCCTGGCCCACACCGGCCTGGAGCACGCAGCCCATCACCACTTCCTGGACGGCCTCCGGCTTCACGCCAGCGCGCTCGAGCGCCGCCTTGATGGCGACCGCGCCCAGCTGCGGGGCCGTCAGCTTGGACAGCGCGCCCTGGAAGGAGCCGATGGGAGTACGGGCCGCGCCCACGATGACGACTTCACGAGCCATGAAAACTGCCTCCGTTCGAGGATGACCGAATGACCTTCGGTAACAGCGACGAGGGCCCTTATCACCGGGCACTCCCTGGAGTTCAAGCGTCCTCGCTCGGGCTCCAGACGGGAGCGTCCACTGTGCATGGCGCACCGCGACATCCGTCGTAACCCCTTGACTGGACAGGGGTCAGGCTCCGGACGGGAGGCCCGGGCCCCGCCCGACCGGTCGGACGGCGACACGTCCTTCACGGAGTCACCCGGTGACAGGTGGCCCGGGGCCCGCGGGCAGTGAGGCCGCACGCCCGAAAGCCCCGCCCGGAAGGGCCGCGCGGACAGGCGGTCAGCACCGGGACGCGCACCATCACACCCGCCGGGGCGCCTCACCGTCCTGCGTGACCCCGAGGTGGTGACGTGCCGGAACGCTCAGGCGCACCGGGCACCCACCGCCTCCCATCCGAGGAGCATGCCACCATGCAGCGACCTGTCCGTTCCCTTTCCCACGCCGCCCTGCTCGCGGCGCTCTGCCTGCTGACGAGCGTTTCCTCCGCCCTGGCCGCGCCTCGCTGGGGCTCGTTCAAGAAGGACCAGTGCACGGCAGCGGGGCTCCGACAGCATTCCTCCGTCCTCCACGACATCCAGGGCTCCTGGGAGGAGGCCTGCTTCAAGACGGGCGCCACCATCGAAGGCCACACCTTCGCGCAGCCGGCCCGCTGCAAGAACGCCACCTTCAACATGTGGGGCGAGTTCGACGTCCCGGACGAAAGCTGCATGCCCCACTGGGGAGACTTCAAGGCCGACCACTGCGTCGGCGTGGGCCTGAAGCAGTACTCCGCCGTCCTCTGGAACATCAAGGACTTCTCCTGGGAGGACGCGTGCATGACGATGCCCGCGCAGATCAACGGCGTGCAGTACGAGCACCCCACGCGGTGCCGGCACAGCGGCCTCAACATGTGGGGCGAGTTCGACGTCCCGGATACGTCCTGCGGCCCCGCCCCCATCCCCTGAGCCGCCGCGCGAGGAAACGAGGCCAACTGCCATGAACAGCCACACCCGTCACTTCACGCGACTGCTCCCGCTCCTGCTCGTCCTGGGGACCGCGAGCCTGGCCTGGGCGGACACCCCGGTGCGCATCGTCACCTGGAATGTCCATCCGCGCAGCATCGCCGGGGAGACTCCCGAGGGCCGGATGAACCGCCTGCTCACCTTCGCCGCAGGCCAGGGCGTCGACATCATCGCCTTCCAGGAGGTGCCCCGCTCGCTCCTCAACACCCCGGCCCGGCTGGACCCGCTGATGGCCGCGGCGACGCAGGCGGGGTTCGAGGTCGCCGCCCTGCCGGGCGAATACCCGAACACGCCGGGCCGGACCCCCACGTCCAACATCCACAACGCATACATGGTGCTCTACAACCCCAACGTCGTCACGCCCGCCAACGTCGCACCCGGGACGGATCCGGCGATGACCTTCTTCCGTCCCGAGCTCTTCACCCAGGGCCCCCTCAACCAGGCACGGCCTCCGGCGACGCTCACCTTCGACGTGCGGCACGCGGATGGAGGCACGTCGCCCCTGCACCTGCTCACCTGGCACAACGAAGCGGGCTCGCTGGCCGCCGGGCACGTGCGGCAACTGGAGGGCGCCATCCAGAATCATCTGGCGACGCAGCAGGGTAACTGGGTCGTCGTGGGAGACTTCAATGTCGCGGACTCGACCGCGGAGATGCAGGACCTGGACGCGGATTACCACCTGCTCACCCACGACGAGAACGGCATCGACCACATCCTGTCCAATGCCACCATCACCAACGTCGTCAACGACGACGCGGCCCATCCCATCGACCCCCGGTTCAGGAGCGATGGGCGCCATCTGGCCCTGTTCGGTGAGCTGAACATCCCCCGCGGGTCCCAGTAGCTTCCGCGGGCGCGGACGGTGTCAGCCGTCCGCGCCCGCGACATGGGAACGGCCGGGCTCCCATGGCAGGAAGCCCGGCCGCCTCGCAATCACGTGCTGGATGCCTCGGGACTACTACCGCAGCCCGGCCGCGTACTCGCGCAGCATCTGCGGGACGCCGGAGGTCGTCCCGTCGAAGCGGAAGTACGCGTCGAAGTCCCAGTCGAGCGGGCGCGGCTCGTTGCGCAGGTAGCCGTGCCCGGCAATCCACAGGCACTGGGTGTCCGCCGGGCGCCCCTCCATGTCACGCAGGTCGCTCAGGATGTAGTTCACCGCGTTGATGTCGCTCTGGGCCACGGGGTTGCCGCCCTCGGTGGCCAGCGAGTTGAACCCGCGCCCGAGGATGCCTCCCGCGGTGTTGCGGAACCACTCGCTGTAGATGGCGCCGCCGCCCTGCTCTCCCACGTCATACGGGTGCGTGGCGATGAAGGCGTTGCGGAAGAGCTGGCCGCCGTACCGGTTGTCGTTGAACCACTTCAGGTTCCACATCATGTCCGAGAAGAAGTTGTAGATGGCGTTGCGGCCGGCCGCGTCGTACGCCGGCTTGTACTCCATGGGCGGAGTCCCCACCGCCATGCGCCGGCCGGCGCCCTCCAGGCCGTTGATGCCGTTCATCACGAAGGCCACCTTCTCCGCGTAGGCCCAGCGGTTGGTGACGGCGGGCGGACGCGTGGGCTCGTTGTCGATCTGCACGATGCGCACGCCCATGTCGTAGAGCGCACTGGCGGCGCTGACGTGCCGGTCGAGGATGTACTGCGGCGCGTTGTCGAACGACTGGCCAAAGTCCCAGACGAGCCGGACCACCGGGGTGATGCCCTCCTGGTGCATGCGCTGGATGGTGGGGTTCATCGCCCACGGGTCATTCACGTTCACCAGGATCACCGAGAAGCCCACGCCCATCTGCTTCACGCGGCGCAGGACGTCCCGCTCGCGCGCGTCGTTGTAGCTGCCCTGCGCCGGCCCCCAGTGCAGGCCCAGGCGGCTGCCCACCCAGATGCCGGAGATGACCTGGAAGCCGTTGTAGACGCTCCGGCCGATGACGTTGCGGCACGGCACCGTGTAGTTGTTGGCACGCGTGAGGATCTGCGCCATCTCCGCGCGAGACACGAAGCGCTCCGGGCAGAAGTTGGGCCTGTCGCCGTTGCGGCCGCAGCCGGGGATGTACTCGGCGGCGTTCTCCACCCAGCCGCCCGCCCAGTAGCCGCCGGGCACGTCGGCGTAGATGCCGCGCATGCCCGGCTGGCCGAAGACGCCGCGCAGGCGCTGGGTGAACACCGCCATCTGCGCGCGAGTCACCGGGTCCTCGGGACAGTAGTAGCCGCTGCCACAGCCGGTGGTGATGCCGTCGTCAGCGGCCTTCTTGATCCACTTCGCGGCCCAGTAGCTCGGAGGCACGTCCGTGTAGACGTTGCTCGTCGGGTTGGGCAGCGTGTTGTCGATGTTGGGGCCGTACTTCGCGCGCATGAGGAACACGGCCATCTCCGCCCGCGTGACGTTGCGGGTGGGACAGAAGCTGGTAGCGGAGCAGCCCTTCGTCACACCCGACGCGGCCAGCGCTTGAATCTCCGTCCAGGCCTCGTTGTTGGCGGCGACGTCGTCGAAGTAGACGCAGGCGCCGTTCTGCGTCGCCGCTCCCTCCACGGCGCCGACTTCCTCCTGGGGCTGTGACGGCTGCGACGATTCCGACGGGCCACAGCCGGCGACGGCCAGCATGGCGAGCACGCACACTGCATTGCGAATCATGGACTTCCTCCTTCGGGGGAATGGCACATGGGAAAAGTTCGATTCAGAAGCGGCTGACGGAGTCGCCGACGACTTCCCAGTCGGTCCACGCCTCGCTGCTCGCGGACACCTGGCGGCGCATGTGCAGCACGCCGTTGTTGCCGAGGATGAAGACGACGCCGCGCCCGTCCGCGTAGCGCCCGGCGGCCGGGTTGGACGCGGTGACGCCGCCCAGGTCCACCCAGTTGGACCACGCGCCGCTGGTGTAGAGGCGGCGGGTGTAGAGCGCGCCCGCCGTGCCCCGGACGAACACGTCTAGCGAGCCGTCGGTGTTCACCCCCACGGCCGCGTCCGAGGTGATGGGCCCACCGAGGGACAACCAGCTCCCCCAGCTTCCATTGGCCGCGGTCTGGGCGCCGTAGAACAGCTCGTCGTTGTTCAGGCCGCGCACGAAGAGGAACACGCGCCCGTCCGCGTGGCGCCGGGCCACCGTCTCCGCGTGGAGCTCCCCCGCCAGGCTGCTCCACCCGCCCCAGCTCCCGTTGGGAGCGCCCTGCGTGCGGCGCAGCACGTTGCGGCCCAGGCCCCGGCCGTACATTTCCAGCCGGCCGTCCTGCCAGGCCGCCAGCGTGGGCCGGTTGGAGATGGCGCCCCCGCCCAGCAGCGTCCAGTTGCCGAACCCGCTGTTCGCCGCCGTCTGCGAGCGGACGTAGACCTCACCGCTGTTGCCCCGTGTGGCGAACGTCAGGCGCCCATCCAGGTTGGACGCCACCGCCGGGTCCAGGTTGGTGCGGCCGCCCAGGCCACTCCAGCCGCTCCAGCCACCGGAGGCCTGGTTGATGACCCACAAATCCTTGCTCGGCCCGCGCACGAAGAGGGACAGGCGCCCGTCCTGGTTGCGCCCCACCACCGGGTTGCCCGCGAGCTGTCCGCCCAGGCTGCTCCAGCCGCTGAAGCCTCCATTCGGCACGCCCTGCGCCGAGCGGTAGATGGCTCCGTCGCGGCCCTTCATGAACACCTCCAGGCGGCCATCGGAGTTCGTCCCCACGCCCGGCGTGGGCGCGGCCTGGATGAGCAGGTTGTGGATGGGCCGGTGGAAGAACGCGAAGCCCGTGTAGACGCGGAAGTACGCGCCGTTCATCGAGGACGAGTTGTCGTAGACGTAGAACGCCCCGTCCGCGCCTCGGCCGCCGAAGATGGCGCCGTGCCACTGGTCTCCCCACGCATGGCCCTGGTGGGTGGACAGCACGTCACCGGGGACCAGCTCGTTCCAGTCGGTGATGGCCTCCCAGTCCGCGCTCGGGTAGTCCGCCACGGGCAGCCCGCCCGAGACGCCGAGCCAACGCGCGCGGTTGTACGCGTTGGGGGAGTAGTCCTCCGGGTGCGTGCCGCCGTCCGCGAGCAGCGCGTTCCACACCTGTCGGACGAAGCCGTAGCAGTCCTGGACCCCGTCGAAGATATAGGGCCGGTTCTGCGCCATGATGCCGCTGGCGCGCTCCATCACCTTGCGCTGCAGGCCCACGCCGGAGTTGCCGTACTGGCCCGACAGCCGCGAGAGATTGGACTGGAGCGCCGCCGATACGGCCTGCCGCTGCTGGCCCGCCGGCGCCGCCGCTGGAATCTCCGGTTCCACCTCGGGCCCACAGGCGGCGAGCAGCCCCGCCACCAGGGCCAGGACACACGTCTGGCTCCACATGCCGCGTCTCATGTGCTTCACCTCGTCCGGTTCGGTTGACGCGAACGAGGTACCGCGCGGTATGCGGGAATCGAAGGGTTGGCGGATTAAATCGGGTTAGAAGTCCGTCCCCGGCGCGTCGAGGTACTCGAAGCCCTCGGGCACCTTCAGGAGGTAGCCGGTGTCGTCGAACTCCACGGACAGGGGGCTGCCGGCGAGCAGCTCGCGCAGGTAGCGCACGTTGACGCGCAGCGCGTTGTCGTGGCGCAGCGGGTCATACCCGGCGGACCAGATGGCGACGGCCAGTTCCTCCTTCGTCAGCACGATGCCCGGCCGCGAAGCGAGCGCGTACAGCAGGCGGCGCAGCACCGGCCGGCGACGGAGGGACACCTGCCGGCCGCCGAGGCTCAGCACGTGGCCGCGTGCGTCCAGCAGGGCCTGGTAGCGCACCGGGGCGAGCCGCTCGAACAGGGCGGGCACCACTTCCGGGTCCACCCTGCCCTCGGCGGCGACACGTCCGGCCTCGGCCAGCGCGCGAGCGGACTCCTCGCCCCGCCCCTCCCGCCGCGCGGCCACCGCCAGCGCCAGGTGACCCAGGGCGCGATCCAGCGCGAAGTCCGGCGTGGCGGGAGGCCGGGCCTCCTCCAGCAGGACGTGCAGGCGCCTCGAGTCCCCCTGCCGCGCGGCATCCAGCGCCGCCAGGGCCCGCGCGCGAAAGGACGTGGCCCGGCCGGTGGCGGGCGGCGCTCCCGCCTCCCATTGCCCCACGAGGTCCGCCTTCCGGGCCCGCTCGACGAAGCGCAGCCCCGCCTCCATCGCCGCCCCGCGCATGCCCTGCTCGGCGTCCGCGAGCGCCTCCCGCCCTTCCCGCACCCGCCCCAGCTCCACCAGCCACCCGCCAATCCACGCCCGCGTCCACAGCGCCCACAGCACCTCGCCGCCCCGTGCGAGCGCGTCCAGCACCGCGCGCAGCTCGGCCAGGGCGCGCAGCCGCTCGCCGCGCTCGAAGTGGAGCACGGCCTTCGACGCGCGCAGGTACATGCGCATGCGCACGTCCTCGCCCCGCTTCACCGCCGCCTCGGCGACAGCCTGCATCTGCTCGGCCTCGTCGAGCTGGCCCAGGGTGGCCAGCAGCACCATGGCGAAGGCGGGCGCCAGCACCGCGCCGCGGAAGGTGGCGGGCGCCTCCTGGAAGATGGCCAGGGCCGTGCGCATCGGCTCCTCGGCCTCCTCGGGGCGCCCGTCCAGCCACAGGGTGAAGGCCGTGCAGAACCACAGGAAGCCCCGCTCGAAGCCGGGGTACTTGCTCCGGGCATACGCCAGCCGCTCGCGCGCCGTCTCCCCTCCGCCCAGGTACGTCCCCGTCAGCGCCAGCCCCAGGCCCGCGCGCAGGCGCAGGGCCGGCGGTGCCTCGCCGGGCGCGGACGAGAGCACCTCCTGCATCGCCACCGCCGCCACGTCGAGCCGCGCCGTCAGCATGGCCAGGTGCCCATAGGCGAGCTTCAGCTCGAAGCGGGGCGACACGCCCGACTCCACGAGCCCGTGCAGCTCCTCGTACGCCCGCCGCACCTCCAGCAGCCTCGCCAGCGTCCGCGAGCGGAGGATGCGGACCTCGGGGGTCCTCCGCACGGGAGGAATCGCCTCTAGCGCGCGCAGCAGCTCCGCCGTGGCCCCGTCGCGCACCCACTGCGCGGCCGTCTCCGCCAGCACGCCGCCCGCCTCTTCGTGGCGCCCCAGGGCCCGCAGGTGCCGGCACAGCTCCGCCACCCGCGCCACCGGCTCCAGCTCCGCCTCGCGCAGCAGCGACGCCAGCGCCTCGTGCAGCTCGCGCCGCTCCGCTTCCCCGAGCGCCGCGGTGACGGCCTCGCGGAACAGGTCGTGGAGCGAGCAGCCCCCGGCCCCGTCCAACGACACCACCATGCGTGTCACCAGCCGCCGCAGCACCGGGCGGCCGTCCGGCGCGGGCAGCAGCTTCAGCAGCGCGGCGGTGGGCAGCGGCACGCTCGCCAGTGCCAGCGCCCCGGCCAGCCGCCGCTCGGGCGCGGACAGCTGCGCCACGGAGCGGGCAATGGGGTCCTCCTCGGACAGGTCACCGGCGTGCCCACGGCGCAGGAGGAAGGGGTTGCCCCGGAAGCGCGCCCACGCCAGCTCGAAGCCCGTGGACGGGCCGTACAGCTCGTCCAGCGATGTCCACAACAGCCGCGCGCCCGACTCGTCCAGGCCGTCCAGCCGCAGCTCCAGCCGGTCCGGCGCATCCGGGCCCAGCACATTCAGCTCCCGGGACGTGGCCACCAGCCTCCCGGTGCGCAGCTGGCCCGCGAGCTGGTGGAAGAAGAGCGCGGGTCCTCCGGGGCCCAGCCGGTGC
This sequence comes from Pyxidicoccus sp. MSG2, assembly GCF_026626705.1. Classification (NCBI taxonomy): domain Bacteria; kingdom Pseudomonadati; phylum Myxococcota; class Myxococcia; order Myxococcales; family Myxococcaceae; genus Pyxidicoccus; species Pyxidicoccus sp. MSG2. The sequence continues at coordinate 12,134,346 of NZ_JAPNKC010000001.1, forward strand.
ACATCGTCGATGAGCAGCAACGCCGACGCGGCGTCCAGCCGCTCCGCCAGTTCCGCCACGCGCTCGGCCTCGGGCGTGGACGCTGGCACCGCGTCCCGCGCGAGCTGGTGCAGCGCCCGGTCCACCACCACGCCGGCCGGCTCGTCCTCCTCCACGCGGTGGTAGATGACGGGGTGCGGCCACCGTGCCGCCAGCGCGTACGCGAGCGTGGACTTGCCCACGCCGGCCACCCCGAAGACGAGCGCGGAGCGGACGCGGTCGAGCATGGACCGGAGCCGCTCCAGCTCCGCGTCGCGCCCGAGGAACAGCGTCGGTGGTGAGGGGACACGCACGGGGGCCCAGCTTACGGGCGTAGGAGGTCCCCAAGGCAACGGCCGGCCCCGGGCCGCGTCAAGCCATGGCACGCCCAAACGGCAACGGCCGGGCCCCCTTTCGGGAACCCGGCCGTCTTGCGCCGTGTGGCGCGTGCCGCTGAACGACTACTTCTTCAGCTTGCTCGCCATCACGTCGCCGAGGCGCGCCTTGGAGCCTTCCGCCTGCTTGCGGAGGTACTCGCGGTAGTCCTCGCCCTCGCCGATCAGCGCCTTCATCGACAGCGCCACCTTCCGGTCCGGGGTGTTGATGTCGATGATCTTCACCTCGACATCCTGACCCTCGTTCACCACGTCACGCGGGTTCTCGACACGCTCCTCCTTCAGCTCGGAGACGTGGACGAGGCCCTCGATGCCCGGCTCGATCTCCACGAACGCGCCGAAGTCGGTGACCTTGGTGACCTTGCCCTTCACGCGGCTGCCCACGGGCAGGCGCTCGGACAGCGTCTCCCAGGGGTCCGGCTGGAGCTGCTTGATGCCGAGGCTGAAGCGCTCGTTCTCGACGTCGATGTTGAGCACCACCGCCTCGACCTCGTCGCCCTTCTTGAACATCTCGCCCGGGTGCTTGATGCGCACCGTCCAGGAGATGTCCGAGACGTGCACCAGGCCGTCCACGCCCTCCTCGACGCCGACGAACACGCCGAAGTCGGTGACGTTGCGGATCTGACCCTTGATGACGGAGCCGATCGGGTACTTGTCCTCGAGCAGCGTCCAGGGGTTCTGCTCGATCTGCTTCATGCCCAGCGCGATGCGCTTGGCCTTCGGATCGATGTCCAGGACGACGGCCTCCACCTCCTGGCCGACCTCCAGGATCTTGGACGGGTGCTTGAGGCGCTTGGTCCAGGACATCTCGGACACGTGCACCAGACCCTCGACGCCCTGCTCGATCTCGATGAACGCGCCGTAGTCCGTGATGCTGACGACCTTGCCCTTGACGCGCGTGCCGACCGGGTACTTCTCGTCGGCGCGGTGCCACGGGTCCTCCTGGATCTGCTTGAGGCCCAGGCTGACGCGCTCCTGCGTCGGGTCGAACTTGAGGACGACGACGCGAACCTCGTCACCCACATTGAACATCTCGCTGGGGTGACCGATGCGGCCCCAGGACATGTCCGTGATGTGGAGGAGGCCGTCGATGCCGCCGAGGTCGATGAAGGCGCCGTAGTCGGTGAGGTTCTTGACCACGCCCTTGAGGACCGCACCCTCCTTGAGGTTCTTGAGGGTCTCCTTCTTCATCTCCTCGCGCTGCTTCTCGAGGAGGACGCGGCGCGAAAGCACGATGTTGCCGCGCTTCTTGTTGAACTTGATGACCTTGAACTCGAATTCCTTCGAGATGTACTGGTCAAGGTTGCGCACGGGGCGGATGTCCACCTGGGAGCCAGGGAGGAACGCCTTCACGCCGATGTCGACGGAGAGGCCACCCTTCACGCGGCCGACGATGGTGCCCTTGACGATCTCGTCGCGCTCGCAGGCGGCGCTGATCTCGTCCCAGATGCGCATCTTGTCGGCCTTCTCCTTGGAGAGGACGACCATGCCGGTGTCGTTCTCGCGGCTCTCCAGGAGGACCTCGACGGGGTCGCCGGCCTTGACCGAGACCTCACCGCGAGGATTGGTGAACTCGGAGATCGGGACCTGTCCCTCGGACTTGTAGCCGATGTCGACAATCGCGAAGTCCTTCGTCACCTGGACCACGGTGCCCTTGACGATCTCCCCTTCCTTCAGGATCCCGTCACCACCGCGCTCCTTGAGCGAGGCCTCGAACATTGCGGCAAAGTCTTCGTCGCCGCCGTCCATCCCGACCTGCTGGTTCACGTTCTGCTGCATGAAGTTGAAGTCCTTTGAAACGGTACAGCTGCCCCCTGATGGTGGGTAATACGGAGCAGCCTGCGGGGAGCAACGGGCCGCTGCGTTCGTCCTCCTCATTGAGGACTGGAATGTGATGGAAGCCGCGCACCCTAGACACCGATAATTCCGGGAGTCAAGCGAGGGCGTGCCCCATGTGCTGATCGGTGGATGGCCCACCCCGGGCATGTCAAGCCCCGGTGCCGGTGTCCGGCCGCAGGGTCACCAGGCGGACGGACGCGAATCCCGGCCGGATGGACCCTGCACCTACTTATGAACGGCCAGCCCCCCGTGCAGCCCTCCCGCCGCGAGCGCCCCCCCGAGCGCCTCGGTGGCCCGGCCGGTGTGCGGACGTCCTCCAGGTGCCCGAATCGGCTGTAAATCCCGGGGATTGCGACATGTTCCAGCCGCCTTCGTTCAGGACTCGGGTGGAGGCCCGCGAGTCCACTGACCGGCGTATGTCATGGGGAGGTGCGCCCGGGGGGGTGAACTGTTCCCGAACGTCGGCGGCCGCGGGCTCCTCCCCTCTTTGCCTTTCTTGAGACGGCGGGCACACGCGGCCTTCTGGTGGGCGGCCAACCTGCATAAGCTCACACGTCCCCGTTGAGCCAGGAATCACCGTGTCCACCCTCATCTCTCCCGCCGTCCGCACGGACCTCGGCAAGCGCGCCGGTGTCACGGCCGGCCTGCTCGGCGTGCTGTGCATCCTCGCCGAGTTCTGCTTCCTCTTCCCGCACCTGCTGGTGACGAACGACGCCCGGGGCTTCTACGCCGACCACATCGGCGTGTTCCGCGCCATCCTCCAGGGCTCCATCATCCTCACCTTCGCGCTCGGCATGCTGAGCGTGCTCACGCTGCGCTCCAAGGCGCACGGAGGCATCGCCATGGCGCTGGCGCTGGTGGCGCTGCTGATGGGCGGCGCGGAGGCCGAGCCCCTCACCCACCAGGCGCGGGGCTTCAGCGCGGGGCTGGACTACTTCATCCTCGAGCTGCTGGTGCTGGGCCTGCTCTTCATTCCCATGGAGCGGCTGTGGGCGCAGACGGAGCAGCCCATCTTCCGGGTGGGCTGGCAGACGGACCTGAAGCACCTCTTCGTCAGCCACATGGGCGTGCAGCTCATCGCCTTCGCCACGCTGATTCCGGCGCAGATGTTCTTCACCTGGGCGGTGAAGCTGGACTTCCAGGCCGCGGTGGCCGCGCAGCCGCTGTGGCTCCAGTTCTTCGAGATCCTCTTCGTCATCGACCTCGTGAGCTACTGGATCCACCGCGCCTTCCACCACTTCCCGTGGATGTGGAAGTTCCACGCCATCCACCACTCCAGCCTGCACATGGACTGGCTGGCCAGCTCGCGCTCGCACCTGGTGGACGTGCTGGTGAACCGGACGCTGGGCTTCGTGCCCGTCTTCATCCTCGGCTTCGCCCCGCCCGCCATCTACGCGTACCTGGTCTTCGTGTCGTTCCACGCCGTGTACATCCACGCCAACGTCAACCACCGCTGGCCGGTGCTGCGCTGGGTGTTCGCCACGCCCGAGTTCCACCACTGGCACCACACGTCCGACGACGAGGGCATCGACAAGAACTTCGCCGTCTTCCTCTCCTTCATCGACTGGATGTTCGGCACCGCCTGGCTGCCGGCCCACATGCCGAAGAACTACGGCACCACGAAGTTCCAGCCGCCGGAGACGTACCTGGGCCAGCTCGCCTACCCCTTCCAGAAGCACGAAGAGGAGACGCCGTACGGGTAGTACGGGTCGCTCGCACACAACCCGGATGTTTCACGGTTGAGACATTGAGCAGGGCTGAGCAACGCTTGTAGCCGCTGACGCCACAATCTCTGTCGCGGTGTTGCTCCGGAAGCAACAGCCACCCGGCCGTGCCAGGAAATCAGAAAGCAAGACCGGCCGGCGGGAGTTGCTGATCCGCCGGCCGGGCCCTTCGCCTCAGAAGCTGCCGAACTTGAAGAACAGCGTGCCGGCGAAGTTGCTGAGATCACTGCTCTTCAGCCCCTCCAGGTCCACGCCGCCCAGATAGCGGTAGCTGATCCCCGCGCCCACCCGGAAGAAGCTCAGGACGTTGACCTCGGTCGTCACCGTGGGCTCCACGGCGAAGAGGGCGTCGAACCCCAGGGTCTCCTCTCCGGGGAACTCCCCATGGCGTCGTCCCAGCCACCCTCCTCCGAGGAGAACGCCCACCGTGGAGTGCAGCACGCGGTGAGGCGTGAAGACGTACTCCAGCCACAATCCGCCATAGCCCAGGCGAAGATCGTAGCGCTCGCCCGTTCTGAGTGGGTACGCAGATTGCGTGGGGATCAGGCCATTGACCGCACCCCCCACGCCGAAGCGCCCATCGAGGAGCCATGCGCCGCGCCCACCCACGAGCAGCACGTTCGAGCCCAACATCCGTGAGTACGTCGCCGAAGGACCGCCGTATCCCCCGTGCTCAAAGTCGCCCCCCAGCAGCGTCTGCTGCTCGGGACGTGACCCGGGCGATCCATCACTGGCAGTTGGCACTGTCTCTGCATTGGCTGCGCTTCCAGCCAGCAGCAGCGCGGTCATCATCCCGTAGGAACCTACAACTCGATGTTTCATGACTGCCCCCTCTGTGAGCCAACTGAACACCGGGCGATTTCGAATCTGTCACCCGGAAATTACGAAAAGCAGTATTGACCTACTGTAAAGTTCTATTGTACTAAACATTTTTTGCGGGTTTAGAGCTGTCTATTAGGGGACCCGCAAAGCGACCTGTCAATCATTGGGGAAGGTCGCGATACACAGAGGGGGAATCACCATGGACGGGAGCACCGTCGAGAGCGGTATTGGTCTGTCTTCAGCTCAGAACCAGCAATCCCTGCTGGAGCCCATCGCAATCATTGGCATGGGCTGCCGGTTTCCTGGGGCGAGCCGGCCCGAGGCCTTCTGGAAGATGCTGACGGGCGGCGTGGATGCCGTCGGTGAGATTCCGAAGGACCGCTGGGACATCTCCACGTTCTACGACGCGTCACCCGACCGGCCGGGGAAGGCGACCACGAAGTGGGGGGGCTTCGTGAATCAGCCGCTGGGGGCGTTCGACGCCCTCTTCTTCGGAATGTCGCCGCGCGAGGCCGCCTACCTGGACCCGATGCAGCGGTGGCTGCTGGAGGTGGCGTGGGAGGCGATGGAGGACGCGGGCTTCAAGCCTGAGTCGCTGGCGGGCAGCAAGACGGGCGTCTTCGTGGGCGCCTTCACGGTGGACGCCTCCATCTTCCAGCTCCAGCCGAGCAACGCGGAGCTCCTCGGGCCCCACAGCGGCACGGGCACGGCGATGACCATGGTGTCCAACCGCCTGTCCTACTGGTTCGACCTTCGCGGGCCCAGCGTGTCGCTGGACACGGCGTGCTCGTCCTCGCTCGTGGCGGTGCACCTGGCCTGCCAGAGCCTCTGGAGCGGCGAGTCCACGCTGGCGCTGGCGGGAGGCGCCTCCGCCATCTTCCAGCCCGGCTACACCGTGTCCGAGTCCAAGGCGGGCATGCTGTCGCCGGACGGGCGCTGCAAGACGTTCGACTCGCGCGCCAACGGCTACGTGCGCGGTGAGGGCGCGGGCCTCGTGGTCCTCAAGCCCCTGTCGAAGGCGATCGCGGACGGCGACTCCATCTACGCCGTCATCCGCGGCACGGCGGCCAACCAGGACGGCCGCACCAACGGCATCACCGTCCCCAACGGGGAGGCCCAGAAGGCGGTGGCCCGCGAGGCGCTGAGGCGCTCCGGCCTGTCGCCGCACCAGGTGCGCTACATCGAGGCGCACGGCACCGGCACGCCGGTGGGCGACCCGATTGAAGCGCGCGCGCTGGGCGAGGTGTTCGGCCAGGGGCGTGGCGAGGGCGAGCGCTGCGTGGTGGGCTCGGTGAAGACGAACATCGGCCACCTCGAGGCGGCGGCGGGCATCGCCGGGCTCATCAAGGCGGCGCTGTGCCTCAAGCACGGGCAGATTCCGCCGCACCTGCACCTGCAGCGCACCAACCCCAACATCGACTTCGACGGGCTGAAGCTGCGCGTCCCCCGCGCGCTGGAGCCCATGCCCCAGGGCGAGGGGCCGGCGGTGGTGGCGGTGAACTCCTTCGGCTTCGGCGGCACCAACGCGCACGCGGTGCTCTCCGAGGCGCCGCCGGCGCAGCAGGCCGCGGCGGACACGGTGGCCCCGGTGCAGCCGGGGCCGTCCCTGATGACGCTCTCCGCGCGCAGCCCGGAGTCGCTGCGCCAGATGGCCTCGCGGTGGAAGGAGCTGGCCCAGGCGAACGCGCACGACGGCGCGCCCGCGCTGCGTGAGCTCGCGGGCGCGGCGGCCGCGCGCCGCCAGCACCACCCGCACCGGCTGGCGCTGGTGTCGGGCTCCTACCGCGAGCTGGCGGACACGCTGGGCGGGTGGCTGGAGGGCGCGGAGCGGGCGGGCCTGTCCTCGGGGCAGGCGTCGTCGAAGGCGCGCGGGGAGCTGGCCTTCGTCTACACGGGCATGGGCCCGCAGTGGTGGGGCATGGGCCGGGCGCTCCTGGCCGCGGAGCCGGTGTTCCGGCAGGCGGTGGAGCGCTGCGACGCCATCCTGGGCCAGTGGACGGATTGGTCGCTGATGAAGGAGCTGACGGCGGACGAGTCCGTCTCGAAGATGACGGAGACGCGCATCTCCCAGCCGGCCAACTTCGCGGTGCAGGTGGGGCTCACGGAGCTCTTGCGCTCCTGGGGCATCAACCCGTCGGCCATCGTCGGCCACAGCACGGGCGAGGCGGCGTCCTTCTGGGCCTCGGGCGTGCTCACGCTGGAGCAGGGCTGCAACGTTGTCTACCACCGCAGCCGGCTGCAGCACCTGACGGCCGGCCAGGGCAAGCTGGTGGCGGTCGGCATCCCCTACGAGGAGGCCGTGACGCTCATCGACGGCTGCGTGGGGGTGTCCATCGCCGCGGTGAACAGCCCCAGCTCGGTGACGCTGGCGGGCGACCCGGCGGTGCTGGAGAAGCTGGTGGCCCCGCTGTCCACGCGCGGCGTCTTCGCGAAGTTCCTCAAGGTGGACGTGCCGTTCCACAGCCACTACATGGACCCGCTGCGCGACGAGCTGCTGTCGTCGCTGGCGGACCTGCGCCCGGTGCGCGCGAAGGTGCCGCTCTGGTGCACCGTGACGGGCCAGCGCGCCGCCGGCCCGGAGCTGGACGCGCATTACTGGTGGCTCAACGTGAGAGACCCGGTGCGCTTCGCGCTGGCCGCGCAGAACATGATGGCGGACGGCTACCGCACCTTCCTGGAGATCGGCCCGCACCCGGTGCTCGGTGGCTCCATCACCGAGTGCGCCCAGCAGCGCAACTCGCCCGTGCGCACCCTGCCCACGCTCAAGCGCGGTGGGGATGACGTGCAGGGGATGCTGGGCACGGCCGGCGCGCTGTACACGCTGGGCGTGCAGCCGGACTGGGAGGGGATGTTCCCGGGCGCGGCGAAGCGCCCTACCCGGCTGCCCGCGTACGCATGGGACCGGCAGATCTACTGGCACGAGGCCGCGGAGTCCCGCGCCCAGCGCCTGGAGCCCATCACCCACCCGCTGCTGGGCAAGCGCCAGGTGGCCCCGGTGCCGACGTGGAAGGGCCAGGTGATGCGCAACGGGCCGACGTGGCTGGAGGACCATGCCATCCAGGGCGCGGTGGTGTTCCCCGGCGCGGGCTACCTGGAGATGGGGCTGGCGGCGCTGCGTGAGGCCACGGGGCGCGCGAGCGGCCCGGTGGAGCTGCACGACATCCGCTTCCGCAACGCCCTCTTCCTGCGCGAGCCCACGACGCTGCAGACCGTGCTGGACACGGACGAGCCGCGCTTCACCGTCTACAGCCGCGCCAGCGCGGCGGACCCGAACTGGCAGCCGCACACCGAGGGCCGCTTCCGCGCCATCACCGCCCAGCCCACCGCGCCCGGGAAGCTGGCGGCGGTCCGCGCGTCCTTCGCGGGCGCCCCGGAGTCCGGCACCGCGGAGTGCTACGAGCGGCTGCGCGCCCAGCACTTCGAGTACGGCCCGCGCTTCCAGGGCATCCAGAAGCTGTCCACGCGGGGCGACGAGACGCTCGCCCTGGTGGAGCTGAAGGACACGGCGGACCTGGCCGGCCTCGAGCTGCCCCCGCCCCTGCTGGACGTCTGCTTCCAGGTGCTCATCGCCGGCTCGCTGGCGTCGGGCGCGAAGGAGGCCTCGCTCCCCGTTGGGATTGATCGGCTCTCCCTCTTCGGGCCGCTGACCGGACGGGTCTGGGTGCACGGCCGGGTGCGCAACACCAGCCGGCGGGCGATGACGGGCTCGCTGGACGTGTACGCGGAGGACGGGCGGCTGCTGGTCGCGCTGGAGGGCATCCGCGTGCAGTCGCTGGAGGCCTCGGCCCGCTCGCACGCGACGCCGGAGATGTTCTACGAGATGACCTGGCACCCGCTGGAGAACGCCCCGGCCGCAGAGCCGGCGCGAGCCCCGGGGGCGTGGCTGGTGTTCGAGGACGGCCAGGGCCTGGGGGACAGGCTGGCCACGACGCTCGAGGCGGCGGGCGGCACCGTGGTGCGCGTGCGGCCTGCAACGGCCTACCGTGCGTCGCGGGACGGGCTGCGCTTCGAGCTGAACCCGGACAAGCGCAAGCACTTCGACCGGCTGCTGGACGACGTGGGCAGCCGCCTGCGGCCGGACGGCGTGCTGCACCTGTGGGGCCTGGATGCACAGGCCACGCGCGAGCTGACCACGGACGGGCTGATGGAGGCCCAGGGCCCCGGCCTGGTGGCGTTGATGCACCTGACGCAGGCGCTGCAGGCGGCGGCCTGGCCGAAGCCCCCGCGCCTGTGGGTGCTCACCCGGGGCGCGAAGCACGTGCCGGGTGACGTGCGCCCGCTGGAGGTCGCCCAGAGCCCGCTCTGGGGCTTCGCCAGCGCCCTCTTCCAGCAGGAGTTCCCGGAGCTGGCCGGCGGCGCGGTGGACCTGGACCCGTCCGCGCCCGTTGCGGAGGTGGAGCGGCTCCTCTCGCTGCTCCAGCGCCCGTCCACCGACTCCCTGGTGGCCATGCGCGGCGAGCAGCTCTGGGGCGAGCGGATGGTGCCGGCGCCGAAGGTGGCCTCGGGCTCGCTGCCGGCGCAGCTGCGTCCGGACGCCACGTACCTCATCACCGGTGGTCGTGGCGGCCTGGGGCTGGTGTTCGCCCACTGGCTGGTGAAGCGCGGGGCGCGCCGGCTGGTGCTGGCGGGCCGCACGGCGCTGCCCGACCGGCGCAGGTGGCACATGCTGGATGCGACGTCGTCCATCGGCCGGCAGGTGGCCGCGGTGCGCGAGCTGGAGGCACTGGGCGCGAGCATCCACCCGGTGGCGCTGGACGTCACCGACGAGAAGCGCATGAAGGAGTTCGTCGAGAACTTCCGCCGTGAGGGCTGGCCGTCCATCCGGGGCGTCATCCACGCGGCGGGCGTCGTCCAGCCCCGGCGCTTCGCGGACCTGGAGTCCTCCCAGCTCCGCGACACGCTGGCACCGAAGCTGGCCGGCGGGTGGAACCTGCACAAGCTGCTGGCGGAGGAGACGCTGGACTTCTTCATCCTCTGCTCGTCCGTCAACGCGCTCGGCTTCTCCATGGGCGTGGCGGACTACGCCGCCAGCAACTCCTTCCTGGACAGCCTGGCGCACTCCCGGCGCAACCAGGGGCTGCACGCGCTCTCCGTCAACTGGAGCGCCTGGGACGAGGTGGGCATGGCCAGCGAGGAGCAGGTGGCCCACGACTTCGAGCGGCGCGGCATCATCCCCATCCGCCCGGCCCAGGGCGTGGAGGCGCTGGAGCGCAGCCTGGAGCACGACCTCCATCAGGTCGTCGTGCTGGCGGCGGACTGGCAGCGCATCCTTCGCACCGGCTACCCGACGACGCAGCCACCGGCCATGGTTCTTCCCATCGTCGAGCAGCTCGCGGCGAGCACTCCGGCCCAGGAGGGCGAGGGACAGCAGGACGACGTGCGCGCGAAGCTCGCGGAGGCCGCGGACGACAAGTCCCGCCGGCAGGTGCTGGAGGACTTCCTGGCGGACGTGGTGGCTCGCACGCTGCGGCTGTCGAAGGAGCAGGTGGACCGGCAGCAGTTCCTCCAGGGACTGGGGCTGGACTCCATCGTCGCGGTGGAGCTGCGGCTCCAGGTGGTGAATGGCCTGGGCGTGGGCCCCACCCTCATCGAGCTGCTGCAAGGCGCGAGCGTCACGTCGCTCGCGGTCCTGCTGCTCTCGCGGCTGCAACCCGCCGCCGGAGCCACGGCCACTCCCGAGCCGGCCAAGGTGGTCCAGGCCCGGGTGGAGCCCGTGAAGGTCCAGCCCGTCGCCGCGATCGTCCGGGAGCTGCCGCCCGCGCCGCAGCCAGTCGCGGAGGTCGGTGACCTGGCGGCCACCCTGAAGGACCTGTCCCAGGAGGAGCAGGAAGCGCTCCTCCTCGCGGTGGAGCGGGAACTCGCGCAGCAGGCGGAGCATGCCGGCGTCGAGCGTGTGACCCACTAGCCGGGCCTTCCTGTCCCAATCCAGCAAGTCATCCACACATCGGGGGGGCCCCCTTGGGCCCCTGCCTTGTCTGTTCTTTTTTCCAGAGAGTGACGCGGACATGCAGAACTCGTTGAAGGATCGGTTGGCGGCGTTGTCTCCGGAGCAGCGGCAGCAGCTCGCGCAGCTCTTGAAGCAACAGGGTGCGCCGAGTTCGAACACGCTGTTCCCGCTCTCGCAGAACCAGTGGGGCCTGTGGTTCCTGTACCAGCTCGCCCCGGAGGCCGCCGCGTACAACGTGGCGCTGCCCATCCGCGTCCACGCGCCCGTCGAGCTGAGGGCCATGGAGCGCACCCTGGAGCGCATGGCCGCGCGCCACGCGGTGCTGCGGACGACCTACGAGACGACGGCCGAGGGCCCCCGCCAGCGGGTGAATGAGCGGCAGGGCATCGCGCTGGAGCAGCACGACGTGGCCGACGTGACGGATGCCCAGCTCTTCGTCCACATGCGCAAGAGCTACCTGCGGCCCTTCGACCTGCAGCATGGCCCGGTGGCGCGGCTGGACATCTTCTCCGTCGGGCCGGAGGACCACGTCCTGCTGCTCGTCATCCACCACATCGCCACGGACCTGTGGTCGATGGCGATGTTGCTCGAGGAGCTACAGCAGCTCTACCGCGAGGAGACGGGCGGAGCGAAGGCGGAGCTGGCGCCGCTGCCGGTGGACTATGCGGGCTACGTGCGCCAGCAGCGGGAGATGCTGGACGGGGCGCGCGGGGCGAAGATGGAGCAGTACTGGCTGGGCGAGCTGCAGGGCGGCCCCCAGCCGCTGGACCTCCCGGCGGACCACCCTCGCCCGCCGGTGTGGACGTTCCGGGGCGCGGTGCATGAGCTGAGCTTCGGCCCGGAGCTGTCCGCCAGCGTCCGGGCGCTGGCGCGCGCCGAGGGCAAGACGGTCTTCGCGGTGATGCTCGCGGCCTGGCAGGCGCTGCTGCACCGCTACACCGGGCGCACCGACATCATGGTGGGCACGCCCATGTCGGGCCGCACGCAGCCCGACCACCAGCGGCTGTCCGGGTACCTGGTCAACTTCGTGGTGATGCGCGGCGACCTGGAAGGTGACCCCACCTTCCGCGAGCTCACGGAGCGGCTCTACCGCAAGGTGCTCGGCGCACTGGAGCACCAGGACTTCCCCTTCCACCGGCTGTCCGAGCGGCTGGGGATGAAGCCGGACTCGAGCCGCCCGCAGTTCATCGAGGCGGGCATCTCCGTGGATGCGATGCTGCGCCTGCCCGGCCTGGGCGCGGGCTCGTCGCTGCCCGGCGAGCCGGTGCCCTTCTTCTCGCAGCAGGACGGCCAGCTCGACGTGCACCTGCACCTGGTGGACACGGGCTACGACATGATGGGCGCGCTGCGCTACTCGGCGGACCTGTTCACGCCGGAGACCGCGGCGCGCATGGTGACGCACCTGCGCCGGCTGCTGGAGGGCATCGTCCGCAGCCCCGGCATGCGTGTGTCCGAGCTGCCGCTGCTGGCCGAGGACGAGCGCCGCCGGCTGATGGTGGACTGGAACGCCTCCGCCGTGGCCCTGCCCGGCGATCCCCTGGCACACCACGTCTTCCACCAGCAGGTGGAGCGGACGCCGGACGCACTCGCCGTCGTCGCGGGGGACGTGTCCCTCACGTACCGCCAGCTCCAGCAGCGCGCGCGCCAGCTCGGCGGGCACCTGCGCTCGCTCGGTGTCGGCGTGGAGAGCCGCGTGGCGCTGTGCCTGGAGCGCGGCAGCGCCGACCTCGTGGTGGCCATGCTCGCCACCCTGGAGGCGGGCGGCGCCTTCCTGCCGCTGGACCCGGCGCATCCGCCGGAGCGACTGGCGTACCTGCTCCAGGACTCCGCCGCGCAGGTGCTGCTGACGCACCGCGCGCTGAAGGAGAAGCTCCCCGCGCACGGCGCGGTCGTCCTGTGCCTGGACGTCGAGTCCGAGGCCCTGTCGCGGCAGGCCGAAACGGCCGCGGCCCCCGCCCTCTCGCCGGACGACCTGGCCTACGTCATCTACACGTCCGGAAGCACGGGGCGGCCCAAGGGCACGCTGCTGCACCATCGCGGCCTGGTGAACACGGCGCTGGCGGCGGCGGCCAGCCTGCGCCTGGGGCCCGGGGAGCGTGCGCTGCAGCTCGCGTCGCCGGCCTTCGACGCGTCGGTGTGGGAGGTCTTCTCCGTCCTGCTGTCCGGGGCCACGCTGGTGCTGGCGTCGCGCGAGCAGTTGATGCCGGGCGACGAGCTCCAGGCCCTGCTGTCCGCCGAGCGCATCACCGCCATCACCTCCACGCCGACGGTGCTCTCACGCCTCCAGCCGGAGGCGCTGCCCGAGCTGCGCACGGTGGCCTCCGCAGGTGAAGCCCTGCCTCCGGCCCTGGCGCGCCGCTGGGCCGAGGGCCGCTTGATGCTGAACGCGTACGGCCCCACGGAGACGACGGTGTGCGCCTCGGTGACGCCGGGCCCGGTGGACCCGGACCGCATCACCATTGGCCGGCCGTTCGCGAACACGCGGCTGTACGTGCTGGACGCGCGGCTGCGGCCGCTGCCCGTGGGCGTGCCGGGCGAGCTGTACATCGGCGGCACGGGCGTGGCCCGGGGCTACCTGGGGCGGCCGGAGCTGACGGCGGAGCGCTTCGTCCCGGACGCCTTCGGCACGGAGCCTGGAGCGCGGCTGTACCGCACGGGCGACCGGGCCCGGTGGCTGCCAGACGGCGAGCTGGAGTACCTGGGCCGCCTGGACTTCCAGGTGAAGGTGCGCGGCATCCGCATCGAGCTGGGCGAGGTGGAGTCCGAGCTGGTGAAGCACCCCGCCGTGAGCGACGCGGTGGTGGTGGCGCGCGGGGACGCGGAGGACACGCGACTGGTGGCCTACGTCGTCGCCCCGAACGCGGACACCGCGGCCCTGCGCGCCTGGCTGCGCGAGCGCCTGCCCGAGTACATGGTGCCCACGGCCTTCGTGGCCCTGGAGCAACTGCCGCTGACGCCCAACGGCAAGCTGGACCGCAAGGCCCTGCCCGCGCCGGAGGCGGCCCAGCCGGTGTCCGTCGACCCGTCCGAGGCCCCGCGCTCGCCGGTGGAGCAGTTGGTGGCGGACGCCTTCGCGGAGGTGCTCGGCGTGCCACGCGTGGGCGTGAATGACGACTTCTTCGCGCTCGGAGGCCATTCGCTGCTGGCCACGCGCGTGGTGTCCCGCATCCGCGCCAGCCTGGGCCTGACGCTCACGCTGCGCAGCCTCTTCGAGTCGCCCACCGTCTCGGCGCTCGCCCGGAATCTGTTGGCCTCCGCGACGAAGGCGCAGGCGCCCGCCCTGGTCCGTGCCTCGCGCAACAGCACCCTGCCCCTGTCCTTCGCCCAGCAGCGCCTCTGGTTCGTGGACCAGCTCATCCCCGGGGACGCCGCGTACAACATCCCCGCCGCCCTCTGGCTGTCCGGCCGGCTGGACGTGGAGGCGCTGCGCCAGGCCTTCGAGGAAATCGTCCGCCGCCACGAGGTGCTGCGCACCACGTTCACCGTGAAGCACGGCGAGCCGGCGCAGCTCATCCACCCGCCCGCGCGCTTCGAGCTGCCGGTGGTGGAGCTCTCCGCCGAGTCCACGCCGGAGTCTCGTGACGAGGCGCTGCGCCGCTGCCAGGACGAGGCGCGCCAGGCCTTCTCCCTCTCCGAGGGCCCCCTGCTCCGCGCCTCCCTGATGCGGCTGGGCGACGAGGAGCACGTGCTGCTGCTCAACATGCAGCACATCATCTCCGACGGCTGGTCCGTGGGCGTGCTGGTGCGCGAGCTGGCCACGCTCTACGGCGCCTTCCAGGCCGGCCGGGCCTCCCCGCTGCCGGAGCTGCCGGTGCAGTACGCGGACTACGCGGTGTGGCAGCGCGACTGGCTGAAGGGCGAGGTGCTCGACTCGCAGCTCGGCTGGTGGAAGGAGCAACTCCAGGGCATCGCGCCGCTGGAGCTGCCCACGGACTTCGCGCGTCCCGCGGTGCGCCGCCAGCGCGGCGGCATGGTGGGCGTGGGCTTCCCGCAGGCGCTCGCCGAGAGCCTCAAGACGCTGGCCCGGCAGGAAGGGGCCACGCTGTTCATGGTGCTGGTGGCGGGCTTCCAGGTGCTGCTGTCCCGGTACTCCGGACAGAAGGACGTGACGCTCGGCACGCCCATCGCGGGCCGGGGCAGCCAGGAGCTGGAGTCGCTGCTCGGCGTGTTCGTCAACACGCTGGTGCTGCGCGGACGCATGGAGGACCGGCCGACGTTCCGCACCCTGCTGTCCCGGGTGAAGGACATGACGCTGGGTGCCTTCGCCCACCAGGACGTCCCGTTCGAGAAGCTGGTGGAGGAGCTGGAGCCCACGCGTGATTTGTCCCGCCAGCCGCTCTTCCAGGTGATGTTCGCCCTGCAGAACGCGCCCATGGGCGACCCGGCGCTCCCGGGCCTCTCCGTGCGCCTGCAGGAGATCGACAACGGCACGTCCAAGTTCGACTTCACGCTGTCCCTGGCGGAGACGGCGCAGGGGCTGGGCGGCTACCTCAACTACGACGCGGACCTCTTCGAGGCCGCCACCATGGAGCGGCTGGTCGCGCACTACCAGCGGCTGCTGGAGGGCATCTGCCGGACGCCGCAGCAGCGGGTGGACACGCTGGCGCTGATGACGGAGGCGGAGCAGCGCGAGGTGCTGGTGGAGTGGAACGCCACCGGCACGGAGTTCCCGCGCGAGGCCTGCGTGCACTCGCTCTTCGAG
Source organism: Pyxidicoccus sp. MSG2 (assembly GCF_026626705.1). NCBI lineage: Bacteria > Pseudomonadati > Myxococcota > Myxococcia > Myxococcales > Myxococcaceae > Pyxidicoccus > Pyxidicoccus sp. MSG2. The sequence goes on from NZ_JAPNKC010000001.1 coordinate 12,149,793, forward strand.
GCGCAGGCGGAGCGCACGCCGGAGGCCGTCGCCATCGTCGCGGGCGACGAGACGGTGACGTACGCGCAGCTGGAGCACCGGGCCAACCGGCTCGCGCGCCGGCTGGTGGGCATGGGCGTGGGGCCCGAGGTGCGCGTGGGCATCTGCATGGAGCGCTCGGTGGACCTGGTGGTGGCGATGCTCGCCATCCTCAAGGCCGGCGGCGCCTACGTGCCGCTGGACTCCGCGCACCCGTCCGAGCGGCTCGCGTACATGCTGGCCGACAGCGGCGTCCCCATCCTCCTGACGCACGGCACGCTGGGTGAGGGACTGGAGGCCCCCGGCATCCTCCCGCTGAACCTGGACACGGAGCAGTCCGTCCTCAACGCCCTGCCCCACCAGCGCGTGCGCTCGCACGTCACGCCGGAGGGGCTGGCGTACATCATCTACACCTCCGGCTCCACGGGCCGGCCCAAGGGCGTGGCCGTGCACCACCAGGCCATCGTCCGGCTGGTGATGGAGACGGACTACGTCCGGCTGACGCCCGAGGACCGGGTGGCGCAGCTCTCCAACACGTCCTTCGACGCGGCGACCTTCGAGGTGTGGGGCGCGCTCCTGTGCGGCGCGCGGCTGGTGCTGGTGCCACGCGACACGTCGCTGGTCCCCGCGGACCTGGCGAAGGCCGTGCGCGACAACGGCATCACCACCCTGTTCGTGACCACGGCGCTCTTCAACCGCATGGCGCGCGAGTACCCGAAGGGCTTCAGCACGGCGAAGCACGTGCTCTTCGGCGGCGAGGCGAGTGACCCGGAGGCGGTGCGGCGCCTGTTGGAAGTGGGGGCACCGCGGCGCCTGCTGCACGTGTACGGCCCGACGGAGACCACCACCTTCGCGACGTGGCACCGGGTGGAGTCGGTGGACGCCGGGGTGCGGAGCATTCCCATCGGCCGTCCGCTCGCGAACACGACGGGCTACGTCCTGGATGCGGCCCTGCGGCCGGTTCCTCGGGGCGTGGTGGGCGAGTTCTACCTGGGCGGCGACGGCGTGGCGCGCGGGTACCACGAGCGTCCGGACCTGACGGCGGAGAAGTTCATCCCGGACCCGTTCTCCAAGGTGCCGGGAGCGCGGCTGTACCGCACGGGCGACCTCGTGCGCCTGCGCGCCAGCGGGGACATCGAGTTCGTGGGCCGCGTGGACCACCAGGTGAAGCTGCGCGGCTTCCGCATCGAGCTGGGGGAGATTGAGACCGCGCTCCAGGCGCACCCGGACGTGACGGAAGCGGTGGTGCTGGTGCGCGAGGAGCACGGGGACCGCAAGCTCGTCGCCTATCTGGTGGCCCCGGACGGCAAGGTGCCCGCGCCCTCGGCGCTCCGTGAGCACCTGTCGCGCACGCTGCCAGAGTACATGGTGCCCGCGGCCTTCGTCACCCTCCCCGCCTGGCCGCTCAATGCGAACGGCAAGGTGGACCGCAAGGCGCTGCCCGCGCCGACGGGCGCCGACGCCGCGACGACGCTGACGGCCGATGATGCCCCGCGCACGCCGGTGCAGCAGTTGGTGGCGGACGCCTTCGCGACGGTGCTCGGCCTGCCCGCGGTGGGCCTGAGCGACGACTTCTTCGCGCTGGGAGGTCACTCGCTGCTGGCCACGCGCGTGGTGTCGCGCGTCCGCTCCAGCCTCGGCTTCGAGTTCCCCCTGCGCATGCTGTTCGAGGCCAGCACTCCGGGCCGGCTCGCCGAGCGCATCGAGACGCTCGGGCTGACGGGCACGCGGCTCCCGCCGCTGGTGACGACGTCGCGAGAGAAGCCCCTGCCGCTGTCTTTCGCGCAGCAGCGCCTGTGGGTCGTGGACCAGCTCATGCCGGGCGACGCCTCGTACAACATGCCGGTGGCACTGTGGCTCACGGGCACGCTGGACGTGGAGTCGCTGCGCCGGGCTTTCGAAGCGCTCGTCCACCGTCACGAGGTACTGCGCACCACCTTCGCGGTGGGCCAGGACGAGGGCCAGCCGGTGCAGGTCATCCATCCGCCCGCCCGCTTCGAGCTGGCCGGGGTGGACCTGTCCTCCCTGTCCGACGCCGAGGCTCGCGCGGAGGTGCAGCGCCGCGCCATGGAGGACGCACGCGCGCCCTTCTCCCTCGCCGAGGGCCCGCTGATGCGGACCTCGCTGCTGAAGCTGGGAGAGCACGCACACGTGCTGATGCTCAACACGCACCACATCATCTCGGACGGCTGGTCCGTGGGCGTGCTGGTGCGCGAGCTGGGCGCGCTGTACGTGGCCTTCCACTCCGGCCAGCCCTCACCGCTGCCGGAGCTGCCGGTGCAGTACGCGGACTACGCCGTCTGGCAGCGTGGCTGGCTCCAGGGCGAGGTGCTCGACTCGCAGCTCGGCTGGTGGAAGCAGCAGCTCGCCGGGCTGGAGCCGCTGGAGCTGCCCACCGACTTCCCCCGTCCCGCCGTGCGCCGCCAGCGAGGCGGCACGGTGGCCGCGCGGTTCCCCAAGGCGGTGACGGAGGGCCTCAAGACGCTGGCCCGTCAGGAGGGCGCCACGCTGTTCATGGTGCTGGTGGCCGGCTTCCAGACGGTGCTCAGCCGCTACTCCGGAAAGAAGGACCTGGCGGTGGGCACCCCCATCGCGGGCCGCCGCACGCAGGAGCTGGAGTCGCAGCTCGGCATGTTCATCAACACGCTGGTGCTGCGCGCCAGCCTGGAGGGCAACCCGACCTTCCGTGAGCTGCTGGCCCGGGTGAAGGACTCCACGCTGGGCGCCTACGCCCACCAGGACATCCCCTTCGAGAAGCTGGTGGACGTGCTGGAGCCCACGCGCGACCTGTCCCGCCAGCCACTGTTCCAGGTGATGTTCGTCCTCCAGAACGCGCCGACGAGCGCGCCCGAGCTGCCCGACGTCTCCGTGCGGCTCCAGGAGCTCGACAACGGCACGTCCAAGTTCGACCTCACCGTCTCCGTGCAGGAGACGGCGGACGGGCTGGAGGGCACGTTCAACTACGACGCGGACCTCTTCACGGCGTCCACGATCGAGCGCATGGTGCGGCACTTCGGGCGGCTGCTCGAGGGCGTGGCCACCTCCGCGGACCAGCGGCTGGCCGAGCTGCCGATGCTGGCGGACGCCGAGTGGAAGCAGCTCGTCGCCGGTGGCAACGCCCAGTCCGCTGACTACTTCAGCGACGCGTCGCTCTCGTCCCTCTTCGAGGCCCAGGTCGCGCGCACGCCGGACAACGTCGCCGTGGTCTACGAGGAGCAGCACCTCACCTACCGGCAGCTCGACGAGCGTGCCAACCGCATCGCGCACCACCTGCGCTCGCTGGGCGTGGGCCCCGAGGTGCCGGTCGGCCTCGCGGTGGAGCGCTCGCTGGAGCTGGTGGTGGGCCTGATGGCCATCCTCAAGGCCGGCGGCGCCTACCTGCCGTTGGACCCGGCCTACCCGAAGGACCGCCTCGCCTTCATGTGTGAGGACACCCGCGTGCCGGTGGTGCTCACCCAGCGCCACCTGCGTGACGAGGTGCCCACCGGAAACGCCCGGGTGCTCTGCCTGGACGACGCGTCCCCGGCCTGGGCCAATGAGCCGTCGCACACGCCGATCTCCGACGTGCAGCCGCACAACCTGGCCTACATCATCTACACCTCCGGCAGCACCGGCCGGCCCAAGGGCGCGCAGATCGAGCACCGGCAGGTGGTGCGCCTGTTCCGCGCCACGGATGCCTGGTTCGACTTCGGCCAGAAGGACGTGTGGACGTTGTTCCACTCGTACGCCTTCGACTTCTCCGTGTGGGAGCTGTGGGGCGCGCTGCTCTACGGCGGCAAGCTGGTGGTGGTGCCCTTCGAGGTGAGCCGCACCCCGGCGGACTTCCACGCGCTGCTGCGCCGCGAAGGCGTCACGGTGCTCAACCAGACGCCCTCCGCCTTCCGTCAGCTCATCCACCACGAGGAGCGCACGGGCGAGCACGAAGGGCTGTCGCTCCGCTACGTCATCTTCGGCGGCGAGGCGCTGGAGTTCGCCAGCCTCAAGCCCTGGTACGCGCGCCACCCGGAGGACGCGCCCCGGCTGATCAACATGTACGGCATCACCGAGACCACGGTGCACGTGACGTACAGGCCCCTGGCCGAGGTGGACTCGCGCGAGGCGCCGGGCAGCGACGTGGGCGTGCCCATCCCGGACCTGAAGGTGTACGTGCTCGACGAGCACATGCAGCCGGTGCCGGTGGGCGTGCCCGGAGAGATGTACGTGGGCGGCGCGGGCCTGGGCCGTGGCTACCTGGGCCGGCCGGAGCTCACGGCGCAGCGCTTCGTGCCGGACCCGTTCTCCACGGTGCCGGGTGCGCGGCTCTACCGCAGCGGCGACAAGGCGCGCTGGAGGGAGAGCGGCTCGCTGGACTACCTCGGCCGCCTGGACTTCCAGGTGAAGATCCGCGGCTTCCGCATCGAGCTGGGAGAGATTGAGACCGCGCTGCTCGCGTACCCGGGCGTGCGCGAGACGATGGTGCTGGCGCGCGAGGACGAGCCGGGCCACAAGCGCCTCGTGGCGTACGTCGTCCCCTCTCCCGTGGCGGAGGGGGCGGAGCCCGTCTCCCTGGATGTGACGGCGCTGCGCGGCCACCTCCAGCAACGGTTGCCCGACTACATGGTGCCGGCGGCCTTCGTCGTGCTGGAGGCCATGCCCCTCACCCACAACGGGAAGATCGACCGCAAGGCGCTGCCCGCACCGGACGCGTCCAACAACGCCCAGGTGGGCTCGAACTTCGTCGCGCCTCGCGACGAGGTGGAGCAGAAGCTGGCCGACATCTGGGCCGCCGTCCTGCGCCTGCCCCGCGTCGGCATCCACGACAACTTCTTCTCCCTCGGCGGCGACTCCATCCTCAGCCTCCTGGTCGTCTCTCGCTCGCGCCAGGCCGGCTTCCCACTCACCGCCCGTCACCTCTTCCAGCACCAGACCGTGGCGCAGCTCGCCGTCGCTGCCCGGACCGCCTCCGCCCTGGCCTCCATCGACCAGGGTCCCGTCACGGGCCCCGTCCCGCTGACGCCCGTGCAGACGTACTTCCTCCAGCACCAGGCCTCCCATCCGCACCACTTCAACCAGTCCCTGCTGCTGGCCGCGCATCAGCCGCTGCAACTGGACGTGCTGGACAAGGCCCTGCGCACCCTGCTCGTCCGCCACGACGCCCTGCGCCTGCGCTTCCGCAAGCAGGACGACGGCTCCTGGGCCCAGGACAACGCCGCGATCGATGAGGCTCCCCTCCGCCTGGAGCACCATGACCTCTTCGCGCTGCCGGCCTCCGAGCAGCTCTCCACGATGGAGGCTCACGCCACCCGCCTGCAGTCCTCCTTCCACCTGAGCCAGCCGCCCCTGCTCTGCGCGGCCCTCTTCCAACTGGCAGGCACCCAGCGGCTGCTCATCTGCGTGCACCACATCGTGGTGGATGCCGTCTCCTGGCGCGTGCTGCTGGAGGATCTCCAGACCACCTACCAGCAGCTGGTGAGAGGCGTTGAGCCCTCGCTGCCGCCCAAGACGACGTCCTTCCAGACCTGGGCGAACAAGCTCCAGCAGTACGCGCAGTCCGACGCGATGAAGAAGGAGGCCCGGACGTGGCTGCGGCATGTCGCCACGCCTCCGGCGCCCCTGCCCACCGACAGCGCTGGCCTCAACACCTACGCCTCCGCTCGCACCGTCACCCTCACCCTGGACACCGAGGAGACGCGGGCGCTGCTGCGCGAGGTGCCCACCGCGTGGCGCGGCAACATCCAGGACGTGCTGCTCACCGCCCTGGCCCAGGCCCTCTCCGACTGGACGGGCCAGCAGGACGTGTGGGTGAACCTGGAAGGCCACGGCCGCGAGGACTCCCTCATCGAGGGAGTGGACCTGTCCCGATCCGTCGGCTGGTTTACCAGCATCTACCCGGTGCACTTCCCCATGACTCGCGGCGGGACGGCGGGTGATGGCATGCGCACGGTGCGCGAGTCGCTGCGCCACATCCCCCACCACGGCGTGGGCTTCGGCATCCTCAAGTACCTGGGCCCGGACGAGGTCAGCGCCCCCCTGCGCGCACTGCCCACGCCGGAGGTGGCCTTCAACTACCTCGGCCAGCTCGATGCCTCCTCGGATGCCAACGCCATCCTCTCCCTGTCCAACGATCCGTCCGGCGCGCACTTCGCGCCGGAGGCGATCCGCATGCACCCGCTGGAGCTCAACAGCTCCGTGCTGGACGGGCGCCTGAGCCTCCTCTTCATCTACAGCGAGAACCTGCACGCGCGGACCACCATCGAGGCGCTGTCCCAGCGCTTCCTCACGCACGTGCGCGCCCTCATCACGGAGAGCCACTCCGACGATGCGAAGCGCCGGGGCACCGCGGACTTCCCGCTCGCCACGCTCACCCAGCCCGCGCTGGACGCGCTGCTCCAGCAGGAGGGCGCCGGTGTCGAGGACCTCTACCCGCTCTCCCCGCTCCAGCAGGGCCTGCTCTTCCACACCGTGCTCTCTCCCGAGTCCGGCGTGTACTTCGAGCAGCTCGCGTGGACCGTCAGCGGCGCCGTGGACATGGCGCACTTCCGTCGGGCCTGGCAGTCGCTCATCGACCGCACGCCCGTCTTCCGCACGAGCTTCGCCTGGTCGGACCTCGAGTCGCCGCTCCAGGTGGTGCACGCGCACGCGGAGCTGCCGTGGGAACAGCTCGACTGGCGCTCCCTGTCCGAGGCCGAGCAGAAGACCCGCTTCGCCCAGCTCCTGAAGGATGACTGCGCCCGGGGCTTCGACCTGCGCAAGGCGCCGCTGATGCGGATGACGGCGGTGCGCCTGAACGAGGACACGTGGCGCTTCCTGTGGAGCCACCACCACCTGCTGCTCGACGGTTGGAGCCTCAGCCCCGTGCTCCAGGACGTCTTCACCCTGTTCGACGCCTCTGCCTCGGGCCGTGAGCCCAGGCTGCCGGCCCGGCCGCCGTACCGCGACTACATCTCCTGGCTGCAGCGTCGCGACACGGAGGCGGATGACGCCTTCTGGCGGGCCGCGCTCCAGGGCTTCAGCTCGCCCACCCCGCTGCCGGCCGACACCCACGCCACCGTCCCCGAGGGCCAGCACGCCGCCCAGCACATGCTGGAGGTGGCGCTCACGCTGGAGCAGTCGAACGCGCTCCAGGCCTTCGCGCGCCAGCACCAGCTCACGCTGTCCATCCTGATGATGGCGGCCTGGGGCTTCGTCCTCGGCCGTCACGCCGGCGAGCAGGACGTCGTCTTCGGCAACACGGTGGCGGGCCGTCCGCCCGAGCTGCCCGGCGCCGAGGACATGGTGGGCCTGCTCATCAACACGCTGCCGGTGCGCATCCCGCTCCCGGACGCGTCCACGCCTGTGCCCGCATGGCTGCAGGGGCTTCAGGCGACGTACCAGCAGTCCCGCAACCACGAGCACACGCCGCTGGCGCGCATCCAGTCGCTGGCGCCGGTGCCCCGGGGCACGCAGTTGTTCGAGTCGCTGCTGGTCTTCGAGAACTACCCCATCGACGACTCGCTCACGCAGCGCACGTCGGCCATGTCGGTGCGGGACGTGGAGGGCGTGGAGCGCACCAACTACCCCATCACCGCCACCATCCTCCCCGGCCAGAAGCTGCGCCTGCGCCTCACCTTCGAGGAGCCCCGCTTCGCGCGGAACAGCATGGAGCGCGTGCTGGAGCAGTGGCGCCTGGCCCTGCTGTCCCTCGCGGCCCCGGAGACGAAGAACCTCGGGGACGTGACGATGATGGAGGCCGAGGAGCGGCATCGCGTCGTGGTGGAGTGGAATGCCACGGACGCCGCGCTCCCCGCGGACCCCTGCGTCCCGCAGGTCTTCCATCAGATCGTGGACCACATGCCGGACGCCACCGCGCTCGTCGCGGGGGACGTGTCCCTCACGTTCCGTCAGCTCCAGCAGCGTGCGCGTCAGCTCGCGCACCGGCTGCTGTCGCTCGGCGTCGGCGCCGAGGGCCGCGTGGCCCTGTGCCTGGAGCGTGGCAGCCCGGACCTCGTGGTGGCCATGCTCGCCGCGCTCGAAGTGGGTGGCGCCTTCCTGCCGCTGGACCCGGCGCACCCGCCCGAGCGACTGAAGTACTACCTGGAGGACTCCGCCTCGAAGGTGCTGCTGACGCACCGGGCCCTGGTGGATCGCCTGCCGGCGCATGGCGCGCAGGTGCTGTGCCTGGACGAGGAGTCCGAGGCCCTGTCCCGCCTGCCGGACACCGCTCCGGCGGCGAGCGTCACGCCGGAGAGCCTCGCGTACGTCATCTACACGTCGGGTAGCACGGGGCGGCCCAAGGGGACCCTGCTGCACCACCACGGCCTCGTGAACACGGCACTGGCCATCATCCAGGGCCTGCGCATCCAGCCGGGCCAGCGTGCCTTGCAGCTCGCGTCGCCCGCGTTCGACGCGTCGGTGTGGGAGGTCTTCTCCTCGCTGCTGTCCGGGGCCACCCTGGTCCTGGCCACGCGCGAGCAGCTCCTGCCCGGTGAGCCGCTCCAGGCGACCCTGGCGCAGCAGCGCATCGAGGTGCTGCTGGCGACGCCCACCGCCCTGTCCACGCTCCAGCCCGAGGCGCTGCCCGAGCTGCGCATGGTGGCGTCCGGTGGCGAGGCCTGCTCCCCCGCGCTGGCGCGAAGCTGGGTGAAGGGCCGCACGTTCGTAAATGCCTACGGCCCGACGGAGATCACCATCGTCGCGACGATGACGCAGGGCTCGATGAACCCGGAGCGCCTGAGCATCGGCCGGGCCATCCCGAACACGCGCCTGTACGTCCTGGACGCGGCGCTCCGGCCGCAACCCATCGGAGTGCCCGGAGAGCTGTACATCGGCGGCGTGGGCGTGGCCCGGGGCTACCTGGACCGCCCGGAGCTGACGGCCGAGCGCTTCATCCCGGATCCGTTCAGCACCGAGCCCAGAGCGCGGCTCTACCGCTCGGGAGACCGCGTGCGTTGGACGGAAGACGGCGAGCTCGAGTACCTGGGCCGCGTCGACTTCCAGGTGAAGCTCCGCGGCCTGCGCATCGAGCTGGGGGAGATCGAAGCCGCCCTGCTCGACCAGCCTTCCGTCCACGAGGCGGTGGTGCTGGTGCGCGAGGACGCCCCGGGAGACAAGCGCCTCGTCGCCTACGCAGTCCCGAAGCCCGGCGCCGAGCTGGACCTCGCGGCCCTGCGCGATGCCCTCAAGCAGCGGCTACCCGAGTACATGGTGCCCTCGGCCTTCGTCGTCCTGGCCGCGCTGCCCCTGAACGCGACGGGCAAGCTGGACAAGAAGGCCCTGCCCACCCCGGACGCCACGCAGCAGCTCCCGCAGGGTGAGTACGTCGCGCCCCGAGACGAGGTGGAGCAGAAGCTGGCCGACATCTGGGCCGCCGTCCTGCGTCTGCCCCGCGTCGGCATCCACGACAACTTCTTCTCCCTCGGCGGCGACTCCATCCTCAGCCTCCTGGTCGTCTCTCGCTCGCGCCAGGCCGGCTTCCCACTCACCGCCCGTCACCTCTTCCAGCACCACACCGTGGCCGAGCTGGCCGTCGCCGCCCGCTCCGCCTCCGCCCTGGCCGCCATCGACCAGGGCCCCGTCACCGGCCCCGTCCCGCTGACGCCCGTGCAGACGTACTTCCTCCAGCACCAGGCCTCCCATCCGCACCACTTCAACCAGTCGCTGCTACTGGCCGCACATCAGCCGCTGCAACTGGACGTGCTGGACAAGGCCCTGCGCACCCTGCTCGCCCACCACGACGCCCTGCGCCTGCGCTTCCGCAAGCAGGACGACGGCTCCTGGGCTCAGGACAACGCCGCGGTCGATGAGGCTCCCCTCCGCCTGGAGCACCACGACCTCTCCGCACTGCCGGCCTCCGAGCAGATCTCCACGATGGAGGCCCATGCCACCCGCCTCCAGTCCTCCTTCCACCTGAGCCAGCCGCCCCTGCTCTGCGCCGCCCTCTTCCAGTTGGCGGGCACCCAGCGGCTGCTCATCTGCGTGCACCACATCGTCGTGGATGCCGTCTCCTGGCGCGTGCTGCTGGAGGACCTCCAGACCACCTACCAGCAGTTGCTCAAGGGCGCTCAGTCCTCGCTGCCTCCGAAGACGACGTCCTTCCAGACCTGGGCGAACAAGCTCCAGCAGTACGCGCAGTCGGACGCGCTGAAGCAGGAAGCCCAGCGCCACTGGCTGAAGCACGCCGCCACGCCTCCGGCGCCCCTGCCGGTGGACCACGAAGGCCCCAACACCTTCGGCTCCGCCCGCACCGTCACCCTCGCCCTCGACTCCGAGGAGACGCGGGCCCTGCTGCGCGAAGTGCCCACGGCCTGGCGCAGCAACATCCAGGATGTGCTGCTCACCGCCCTGGCCCAGGAACTGGCGGACTGGACGGGACAGCCCGACGTGTGGGTGAACCTCGAAGGCCACGGCCGTGAGGACTCGCTCGTCGACGGCGTGGACCTCTCCCGCTCCGTCGGCTGGTTCACCAGCATCTACCCCGTGCACCTGTCCATGCCCCAGGGAGGCACGCCGGGCGATGGTGTGCGCGCGGTGCGTGAGTCCCTGCGCCACGTGCCCCACCACGGCGTGGGCTTCGGCATCATCAAGTGGCTGGGGCCCGACGCGCTCAGCGCTCCACTGCGCGCGATGCCGCTTCCGCAGGTGGCCTTCAACTACCTGGGCCAGTTCGACGGGGCCTCCGACACGTCGGCCATGCTCTCGTTCGCCAGGGAGTCCGCCGGCACCGAGGTCCCGAACGAAGCGCTCCGGATGCATCCGCTCGAGGTGGGCGGCTCCGTGCGCGAGGGCCAGCTGCAGCTCACGTTCGCGTACAGCGCCAACCTGCACCGCGAGGCCACCATCCAGGCGCTGGCTCAGCGCTTCCTCGCGCGGCTCCGCACCCTCATCACCGAGAGCCACACCGACGACGCGAAGCGCCGGGGCACCGCGGACTTCCCGCTCGCCACGCTCACCCAGCCGGCGCTCGACACGCTGCTCCACGCCGGCGTCGAGGACCTCTACCCGCTGTCCCCGCTCCAGCAGGGTCTGCTCTTCCACACCCTGCTGTCCCCCAAGTCCGGCGCCTACTTCGAGCAGCTCGCCTGGACGGCCAGCGGCTCCATGGACGTCGCCGACTTCCGGAAGGCGTGGCAGGCGCTCATCGACCGCACCGCCATCCTCCGCACGGGCTTCGTCTGGGACGGCGTCGATACGCCGCTCCAGGTGGTGCACGCGCACGCGGAGCTGCCGTGGGATCAGCTCGACTGGCGCGCCCTGTCCGTCCCGGAGCAGAAGGCCCGCTTCGCCGAGCTCCAGGCCGAGGATCGCCGTCGTGGCTTCGACCTGCGCCGGCCGCCGCTGATGCGGATGACGGCGGTGCGCCTGGCGGACGACACGTGGCGCTTCCTGTGGAGCCACCACCACCTGCTCCTGGACGGCTGGAGCCTCAGCCCCATCCTCCAGGACGTCTTCATCCTCTTCGACGCCTTCGCGTCCGGCCGCACCACGCCGAAGCTCCCCGCGCGCCCGGCGTACCGCGACTACATCGCCTGGCTGCAGCGCCGCGACACGGCGGCGGATGACGCCTTCTGGCGCACCACGCTCGAGGACTTCTCCGCGCCCACCCCGCTGCCCGCGGACACCCACGTCGGGCCGTCGGCGGGCGTCCAGGCCCGGCAGCAGACGCTGGATCTCCCGCTCACGCAGCAGCAGTCCGCCGCGCTCCAGGCCTTCGCGCGCCAGCACCAGCTCACGCTCTCCACGCTGACGATGGCCGCGTGGGGCTTCGTGCTCAGCCGTCACAGCGGTGAGCAGGACGTGGTCTTCGGCAACACCGTGGCGGGCCGCCCGCCCGAGCTGCCGGGTGCCGAGGCCATGGTGGGCCTGCTCATCAACACCGTGCCCGTGCGCATCCACGTGCCCGCCGCGGCCACGCCCGTGGCCACGTGGCTGGAGCAGCTCAAGGCCCAGCAGCAGCAGACGCGCAACCACGAACACACGCCGCTGGTGCACGTCCAGTCACTGTCGCAGGTGCCGCGCGGCTCCGCGCTGTTCGAGTCGCTCCTCGTCTTCGAGAACTACCCCATCGACGAGTCGATGGAGCAGCGCACCACTGCCATGTCGCTGAAGGACGTGGAGGGCGGCGAGCACACCCACTACCCCCTCACCGCCCTCGTGGTCCCCGGCCGCACCACGAAGCTGCGCCTCACCTACGAGGAGCCCCGCTTCGAGCGCGAGAGCATCCAGCGCGTCCTGGAGCAGTGGAGCCGCGCCCTGCTGTCGCTGGTCGCCCCCACGACGAGCACGCTCGCGGACGTCTCCATCATGGACGAGCAGGATCGCCAGCGCGTCCTGGTGGAGTGGAACGCCACCGACCTGGACTTCCCGCGCGACGCCTCGCTCGCCTCCCTCTTCGAGCAGCAGGCCACCCGCACGCCCGACGCCGTCGCTGTCATCGCGGGTGAGGAGTCCGTCACCTTCGCCGAGCTGGACGGTCGCGCCGCACGGCTCGCGAAGCTGCTGGGCTCGCTCGGGGTGCGTGAGGAGACGCCGGTCGGCGTCTGCCTGGAGCGCGGACTCGACCTGGTCATCTCGCTCCTGGCCATCCTGAAGGCCGGCGGCCACTACGTCCCGCTGGATCCGGCCTACCCGAGCCAGCGCCTGGGCTTCATCCTGGAGGACTCGCGGGCAGCCCTCGTGCTCACCCGCGCCGCCCTCGCGTCGGTGCTGCCCGAGAATTCGGCGCGCATGCTGTGCGTGGACTCGGACGAAGTGCAGGCCAGCGCCGCCGCACCGTCGGCCGTGCTGCCTCGGGTCTCCAGCAACCAGCTCGCGTACCTCATCTACACGTCCGGCTCCACGGGCCGTCCCAAGGCCGTGGCCATCGAGCACCGCAACGCGGTGGCCTTCCTGGCCTGGGCGCGCACCATCTTCCCGCCCGAGGTGCTCGCCGGCACGCTGTTCGCCACGTCCATCAACTTCGACCTGTCCATCTTCGAGCTGTTCCTCCCGCTGACCACGGGCGGCACGGTGGTGGTGGCGGACAACGCCCTGGCCCTGCCCACGCTGCCGGCCGCGAACCGGGTGACACTCGTCAACACGGTGCCCTCCGTCATGGCGGAGCTGCTGCGCTCGGGTCCGCTGCCCGAGAGCGTGCGGGTGGTGAACCTGGCCGGTGAGCCGCTGTCCACGACCCTGGTGCGCCAGCTCTACGCGCAGCCCAACGTCCAGAAGGTGTACGACCTCTACGGCCCGTCCGAGACGACGACGTACTCCACCTACGCCCTGCGCCAGTCGGACGGACCGGCCACCATCGGCCGTCCCGTCGGGAACACGCAGCTCTACGTCCTCGACGACCAGCGGCAGCCGGTGCCGGTGGGAGTGCCCGGAGAGCTGTTCATCGGCGGCGAGGGCGTCGCGCGTGGCTACCTCGGCCGGCCGGAGCTGACCGCCGAGCGCTTCGTCCACAACCCCTTCAAGCCCACGCCCGGTGCGCGCATGTACCGCACGGGAGACCGCGTGCGCTGGAAGGCGGACGGCACGATGGAGTACCTGGGCCGTGTCGACTTCCAGGTGAAGATCCGTGGCTTCCGCGTAGAGCCGGGAGAGGTGGAGACCGTCCTCTGCTCGCACGAGGACGTGCGCGAGGCCGTCGTCGTGGTCCGCGAGGACCACCCGGGTGACAAGCGCCTCGTCGGGTACGTGGTCCCCAAGGCCACCACCGCCAGCGTGGCGTCCATCCGGACCTTCCTCCAGGCGAAGCTGCCGGAGCACATGGTGCCCTCGGCGCTCGTCGTCCTGGACGCGCTGCCGCTGTCCCCCAACGGCAAGGTGGACCGACGGGCGCTGCCGGCGCCGACGCAGGTGGGCTCGGACGTGGCGCACGTCGCTCCGCGCGACTCGCTGGAGCTGGCCCTGACCCGGGTCTTCGAAGAGGTGCTCGGTGTCCCCTCGGTGGGCATCCACGATGACTTCTTCACGCTGGGTGGCCACTCGCTGCTCGCGGTGCGCCTCATGGGGCTGCTCCGCGAGCGCACCGGACGCAAGCTGCCGCTGGCCGCCCTCTTCCAGGCGTCCACGGTGGAGCAGCTCGCCGTCCTCGCCCGGCGCGAGCCCGCGCCCTGGATTCCGCTCGTCCCCATCCAGACGGGCGGAGACCTGCCGCCCTTCTTCTGCGTGCACCCGGTGGGCGGAGGCGTGCTCACCTACGCCGCGCTGGCGCGGGAGCTCGGGCCGCGGCAGCCCTTCTACGGACTGGAGGCCCAGGGGCTCGACGGCGCGGAGCCGCCGCTCGAGTCCATCCTGGAGATGGCCTACTTCTACATCGAGGCCATCCGCACCGTTCAGCCGCACGGCCCGTATCGACTGGGCGGCTGGTCGCTCGGCTCGGTCATCGCCTTCGAGATGGCCCGGGCGCTGCGCCTGCGCGGCGAGGAGGTGGAGGTGCTGGCCCTCATCGAACCCAGCCCCACGTCCTACGCCCGGGGCGAGCCCGTGCCGGACACCTCCGCGCTGGCGGGCCTCTTCGAGGCGGACCCCGCCCGGCTCGCGGCCGTGTCCGAGGAGCAGCGGCAGGCGCTGGAGCGCGTCTTCACCGCGAACCTCGGCGCACTCCACGCCCACACCCTGAAGCCGCAGGAGGGTGCGCTGACGCTGTTGCTGGGCGCGGACACGCAGGGCCTCCAGGGGGAAGGACCGACGCGTGGCTGGGATGTGCTCGTCGACACCGTGGACGTCGTCACGCTGCCCGGAGATCACCACTCCCTGCTGGCCGCTCCGAACCACGAAGCGCTCGCTCGCGCCCTGGCCTCCGTGCTGTCAAAAGCCAGCGCGGACGCGAACGACACCGAGACTCCGCGCCGGGTGGGCTGAGCCCCCGAGCGACCCACCCTTCACATGACTGCCTCCATGAACCCGACTCCACAGTCCGCAGCCCCCCGCCCGACGCGCGCGTTCGGCATCACCTGGCTGGGCCAGGTCGCCTCGCTCGTCGGCTCGGGGGTGACTCAATTCGCGCTCGGCATCGAGATCTACAAGCGCTCCGGCTCCGTCACGCAGTTCTCGCTGCTCACCTTCTTCTACCTGCTGCCCATGGCGCTGGTGTCGCCCCTGGCGGGCGCGCTGGTGGACCGGTGGGACCGGCGGAAGGTGATGTTGCTGAGCGACCTGGGGTCGGGCATCGCCTCGATCTGCATCTGGGCCCTGCTCCAGGCCAGTGCCGCGGGAGCCTGGAAGCTCGAGTCCTGGCACTTCTACGGCCCCATCATCCTCAGTGCGCTGTTCAACGCCTTCCGCTGGCCGGCCTTCCAGGCGAGCACGACGCTGATGGTGCCGAAGGAGCAACTGGCGCGGGCCAACGGCTTCGTGGAGCTGGCCTCGGGCGTGGGGCAGCTCGTGTCTCCGGTGCTGGCCGGCGTGCTGCTCCTGAAGATTGGCCTGGAGGGCATCGTCCTGATGGACCTGTCCACCTTCGCCTTCTCCATGGTGACGCTGCTGATGGTGCGCTTCCCGAAGCCGCCGGTGTCCGCGGAGGGCGCGGCGGCGCGTGGCTCGCTCTGGAAGGAGATGGGGCTGGGCTGGCGCTTCATCCGCACTCGGCCGGGGCTGCTGGGGCTGCTGGGGCTGCTCGCGGTGGTCAACATCGTCATGGGCATGGTGATGGTGCTCATCACCCCGCTCATCCTGAGCTTCACGGATGCGGCGACGCTGGGGAAGGTGATGTCCCTCTCCGGGCTGGGCATGCTCTTCGGCGGCATCGCCATGGGCGTCTGGGGCGGGCCAAAGCGCCGCATTCATGGCGTGATCGGCTTCGTGCTGCTGGCGGGCCTGCCGCTGATGCTGGCGGTGCTTCCGCCAAGTCCGTGGCTGATGGGCGTCTGCGCGGCGCTGTTCCTCTTCAACATCCCCATCGTGGCGAGCTGCGGGCAGACCCTCTGGCAGCAGAAGGTGCCGCCGGACGTGCAGGGCCGCGTGTTCTCGGTGCGGCGCATGGTGAACCTGCTCGCCGCGCCGCTGGCCTCGGTGCTGGCGGGCGTGCTGTCCGACACGCTCTTCGAGCCGTGGATGGCGAAGGACGGTGCGCTCGCGAACAGCCTCGGGCCGTGGGTGGGCACCGGCACCGGGCGCGGCATCGCGCTGCTCTTCGCGGTGCTGGGCGCCGTGCTCGTCGTGCAGGCCATTGTCGCCTGGCAGAACCCGCACATCCGCAACCTGGAGGAGGAACTGCCGGACGCGGAGGCTGGGGCCGCGAGCGCGGTCCCCGCGGCCGTGGTCCAGGCCTCCCACTGAGTCTGAAGTGGCCCGTTTGAACCGGCCTGACAGGAGTGATGTAGTCCGCGCGCCGTTCCCAACGGCGGACTACCCACCCTGAAAGGTCACAGTGATTCGTTCCGCGAAGAAGGCAGGACAGGTGCTGCTCGCCGTCGCCGCTGGTTTTGTCGTGTCGTTCGGTGCAACGCAGGCCTTTGCCGCGTCCCAGGCGGCGCCACTCAGTTATGACTGCCAGGCGTTCTGCGTTGACCCATGCATTGAAGCCGGATTCAACGGTGGCTTCTGCATCAACAGCAGGGAATGCGCCTGCTACTGAACCGCCTCGCCTGAGCTGAATGCCCCGCGGCTGAGCGCTGCCAGCGCTCACCGCGCGGGCCGGCCCCAGGGCATCAGCCCAGCAGCCTGGACGTCTCGCGGGCATTCACCATCCGCTGCACCTCGCTGGTACCCTGACACGAGGAATGGCCACGTTTGTCCACTGGAGCGGCGCCCTCCACTACCGGGAGCGCTTCTTCTTCATCGACGCTGTCAGGGGCTCAGGACTGTTCCAGCCCGAGCCGCATGGACTGCATCCCCAGGTTGTCTCCATCCCGGATGTCGGACGCTACCAATGCACCTACGGCGTCTCGGATGGGGCCCTGTACCTCGAACAATTCCGCCTGCGGCTTCCCTACGTCGAGCGGCTGCGCATCCGTACCGGACGTGGGCCCCGGCTGTTCGGCAGGGAAGCCTCGGTCGACCTCGATGAAAAGGAGCGTCTGCCCGTCCTATTCCAGGACCTGCACGCTCCCATTCCATTCACCGGGGGAATGCTGCTGGGCGATGGATACATCCACGCCCTCGACCTTCCCGAGCCCATGCGGGAGGTGCGGAGACACACCGCCCACACCGCCATCTGTTGGAACGAGGTCCACGAGCTGCGCTTCCAGGAAGGCTGCCTGACGGAAGCTCATGATGTGTCTGAGGCAACCGCCCGCCTGCGCGAGGAACTGGCCGTCGAGACGAGCGAGCCCGGCACCCCGGCCTGGAGCGAAGACCTCCAGCGCCGGCTCGGGGGCATCTTCCGCCTGGATTACGGTGGGCTGATGCCACCGCGCACCCTCCGGTGAACGAGGCCCGCGTCCCGCACTTCACCCCAGCAGCTTGAACGTCTCGCGGGCAATCACCATCCGCTGCACCTCGCTGGTGCCTTCGTAGATGGTCTGCACGCGGGCGTCGCGGAAGTACCGCTCCACCGGGAACTCGTCGATGTACCCGTAGCCACCGTGGAGCTGCACGGCCTTGTCCGCCAGCTTGTTGCTCATCTCGCTGGCGAACAGCTTCGCCATGGAAGCCTCGCGCGAGAACGGCTGGCCCTGCTCCTTCATGTACGCCGCGCGCAGCGTCAGCAGCTCCGCCGCCTCCAGCTGCGTCTTCATGTCCGCCATCATGAAGCGCGGGGCCTGGAACTCGCCGATGGCCTGACCAAAGGCCTTGCGGTCCTTCGAGTACGCCACCGCCGCCTCCAGCGCCGCCCGGCCCACGCCACACGCCTGCGAGGCGATGCCGATGCGCCCGCCGTCCAGCGCCGTCATCGCCAGCCGGAAGCCCTGCCCCTCCGAGCCCAGGAGGTTCTCCGCGGGAATTACACAATCCTCGAACGTCAGCGACACCGTGTTCGAGGAGCGAAGCCCCATCTTGTCCTCGTGCTTGCCGATGATGAGACCCTTCGTCCCACCCTCCACGATGAAGCACGACAGGCCCTTGTTCCCCGTCGGCGAAGTGCGCGCCCACACCACCATGACACCCGCGTACGCGCCCGACGTGATCCACTGCTTGCTGCCATTCAGGACGTACGTGTCCCCGCGCTTCACCGCCGAGGTGAGCATCGCGCCCGGGTCCGAGCCCGCGTGCGGCTCCGACAGCGCGAAGGAGCCGGCAATCGCCTCGCCGGAGACCAGCTTCGAGACGAACTTCTCGCGCTGCGCCTCCGTGCCGAAGGCGTTGATGAGCTCCGCGCACATGTTCGTCACGGCCATCGTCACGGACGTGGACGCGTCCGCCGCCGCCATCTCCATCATCGCCAGCGCGTAGGAGACGACGCCCGCCTCCGAGCCGCCGTACTTCGACGGAATGTTCACCCCGAGCAGGCCCAGTTCGCCCATCTCCTTGTAGAGCTCGGTGGGGAAGCGCTCTTCACGATCCAGCGTGCGGGCCTGCGGGGCCACGCGCTCGCGCGCGAACTTGCGGGCGGTGTCGCGGATCAGCGTCTGGGTCTCGGTCAGCTCGAGGTTCACGGCGGTCTTCCTACTCGATGGCCTTGAGGTTGAACGGATACTCGATGGGGTGGTCCGCGCCGTCCGGAGGCTTGGGGAACGTCATGGACGACAGCACCGCCACCACGCAGTCGTGCAGGCCCGAATCCTTCAGCGTGCTCGACTTCTTCACCACCTTCGCGCCCTTCACCAGGCCGTTGGCGTCGATGGTGAAGGACGTCATCAGCCGGCCCTCTACCTTCTTGTTCTTCTCCGCCAGGTGGTCCTCGTAGCACTCCTGGATACGAGGCTGGTTGTACGAGACGACCTCCTTGATGGAGTCCGGCGTGAAGGGCATGCGCTCGACATCCGGCCCCTCGCTCTTCGCGGGGGCCGTGGCCGGAGCCGAGGCGGGCTTCCCGCCGGAGGGCTTCTTCGCGGGCGTGCCCTGTGCGAGCGCCACCGCCGAAACAAGAAGGACCGCAGGGAAAAGGACCCGCTTCATCACGCCTACTCCTTCAACAGGTTGGCGGAGATGACGATGCGCTGAATCTCGCTCGTCCCCTCGTAGATTTCGGTGATGCGCGCGTCGCGCACGTGGCGCTCGGCGTCCATCTCCTTGCTGTAGCCCATGCCGCCGTGCACCTGGAGGGCCTTGTTCGCCACGCGGCTGGCCATCTCGCTGGCGTACAGCTTGGCCATGGCACTCTCCGGGCTGTGGCGCTGGCCCTTGTCCTTCATCAGCGCCGCGCGCCACACCAGCAGCCGGGCCGCGTCGATCTCCGTGGCCATGTCGGCGATCATGAACTGGATGGCCTGGTGCTCGCGGATGGGCTTGCCGAAGGACTTGCGCTCGCCCGAGTAGCGGACCGCCTCCTCGTACGCCGCGCGGGCGATGCCGAGCGCCTGGGAGGCGATGCCGATGCGGCCGCCGTCCAGCGTGCTCATGGCGACCTTGAAGCCGTCGCCCTCCTTGCCCAGCATGTACTTCGCCGGCACGCGCATGTCCTCGAAGAACATGGAGCAGGACCAGGCGGCGCTGATGCCCATCTTCTTGTCGGGCTCGGCGCGGATGAAGCCGGGGGTGTTGGTGGGAACGAGGAAGGCGGTGATGCCCTTGTTGCCCTTCTCCTTGTTCGTCATCGTGAAGAGGACGATGGCGTCCGCCTTCGGGCCGTTGGTGATCCAGTTCTTGGAGCCGTTGATGACGTACTCGTCACCGCGGCGCACCGCGACGGTCTTCTGGGCGGCGGCGTCGCTGCCGGCCTCGGGCTCGGTGAGGCCGAAGCAGCCGAGCTTGTCGCCTCGGGCGAAGGGCGTGAGGAACTGCTCCTTCTGCTCCTCGTTGCCGAACTTCATCACCGGGTCGCAGTAGAGCGAGTTGTTCACGCTCATGATGACGCCGGTGGAGGCACAGCCGCGGCTGATCTCCTCCATGGCGATGGCGTAACAGACGTTGTCCAGCCCGGCGCCGCCGTGGCTCTCGGGAACGGCGACGCCCAGCAGGGACAGCTCCGCGAGCTTCTTCACCGCGTCCGTGGGCCACGCGTGGGTCTCATCCCACTTGCGGGCGTTGGGGATCAGCTCCTTGGCGGCGAACTCGCGGGTCATCCGCTGGATCTCGCGCTGGACGTCGGTCAGCTCGAAGTTCATGAGGCTCCTCGACAGCGGGGAGGAAAAGAGAAAGGCCTACATAGTATGGGGGCTTCCCCTCGGGAACAGCGAAGAGGAAGGCCCCCACTGCAAGCGCGGGTTGACGTGCCGATTAGAGGACGACCGGGCGGCCGGCTCCCGGGAATCCAGGGGTGAGCCAAGGAACATGTTGAGTGGCACGGTGACGTCGAAGGTGACGTCCGTGCGGTCGCCCTCCCCCGTCCAGGCCCGCCGGAGGACCAGGGACAGGGTCCACGGCACGGTGTGCCGGTGGCGCTCGATGAGGTCGTACGTCAGCCCCACGCCCGCCACCCCGCCCGAGCCATCCTCGCCCCACAGCCCCGCGCCCTCCACGAGCACGCCGAAGCGCAGCGTGTCCGGGAAGGCATACACCCGCGCCCCGGCGAGCAGCCGGAAGACCGACGGCTTCAGCCGGAGCTGGGGCTCCAGGAAGGGCGAGACGATGAGCGTGGGCCCGGGAATGTCCAGGGGCGGCGAGGCCCAGGGATGGACGGGCCAGGACAGGAGCCACCGCTCCTTCGAGTCCGCGCCCCACTCGTAGCGAACATCCGGAATGAGCGGCTCGAGCGCGCACGCGGTGTAGAGGCAGAGCGTGCGCTTCCAGGAGACGAGCGCCGGAGCGCGCCCGTCCTCGTCCCCTGCTTCCGCGGCCCATGACGGCGCCGCGGCCAGGAGGCAGGTCAGCAGTCCCCCGGCCGCGAGCGTCCGTCGCACTTCACTTGCCGGTGAAGGAAGCGGGGCGCTTCTCCAGGAACGCCTTCATGCCCTCGCGCTGGTCCGCCGAGCCGAACAGCTCGCCGAACGTCTTGCGCTCCAGCCTGTTGGCGACGCGCAGGTCCTCGTCCGCGCCCTCGAAGATGACGTGCTTGGCTTTGGCGATGGCGAGCGGGCCGTTCTTCAGCATCTTCGCGGCCACCTCGCGGCAGTGCGGCAGGAGTGCCTCGGGGGCGAACACCTCCAGCACCAGGCCGATCTCCTTCGCCTTCGCCGCGTCGATGCGCTCACCAGTGAAGATGAGCTCCTTGGCGCGAGCGCGGCCCACCGCGCGGGTGAGGCGCTGGGTGCCGCCGAAGCCCGGGATGACGCCCAGGCCCACCTCGGGCAGGCCGAGCTTCGCCTTCTCGGACGCGTAGATGAAGTCGCAGGCCAGGGCCAGCTCGCACCCGCCGCCGAGCGCGAAGCCGTTGACGGCCGCGATGGTGGGGATGGGCAGCAGCTCCAGCGCGGCCATGACGCGGTGGCCGAGCTCGCCGAACGCCTGCGCCTCCGCCTCGCTCAGCGCCGCCATCTCCGCGATGTCCGCGCCGGCGACGAAGGCCTTCTCGCCACCGCCGGTGACGATGAGCACGCGCACGTCCGAGCCGATGGAGCCCAGCGCGGACTCCATCTCCTGCAGCGTCTTGCTGTTGAGGGCGTTGAGCGCCTTGGGACGGTCGATGAACAGTGTGGCGACCGCGCCGTCCTGCTCCAGCCGGATGTTCTCGTAGGCCATGTGCGTGGGCTCCTCGGGTTAGTACTTGTAGAAGCCGCGGCCGCTCTTCTTGCCGTACCAGCCGGCGTCCACGTACTGGCGCAGCAGCGGGCTGGGGCGGTACTTGGAGTCACCGAGACCCTTGTGGAGCACCTCGGCGATGTAGAGCACGGTGTCCAGGCCGATGAAGTCCGCGAGCTGCAGCGGGCCCATGGGCTGGTTGGTGCCCAGCTTCATCGCGGTGTCGATGTCCTCCACCGTGCCCAGGCCCTCCATCAGCGCGAAGCAGGCCTCGTTGAGCATGGGGATGAGGATGCGGTTGACGATGAAGCCCGGGTAGTCCTTGGACACCACCGTCGTCTTGCCCATCTTCTCGGCCAGGGCGCGCGTGGTGGCGTAGGTCTCGTCGGAGGTGGCGGCGCCGCGGATGAGCTCCACCAGCTGCATCACCGGCACCGGGTTCATGAAGTGCATGCCGATGACGGACTCGGGGCGCTTCGTGGACGCGGCGATGCGGGTAATCGGAATGGACGAGGTGTTGGTGGCGAGGATGCCGCCCGGGCGCACCACGGCGTCGAGGTCCTGGAAGATGCGGCGCTTGAGGTCCTCGTTCTCCGTCACGGCCTCGACGGCGAAGTCGACGTCCTTCGCCTCCTTCACATCCGTGAGGGTGGCGAGCCTGGCCTCGGCGGCGGCGCGCTTCGCCTCGTCGAGCTTGCCCTTCTCCACCAGCTTCTTCAGGCCGCCCTTGATGCGCTCCGCGCCCTTGGCGAGCCCTTCCTTGGACACGTCCGCCAGCGTGACGCGCAGACCGGCCTGGAGTGCCACCTGCGCGATGCCCGCGCCCATCTGACCCGCCCCGACGACGACGATATGCTCCGTTGCCATGGTGTTCGCGAACCCCTTGGTGGATATGTGAGTGACGTGGGGCGCCATTAGCCCACGCTCTGTGGTCGGTCAACGACCGGCGGGAGGCAACCGGAGCTGGCGGACGATGTAGACGTCCTCGCCTACAGACAGCGACTCCTCCAGGCGCACACGCGCTTCACGCCCTTCCACCTTCACGAAGAGCCGCGCGTGCCACGTCCCCTCGGGCAGGTCCATCTTGAACGTCTCTTCCGGCGGCGGGCCCGAGGCGTAGAAGCGCTCCTCGCGCTTGACCACCTTGCCCTCGTCGTCCACCACCTGGAGGTCCACGGCCCGCACCGCGCTCCAGCCCGGCCCGTCGAACTGGAGGTGCAGCTCGCGCTCGGGGACGGCCGTGCGTTGCCAGAGCCACAGCCCGAAGCCCGCCAGGATCAGCAGTGGCAGGCGCTTCATCAGCGGGCTCGAGCGCCAGTAGCCGCGCTCGGGCGTTGTCGCAGGAGGCGTGTCCGCCACCGCTACTCCTTCTTCGTCCGCTTGGCGCCGGGGCGCCGCGCGTTCAGCTCGGAGACGACCACGCGGGGCGTGCCGGACTTCTTCTCCTTCGGCTCACCAGGCGTCTCGTTCTCCGTGTCCGCCTTCTCCGGCGGCACGAGGCGGATCTGCGCCTTGATCTCCACCGTCATGCCGGACATGAGCTTGAGGAACTCGTCGCGCAGCTTCTCCGACTGGAGGAAGCGGCGCAGCTCGTCGGTGACGACGCGGGTGATCTCGTCCTTGGTCTTCTCCGCCTGACCGAGGATGAAGCCCAGCGCCTCCTTGGGCAGCTTGAGCTGGCCAGCGAGGTTGCGGATGCCCTCCTCCGTCATGAAGAGGGCACCCAGGCCGGCCACGGCCATGCGGCGCACGAATTCAGGCACGAAGCCGGCGGGCCCGCTGGGGCGCCCCGACTGCCGGTCGTCATCGTCGATCAGCGGGTCGGGCGGGAAGTCGTCGTTGCCGGCCGAAGCCATGAAGCCTCTCCTTGGGAGTTATCGGGCCTGCACCACCGGAAGCGGCACGCTCTTCATGCTCTGCGCGGACACCCGTCCCGCCACATTGCGAGCGACCTCCAGGAAGGCCTTCGCCTCCAGGCTGTCCTTCGCACCCAGCACCACCGGCACGCCCGAGTCTCCGGACTCGCGCACCTTCAGGTCCAGGGGGATCTCCCCGAGGAATGGGATGCCGAACATCTCCGCCGCCTTGCGACCGCCACCGTGGTTGAAGATGGCCGTGACGTGCGAGCAGTTCGGGCAGACGAACTGGCTCATGTTCTCCACGATGCCGAGCACGGGGATGTGGACCTTGTCGAACATCTGCTTGGCGCGCACCACGTCGGCCAGGGCCACGTCCTGCGGCGTCGTCACCAGCACGGCGCCCGCGGCGCGGATGGACTGGGACAGCGACAGGGCCACGTCACCGGTTCCCGGAGGCAGGTCGAGGACGAGGTAGTCCAGCTCGCCCCAGTTCACATCGCGCACCAGCTGCATCAGCGCGCCGTGGAGCATGGGGCCGCGCCAGATGAGCGCCTGGTCCGCCTCCACGAGGAAGCCGATGGACATCACCTTGAGGCCATGGGCGACGAGCGGGTCCAGGGACTTGCCGTCCGGGCTCACCGGCTTCTTGTCCGCAAGGCCCGTCATGAGGGGCACGGAGGGGCCGTAGAAGTCCGCGTCCAGCAGGCCCACCTTGGCGCCGTGCATGGCGAGCGCGGTGGCGAGGTTGAGGGCCACGGTGCTCTTGCCCACCCCACCCTTGCCGGCGCCCACGAGGATGACGTTCTTCACCTTGGGGAGCAGCGCGCCGCCGGGGACGCCACCGCCGGCCGCGCGGACCTGGGCGCCCCACTCGATGTCGAAGGTCTTGAGGCCGGGGACGGTCTTGAGCGCGGCCTCGGCGTCCGCCTGGATCTTCCCCTTGAGCGGACAGGCCGGCGTGGTGAGTTCGATCTTGAGCTTCACCGAGTCGCCCGCGATGCGGATGTCCTTCACCATCCCCGCCTTCACGAGGTCCACGTGAAGCTCGGGGTCCATGACCTTCGACATCGCCGCGAGGACTGCCGCCTCGGAAACGCTCATCTGAACACCTGAAACCTTTTGGAAAACGGGCGGTTGGGGGCCGCCAACGGGCGCGGAATCTGCCAGCCCCCCGGGGGCTGTCAACGTCGTTTAACGCCGCTGTACGTCAAGCGCACCCTGGCGGGCTGCCGCCCGGTGGAGCATGGCCGGCGGGCTGAAGGGGTCTATCAGGAGGACTGGAGGATCAGGGGGCGGGCGGGCCATCACTCGATCGATGCCACGCGGTACTCGCCGTCCTCCAGCACCAGGACCACCGCGCGGTCCTCTCCGAGGGGGAACAGCGCCTCCCCCGCGCCGACCCGGACGTTGGCGTTGAGGGCGAGCCGGGCCCGGCGCAGGCGCTCCTTCGCGAGGGGCTCGCGCTCGAAGTCCTCGCGCAGGCGCTCGGGGGTGTAGCGGGCGCGCAGCGGCGCGGCGAGCAGGCTCCAGGCCTTCTGCCACTCGCGGGCCTCCACGTTGTCTAGGAATCGCGAGAGGGCCGCCCGGGGCACGTCCGCCGGCCGGGCCTCCACCACGCGCCACCCTTGTGCGGTGTGGGCCAGGGTGACGGAAGGGGCACGGGCCTCCAGCACCGCGGTGCCCGAGCGCACGGCGGCGGCACGCTCGCGACGGGTGGCTTCTTCCGAGTAGCGGTCCAGGAAGGCGACCTCGCCCTCGGGCGCTCCGTTGGTGAGGGCGTAGGCGTCCTGGAGGCGCCCCTCGTCCAGGGCCCGGGCATAGGCCTCGGCGACGGAGACGGGCTCGCGCGGGGTGGTGGCGCAGGCGGCCAACAAGGGCAGGCAGAGGAGGACGGTGCGCTTCATGAGGGCGCGGAGGGTAGCACCCCTGGGCGTGCTCCACCGCTCTACGTGGTTTGAATTACGGGCCGGGTGGACGGTAGTGCCCACTCGCTCCACGAGCCGTCGTACACCTGGATATCGGAGTAGCCCGCGAGCGTCGCCGCGAGGGCATCCACGCAGGCCGTGACGCCGGACCCGCAGCTGAACACGAGCCTGCGGCGTGAGCCGATCCTGCTCTCGAACAGCGCCGCGAGCTCGCTCCCGCTCTTCGCGTACCCCTTCACCTGCACGTCCGTGAAGGGCAGGTTCACGGCGTTGGGCATGTGCCCCTGCCTCAGCCCCGCGCGAGGCTCCGGGTCGAGTCCCTCGAAGCGTCGTTGCGAGCGGGCGTCGATCACTGCACAGCTCGCATCTTCCAGGGCCCGTTCCACCGCCGCGGCGTCGCAGAACGCCTTCCCGGTTGGCGCCGCGACGAAATCGCCCTCGCGCTCGATGCGCTCCGGTTCCTGCGCGGTCGGATGACCGGCTTCAACCCACGCCGGTAGACCGCCGTCGAGCACGGCCACCTGCGCATGCCCCATCGCCCTGAACATCCACCAGGCGCGCGGGCTCGAATACAGCCCGACCCGGTCGTAGACGACCACGACGCTGTCGCGATTGATGCCGAGCTTGCGCACTTCGCGTTCGAAGTGCGCGGGCCCCGGCATCATGTGCGGGAGGGACTGCGCATGGTCGCTGAACGCCCCGTCGAGGTCAAAGATGCGAGCGCCGGGAATCCGCGCGGAAGCGCTCTCTGGCGCGGAGGCCGCGCTCGGGCCGACGGGCTTCAGCTTCACTTCCAGGATGACGAGGCGCGGCTCGCCGAGCATCGACTCAAGCTCGGACACGGAGAGGAGCGCTTCCGGAAATCTGGGATGAGTCATCGGTTCCTCCTGCGAGACACCCTCGTCCCGAAATATGCCTTCTCCTGGTCGAACGACTCGAAGGAGGAAGGCGCATCCGGGTAGAGCGCCCGCAGACTGGCCCCCGCCGCCTGGACGACATTGAGGCAGGCGTGGTCCAGGGAGCTCAGCAGGAAGGAGCCACCGGGCATGTATTGGCATTGGCCGACCAGGGACACGGTGGTCGCCCATTGCTCGCAGGCCGCTCGGATGCGGTACGGAGGCGCCACCAGCTTCGCGAGGGCCTCCCGATCACACAGCTTCACCCGGTAGTTCAGCGCGTAGTACGCAAGCTCCTCATCCCGGTCGCTGGAGAGCTTCCGCATGAGCCTCGCCACTTCCGGACTCGGGGGCAGGACGTACAGGGCGAACACCAGCACCCTGCGCTGAGCGCCGGACGCGCGTTGGATGCGAGCCGCGAGCACCGTGGAGTCGTAGCGACGCGCCAGTTCCCGAGCCAGGTCCCAGTCCGAGGCCTCGCACTTCAGGGCATCACCCGCGCAGGACAGGACCTGCTCGAGCTCCATCTGCTCGAGAGGCGGAGGGCCAGGAACCTCCGTCATCATGAGGACCAGCAAGAGTGTCAGCATGGCGATTCATCACTCATCCACGGCCATGCGCGAGACGGTCCCACAGCTCCGCCAGAAGGTCGCGGACCCTGTCGCCCAGGAGCCCGGAGACGTCATCGAATCCCTCCGTACCCCACGGCCCACCCAGCCTCCACGCCGTCGGGCACAGCGCATACGTCTGCGCCCGCGCCGCGCCCATCAGCAGCTTGAGCAACGAGAGCCTCCTCTTCGGCCCACCGTACGTAATGATGTCGAACCGCTCCGCGGACACCTTCGCCAACTCCAGCGCGCGGCCACAGGCCGCCTCGAAGCCGCCGACGTGGTCCACCAGGCCCACCCCCTTCGCCCGCATCCCCGAGTACACCCGACCCTCCGCCAGCGTGTGGATCTCCTCCGGCGTCCGGCCGCGTCCCTTCGCCACGTACCCCAGGAAGCCCTGGTAGATCTCCTCCACCTCCGCCTCCAACGTGGCGCGCTCGCGCGGCGTGAAGCCCCGTGAGTTGGAGTTCAGCGCCGCGTTCTCCCCCCGGACCAGCACCGTCTGGTGCACGCCCAACCGCTCCAGCAGCACGGACGCATCGAACTTCCCCGCGAACACGCCAATCGAGCCCACCACCGCGTGCGGCGTGGACCAGATCTCCTTCGCTCCCACCGCCACCATGTACCCCGCGCTGGCGCACACCCGGTCCATGAACGCGATGACGGGCTTCTTCCGCCCCACCCGCTGCACCGCCTCCAGCATCTGCTCCGACGCAATCGGCGCGCCTCCGGGGCTGCTGATGTAGAGCACCACCGCCTTCGTGCGCCTGTCCCTCCCCGCCGCCCGCAGAGCCCTCACCACCGCGCCCGACGACGCCATCCGCTCACTGCTCGCCCCCTGCCCGGGGACGATGACGCCCGACACCGGCACCAGCGCCACGCGTGGCGGCCGCTTCATCCTCCGCCAGCGCACCGGAGGAAAAGGCACCGTGGCCAGGTACGTCGCCATGGACTCCAGCTCCGTCTCGTCCTCGTGCGCCTCCCCGGTCTTCACCAGCCCCAGGTGCACCGGCAGGTCGGCCTCGCTGACCAGCGCGTCCACCAGCCCCGACTCCACCGCACGCCGCGCGCTGAAGGGCCCCTGGTCGATGAGCGCCCGCACCTCCTCCGGCGTCTTGCGGCGCCCCCGCGCCACCGCGTCCACGAGGTCCACGTAGCGCTCGTCCAGGAACGACTCCACCGTCCGCGCCTGGATGTCCGACACCGTCGCGTGGGTGAAGAGCTCCGGCGCCGTCTTGTAGTCGCCGCGCCGCACGAAGTGGGCCTGGATGCCCACGCGTGACAACCCCTCGCCCAGGGCCGTGGCCTCCGCCGCGTAGCCCACCACGTCCACCCGGCCCATGGGCGCCAGGAGCACCTCGTCCGCCGCGCACATGATGGGGTAGGCGTCCGTCTCCACGCTCACCGCCCAGGCCACCACCCGCTTGCCCGCCCTGCGGAACTCCGCCAGCACGTCCACCAGCGCGTCGCGTCTGGCCGGCGGCACGGCCAGGTTCTCCACCTCCAGCAGGATGCCCTTCACCCGGGCGTCCCCCGCCAGCAGCCGCAGTGACTCCCGGAAGCGCTCCACCGAGGTGACGGCGGCCGGCTCCGGGCGGGTACCTCCCAGTTGAAACCGGGACTTGCGCCGCTCGCGGTACGGAGGGTCCCCCGTCAACCGGAAGCGCACATAGGCCGGCCGGTGGCGGGCGGCGAGCAGCCGGAAGGGCAGTCCCAGCAGGCTCCGCAGCAGGAGGAAGAGGTTCGCGAGGGCGATGAAGGGTAGGCGCAGCATGGCGTCCAGGGGGGAAATGTGGGCGTTCCGGCCGTAACGGAGGGCCCACAACCGCGCAAGCCCTGTTCAGCCCGTCCGTTGGGTCGTGTTAGCCTCCACCCTCATGCGAAACGCCCTCCCCCGGCTCGTTCTCGTCCTCGCCCTCTGCTCGGGCGGTGCCGCGCTGGCCCAGCCCCGGCGCCAGGTGCAGGATTTCAAGGCCCAGCGTGAGCTGACGGCCGAGGAAAAGGAGATCGCCAAGCAGCGCGCCATGGGCAACAACCTCAACTCCTATGGCAAGGACATCCAGGTGAAGCAGCCGCCCGTCCCCTGGATGGCCATTGGCCTGGTGGGGCTCGTGTTCGCGGCCGCCGTGCCCTTCGGGTTCCGGGCCTACCGGAACACGACGAAGGAGATCTCCGGCGCAAACACCTTCGGTGCCAACCGGAGTGACGAAGAAGAGGCCTGAGCCTCGCTCGTCAGCGCGGGCGGACCTCCACGGCGCCGCTCGCATCCACGCTGACGTGCACCGGTAGGAAGCACTCCACCACGCGGGCATGCGTGGTGAGGTGGTCGGTGATGCGCGCCGCCGTGAAGCGCGTGGTGCCCGGTGTGGCAGGCCCCAGCCGTCCGGAGGCCAGCAGCGCCGCGGGCAGGAGGATCTGATCCGCGAGGTGCTCGTCGAGCGCGCCCCCGGTCTCCATGAAGTCCGCCAGCGCCACGGCGGCCTCGCGCCCCACCTCCTCCGCGGCACGGCCCCGCTCGCCCAGCGCGGTGAAGCCGGCGATGGTGTGCTCGAACTGGGCCAGCACGAAGGTGACGGTGCCCACCGAGCGCGTCACCGGCAGCGGCCGGTTCTCCGCCTCGGCGAGGATGCCCCGCTCGCGCAGGGCGGCCACCGCGGCGCGGGACTGGCGCTCGGCGATGGTGAACGGCAGCCCGCCGGTGAAGGACGACACGCGCACCTCGCGCAGCATGCCACGCGCGGGGAGCTCCACCAGCAGCGGCGGCTCCTGGGGCGGGCCCACCTCGGCGACAATCTCCCCCGCGCCCTCCGGGTAGAAGCCCGCGTGCGGCATGGTGAGCTGCACGGGCAGCCCGTATGCGCGAGCCACCGGCTGCCAGACGTTGGCGACGTAGTGGTAGCTGGGGCTGTGCGGCAGGTGCGTGCCGCCGCGCAGGGTGAGCTGTCCGCCGCCGGCCAGCGCCAGCGGGTAGACGAGACACTGGAAGAGCAGCGGCGTGCTCCCGGCGGTGCTCACTTCCAGCAGGTAGTCCCCCGCGCGCACGGGGCCGGGAGTGAAGGTGAGCTCGGAGGCGCCCACGGTGGCGCCCTCGCTGGAGCCGCCGCTCAGCGCCTCGGCGCCGCGCACGCAGGCCAGGTGCTGGGGACGCAGGCCCCGAGGGTCTCGCTTTTCGCGCAGTCGGCGGATGCGGAAGGGGCGACCGGTGATGAGCGACAGCGACAGCGCGGTGCGGAGAATCTGCCCTCCTCCCTCACCCTCACTCCCGTCGAGCTCCACCCGCCCGCTGTCGGGCCCCTCCGTGCCGGTCATGTCCCTCACGTCCAAGGCGTTACCGCGTGGCAGGTGCAGCGTAACAGGAACGCAGGGGGATCTCCCGTGCGGAACGGACGTCACACTTCGTCCGTCCGCCGGAGATGTCGGGCCGGAAGCACTGCGACTTCCGGCCCGCGCTTCGAGCCTTCGAGCTCGTGCCCTACTCGTCCGCGGACGGCAGCACGCCCACCTTCACGGAGCTGGGGTGCGCCGCGGACATGTACACGCGGTGGAACGCGCGCGTGAAGTCCGCGTCCTTCGCCTCGAAGATGTTGGGGACGAAGGTCTGCGGGTTGCGGTCGATGAAGGGGAACCAGCTCGACTGCACCTGGATCATCACCCGGTGCCCGCGCTGGAAGGTGTGGAACACGTCGTTGATGACGAAGCGCACCTTCGTCACCTCGCCGGGCTTGAAGGCCTTGGGCTCGCTGTAGCTGTCGCGGAAGCGGCCGCGGAACGGCTCACCGCGCACGAGCGTCTGCTGCCCGCCGCGGTTCTTCTTCCCCTGCTCGTCGTCGTTCTTCTTCCACCCGCGCAGCGTGCCCGGATTCACGTCCACCAGCTTCACCACCCAGTCCGCGTCCGTGCCGGTGGTGGACACCCACAGCTCCGCCTCCAGCGG
Source organism: Pyxidicoccus sp. MSG2 (assembly GCF_026626705.1). Taxonomy (NCBI): domain Bacteria; kingdom Pseudomonadati; phylum Myxococcota; class Myxococcia; order Myxococcales; family Myxococcaceae; genus Pyxidicoccus; species Pyxidicoccus sp. MSG2. The sequence continues at coordinate 12,180,636 of NZ_JAPNKC010000001.1, forward strand.
GCCCGCCAGCGTCAGGTCATTCGCGAGCGGCTCCGTCTGGAAGACCAGCACGTCCGGCCGGCGCGACGCGAAGCGCTGGTCCTCCGTCATGTAGTTCTTGCTCCAGCCGGAGGTCAGCTCCTGCGTGTACGGCACCGGCTTGTCCGGGTCGCTCACGTACTCGGCGAAGGACTCCGTGGTGCCCGTGGGCGCCTTGTTGACCGACAGGACGCCCTTGGGCTGGAAGTAGAGCTTCGTCTCGCGCACGCCCTTGGGCGGCCAGCTCTCGAAGCGGCGCCAGCGGTTGGCGCCCGTCTCGAACACCAGCGCCTCTGGCAGCTCCGGCTTCTTGCCGTCCTTGAGGTACGACTTGAAGAAGTCGAGCGCCAGGTCCTGGTACGTCTCGCTCGTCTTGAAGCCGAACTCCGCGTCACCCAGCTCGTTGCCCTCCGTGCCCTGCCAGCCGCCGTGCCGCCACGGGCCCATGATGAGCGTGTTGGTGGTGCCCGGGTTCTGCTTTTCAATCGCCGCGTAGGTCCGCAGCGGCCCGTACAGGTCCTCCGTGTCGTACCAGCCGCCCACCGTCATCACCGCCGCCTTGATGTTCTTCAGGTGCGGCAGCAGGTTTCGCGCCTGCCAGAAGGCGTCGTAGTTGGGGTGCGCGACGAGGTCCTTCCAGAAGGAGATATCTCCCTTGAGGTGCTTCGTGTCCGCGTTGCTCAGCGCCCCCACGTCCAGGAAGAAGTCATACGCGTCCGGCGTGCCGATGTCGTACGGCTTCCACTCCTCGGCGTCCGTGGGCTGGGGCCGCGGCTTGCCGAACACGGAGAAGAAGCTGAACGCCATGCCCAGGTTGAAGGCGCCATGCCGGTGCATGTCGTCCCAGAACCAGTCGGCGATGGGTGCCTGCGGGGACACCGCCTTGAGCGCCGGGTGCGAGTCGATGGCGCCCGCCGACGTGTAGAAGCCAGGATACGAGATGCCCCACTGCCCCACGCGGCCGTTGTTGTTCGGCACGTTCTTCACCAGCCACTCGATGGTGTCGTACGTGTCGGTGCTCTCGTCGACGTCCTTCGGCCCGGACTTCTTCGGGTTGTGCGGGCGCACGTTGAGGTACTCGCCCTCGGACATGTGGGCGCCGCGCACGTCCTGGGCCACGAAGATGAAGCCCTCCTTCTCGAAGGCCTCGCTGGGCCCCAGCGAGTTCGCGTACCGGTCCACGCCATACGGCGCGACGGTGTAGGGCGTGCGAACCATCAGCATGGGGTAGCGCTTCGCCGGGGACGCGTCGACGGGCACGTAGACGGACGTGAACAGCCGCTTGCCGTCGCGCATGGGGATGCGGAACTCGTACTTGGTGTAGCGCGAGCGGATGCGGTCTACCCGCTCCTGGGACCAGCCGTAGGGCGGCTTCGGGGCTTGCGGGCCGGACTGCGCACCCGCGGGACCAGCAAGGGAGAACAACAGGAGTGCCGCGAGGCTGCGGGACACGGAGTGCATGCACGCTCCTGGAGGAGAGGGCGTCATTCAGGGGGAACACGACCGGCGTCGGAAACTCCGACTCCGGGGCGCCACCAACGCGGGGGCCGCCCTTTTGTTCCCCAGTCCGTGAAACGCCGCGGCGCGGCACACCGCCTTACTCCGACGGTGCCCCTTCCGGAAGCGGACGGGGCCCCGCGCGGAGGGAGCGCAGCTCGCGCTCGGCCTCTTCGAGCCGGGTGGACAATTCCTGCACGCGGCCTTCCTGCCGACGCAGCGCGGCCTCGGTCTGACGCAGCTCCACGAACAGGGCCACCCTGTCCCGCAGCACGTCCGACACCAGGGGCTTGCGCATGTAGTCCACGGCGCCCTGCTTGAAGGCCGGCTGCAGCTCCGGGGAGTCACCGTCCAGGCCCGTGAGGAGCAGGACGGGGGTACGCCGGTTGCGCTCGCGCTGGCGCAGCAGCGTCAGCACCTCCACCCCGTTCATGTCCCCCAGCCGCAGGTCCAGGAGGATGACGGCGAAGTCCTCGTCGAGCACCCGCCGCAGCGCTTCCTGCCCGGACGCGGCGCGCACCAGGCGCTGCCCGAGCGGCGCGAGGATGCACTCCAGGGCGAACAGGTTCGCGGGAAGGTCGTCGACCAGCAGGATGCTCACCTGCGCAGTCGCGGAAGTGGGACGTGGAGGCGTGGCGTCGGGCACGGGTCTCGAGCGGAGGGTCGCGGGCACGGTGCGGTCGAGAATGACCGGTTCCGCGCCGCTTCCATCGCACCCTCTCACGACAACCGCCCCGCGGTGCCGACAAGAAAACACTTCACCCGGGGAGTGGACGTTCCCCGGCCCGAGCGTCCTACCCCCGCCCTTCCCCGCCCTCGTCCGGGGCCGCGTCCAGCCCGTACTTGCGCAGCTTGTCGTGCAGCGTGGCGCGGCCGATGCCCAGCCTCCGCGCGGCCTCGCTGCGGTTGCCGCCGGAGATGCGCAGCGCGTCCAGGACGAGGCCCCGCTCGTACGCCTCCACGCGCTCCTTGAGGCCCGCGCCGTCCGGTGCATCCGCGCTGGCGCCGGGGCCCGGAGCGGTGGCTCCCGCCGGGGCACCGGAGGCCGGGGACTCGGGGACGGGCAACAGCCCCAGGTCCAGCTCACCGTCGCTGGAGAGTGCGACGAGGCTCTCCAGCGTGTTCTCCAGCTCGCGCACGTTGCCCGGCCACGGCAGCGCGCGGAGCTTCTCGATGAAGCCCTCGGGCACCTTCAACGGGCCCGTGTGGAAGCGGTCGCTGAAGCGGTCCAGGAACATGCGGGCCAGCACCGGGATGTCCTCCGGGCGCTCGCGCAGCGGTGGCACGCGGAGCTGCACCACGTTGAGGCGGTAGTAGAGGTCCTCGCGGAACGTCCCCTCCGCGGCCCGGCGGCGGAGGTCGCGGTGCGTGGCCGCGAGGATGCGCACGTCCACCTTGACGGGCCGGTCCTCACCCACCGGCCGCACCTCGCCCTCCTGCAACACGCGCAGCAGCTTGGCCTGGAGCGGCGGGGCCAGCTCGCCCACCTCGTCCAGCAGCAGCGTCCCTCCGTCCGCCTCTCGGAAGAGGCCCTGGCGCACGCGGTGCGCGCCGGTGAAGGCCCCCTTCGAGTGGCCGAACAGCTCCGCCTCCGCCAATTCCTCCGTGAGCGCCGCGCAATTGAAGCGCAGGTAGGGCCTGTCCGCGCGCGGCGAGGCCCGCACCAGTGCCTCCGCCACGCGCTCCTTGCCCGTGCCGCTCTCGCCGGTAATGAGCACCGTCACGTCTCGCGAGCCCGCGCGCTGGACGAGCTGTGCCAGCCGCCCCATGGCCTCCGAGGCGAACACCAGCGAGCGGGACAGGTTCAGCTCGCCCGCGAGCCGCTCGTTCTCGTCGCGCAGCCGCACCGCCTCCAGCGCGCGGGTGACGACGGCCAGCAGCTCGTCCACGTCGAAGGGCTTGCGGAAGTAGTCGTACGCGCCCGCCTTCACAGCATCCACCGCGAAGCGCTCCGAGCCGTGCGCGGTGACGACGATGATACGCGGCGCGTGGGGCTGGCCGTGCAGCCGCTTCACCAGCTCCATCCCGTCCACGCGCGGCATGCGCAGGTCGGTGATGACCAGCTCGTACGGCCGCGCCGCCAGCTTCGCCAGGGCGACCTCGCCGTCCTCCGCGACGTCCACCGAGACGCCGGGCAGGCTGCGCAACGTCTCCTTCAGCGTGAAGCGCACGCCCGCGTCGTCGTCCACCACCAGTACATGGTGGGTGGATTCCACTGCCGCGCCCGCGTCAGCCGGCATGGGCCACCTCGCCCGTGCCCACGGGCTTGAGGATGTCCGCGGGCAGCTCTCGCGGCAGCACCAGCTCCGCCACGCATCCGCCACCCCCACGGTTCGTCAGGGTGACTTCGCCCCCGTGCTGGCGCGCCAGCGCGCGCGCCACCGTCAGCCCCAGCCCGGAGCCCTTCGCCTTGCTGGTGACGCCTGCCTCGAAGGCGCGGTGGGCCACCTCGGGCGGCAGGCCCGCGCCCATGTCCTTCACGGACACCCGGGCCTCGCCGATGGAGTTGGCATCCACCTCCAGGAGGACCTGGCCTCCCCGGGGGCTCGCCTCGATGGCGTTGTGGAGCAGGTTCATCACCACCTGCTTCACCTTGCGCGCGTCGCACACGGAGAACACGGGCCCCTGCCCCACGCGCTCCAGCCGGATTTCGCCCTGGGCGGCGAGCCCCTCGTGCAGCACCAGCGCCTCGTCACACAGCGCCACCAGGTCCACCGCGCTCACCGACAGCGGGACGAGCGGCCGCGAGAAGTTGAGGAACTCCTCCAGGATGCCCTGCATGCGCACCACCTCGCTGGACAGCACCTCCAGGCGCTCGGTGGGCTGGGCGCGGCCGGCCTCGCGCACCATGAGCTGGGTGAGCCCCTTCACCGTGGCCAGCGGGTTCTTCAGCTCGTGGGCAATCTCCCCGGACATGGACTCCAGCGCGCGCGAGTAGGAGCGGTGGGTGGCCAGCAGCTCATCCCGCTGGTCCAGCGCCTCGCGGAGCATGTCGTCGAACGTCCCGCGGATGGCGGCGCCGGCCGTGTTGACCATGATGATGAACATGAACATCAGCAACGCGATGGCGAACATCCACGGCCGGGGCGGCGCCCCCAGATAGGACAGCGGGAGCATGGGCAGCCAGCCCGCGAGCTGGGGCAGCGCCATCAATGCCAGTGCCGCGAGCTCCGCCTTGAACACGCGCAGGTGCCACGTCCGCGGAAGCGTGGTGGCGCCCACGAAGGCCAGGGGGATGATCATGGGCAGCAGCGGGCTGGCGAGCCCTCCCGTCCCCGTCACCAGGCTCTGCTGAAAGAACACGCCGAGCAGGAGGTTGATGGGGACGCTTCGCCGGGTGAGCCCCTCGCGGCGGTAGCGGCGCAGCTCGTAGATGAAGAACGTCAGGGCACCCACCACCTGGAGGACCAGCCAGGTCATCCGCCACGGCGCGGGGTCCATCGCCGCCATCCACGCCACCGCCAGCATCAACCCCGCGCCGACGGAGGCGCGCAGCACCACCATGCGCCCGAAGATGCGGCCGATGTGCCGGAGCTGGATGTCGTCGAAGTTGCGCCGGGTCCTCGAGTCCATGTCCTGCCCCTTCCACTCACACCGCGCCGGTCATGGTACGCCGGCGCGGCCTCCATCAATCACCCGTAGCACGGGCCGGGCCACGCGCCGCTTCCCGCGCGTCCCCTTGCCGCCCTGCCCGCCTTCGTCCCCCTGGCGCGAGGGCTTCCGGTTACCGGGCGACGACTGCCTTCCGGCGCCGCCCCGCGCCCGTGGCGACGCCTTGGAGGTGGCGCGGGTCGGGCTCGGGAGTGGCAGACAGAAGAACAGGTACATGTCGAGCAGCATGGGGCGTCTTCCCTTTCCTCAAATGCGCACGGGATGTGGACCACGACTCGCTGAGCAATGGTGATGCCATCGTCCATGGCCGCCACCAGCGGCCCCTCTTCCCCGGGGAAAGAGGACGGGCGCAAGGTGCCACGCCGCCCTTTCCGCGAGCCCGTGAAGAAGCATGAAGATGCGGTAGCGAAGGACCCGCCCCCTCGGACGGAGCCCCGCGTGCGGCGCATGCGCAGCTTTCCTTCGGAGGGGGGTGTGACACACGAGGCACATGAGTGCCGGGCCAGGAGGAGACCCGTCGGCCTTCCGGCAGGGGTGCCGGGATTCCGACAGGGGGACCGCGCGGGCATCCGACACCCGGGCACTCCCTCCGACTGACGCGCTCACGGCATGGGGCTTGCCATGGGCTTCCCCGTCACCGCGCGACGTGCCGCGGCTTCGAGGGGAGAGTCCATGCGACGTGCCGTCCTGTTGTTCGTGGTCCTGGTGGGTGCGCTCGGCGCCCTGCTCGGGTTGCGCATCCTGAAGGACCGCCGGGCGGCGGAAGGGCCCGCGGGCGGCTCGGGCGTGGTGGAGGGCACCGGCGTGGACGTGCGCGCCCGCATCAACGCCCGCGTGCTGACGCGGCACGTGGAGGAAGGCGCACGGGTGGCCAAGGGTGCGCTGCTCGTCACGCTCGACTGCACGGAGCCCGAGGCGGGCCTCGCGGAGATGGAGGCCCGGCTGGCCATGGCCCGGGCGCAGGCGGACGCCGCACGGGCCGGCGCCCTGGCGGCCGGTCGCAACAGCGAGGCCGTCGCCGCGCAGGCCACCGGCAGCCAGGCGCAGATTGCCTCGCTGGCGGACCAGCAGGGGCTCGCGAAGCGGCAGGCGGAGCGTCTGCAGCAGATGGGCGCGGCCACCACCGAGGCCTTGCTGGACGAGGCGAAGGCCCGGGCCGCGTCGCTGGAGCAGCAACTGGAGGCCGCGCGTCACTCCAGCACGGCCGCCGGGCGGCAGGCCCGTGCCGCCACGGAGCAGGAGCGCGCGAGCCTGCAGCAGGCGGAGTCCGCCCTGCGCGGAGTGGAGGCCGCCGAGGCCACGCTGCGCCGCGCCCGCGTCACCGTGGCGGAGTGCGAGCTGCACGCGCCCATGGCGGGCACGGTGGAGACACTGGCGCTGGAGCCGGGTGAGTTGGCCCTGCCGGGCGCGGTGGTGGCGCGGCTGGTGGACACGGCCCGGCCCAAGGCCACCTTCTACCTGCCCAACGCGGAGCTGGCCGCGGCGCACCCCGGGCAGGAGGCCACGGTGCGCGCGGACGCGTACCCGGACCGCACCTTCCCCGCCCGCGTCGTCACCGTGGCGCGCGAGGCGGCCTTCACGCCGCGCAACGTGCAGACGCGCAGTGACCGGGACAGGCTCGTCTATCCCGTCGAGGTGCACATCGACGCGCCAGAGGGGCTGCTGCTGCCGGGCATGCCGGTGGAAATCACGTTGAGCCCCGGGCAGGCGCCGGCCGTGGCGGAGCAGCGGCCATGAGTGATGCGCCGGATGTCGCGCTCGAGGACGTGCGCAAGGGCTTCGGCGCCACCCAGGCCCTGCGGGGCGTGTCGCTGGCGGTGGGCCACGGCGAGGTGTACGGCCTCGTGGGCCCGGACGGCGCGGGGAAGACGACGGCCATCCGGCTGATGGCGGGCCTGCTGCGCGCGGACGGCGGCCGCGTGCGGATGCTGGGTGAGGACCCCACGAATCCGCGCTCCCAGGTGCGCGAGGGGCTGGGCCTGGTGCCCCAGCGCAACACCCTCTACGGCGACCTGAGCGTGGATGAGAACCTCCACTTCTTCGCGCGGCTGTTCGGCCTGTCGAAGGCGGACTTCGCCTCGCGGCGCGAGCGACTGCTGGACATCACCCGGCTGGGCCGCTTCACGGAGCGCCGGGCGGACGCGCTCTCCGGCGGCATGTACAAGAAGCTGGCGCTGGCGTGCGCCCTGCTCCACCGGCCGCGCGTGCTGCTGCTGGACGAGCCCACCAACGGCGTGGACCCGGTGAGCCGCCGTGAGCTGTGGGAGCTGCTCTACACGCTGGTCCACGACGGCATGACGCTGATTGTGTCCACGCCGTACATGGACGAGGCGGCGCGCTGCCACCGCGTGGGGCTGCTCTACGCGGGCGAGCTCATCGCCGAGGGCGGCCCCCGAGAGCTGGCGCGCCAGCACGGCGTGGCGGCGGCCAACTTCGAGGCGGTGTTCCTCGCGCTCGTCGAGCGGAGCAACGGCACCGGCGGGAGGGCCGCATGAGCACCGCCATCGAGGTGGAGCACCTGACGCGGCGCTTCGGCAACTTCACCGCGGTGAACGACGTGAGCTTCACCGTGGGGGCCGGAGAAATCTTCGGCTACCTGGGCGCGAATGGCGCCGGCAAGTCCACCACCATCCGCATGTTGTGCGGGCTCTTGAAGCCCACGGGCGGCCATGCCCGGGTGGCGGGCCACGACGTGAGCGAAGAGCCGGAGCGCGTGAAGGCCGGCATCGGCTACATGTCCCAGCGCTTCTCGCTGTACCTGGACCTGACGGTGCGGGCGAACCTGGAGTTCTTCGCCTCCGCGTACGGCGCACACGGCCGGGAATTGGCGACGCGCATCGGAGAGATGGTGGAGCGGATGCAGCTCACCTCCATCCAGGACGAGGTGACGGGCTCGCTGCCGGGAGGCATGCAGCAGCGCGTGGCCCTGGCCAGCGCGGTGCTGCACCGCCCGCGCATCGTCTTCCTGGACGAGCCCACCGCGGGCGTGGACCCGATGCAGCGCCGCTCCTTCTGGGCACTCATCCGCGAGCTGGCCGCGGGCGGCACCACCGTCTTCGTCACCACGCACTACATGGACGAAGCGGAAAACTGCGCCCGCATCGGCATCATGGTGGACGGACGGCTGGTGGCGCTGGACACCCCGGAGGGCCTCAAGCGCACGCACGCCCCGGGCCGCGTCCTCGAGGTGCGAGGCCCCAACCTGGCCCCCGCGCTGGACGCACTGCGCGGCCAGCCCGGCGTGCTGGACGTGAGCCGCTTCGGCTCGGGGGCCACGGTGAGGGTGGACCCGGAGCGGTTGACGGCGGAGTCGCTCGGGCACTGGCTGCGCGCGCGGGGCGTGGACCCGCTGGAGTTGGAGGAGTCCGCGCCCACGCTGGACGACGTCTTCCTGGCGCTCACCGCCGGGGCGCAACGAGGGGAGGACTGAAGCCACCATGGCCACTTCACACGCGCGCCGTACGGTGGGCCGCATCCTCGCCATGGCTGGCAAGGAGGTGCTGCACATCCGCCGGGACATCCGCACCCTCTACCTGGCGCTGGCCATGCCGGTGCTGCTGCTGGTGCTGTTCGGGTTCGGCATCAGCTTCGACGTGGACCACCTGGTCCTGGCCGTCGTGGACCAGGACCGCACCGCGCAGTCGCGCGAACTGGTGCGCAACGTGACGGCGTCCGAGGAGTTCATCCTCCAGTGGGAGGGCACGTCCCCTGAGGAAGGGCTGAGCGAGCTGCGGCGCGGAAAGGCCATTGCCGTGCTGGTGGTGCCCCGGGGCTTCGCCGAGGACGTGGCGGGGGGCGGGGCCCAGGTGCAATTGCTGGTCGACGGGGCGGACGGAAACACCGCCACGCAGGCGCTGGCCAAGGCCCAGGCGCTGGTGGAGATGGCGAGCAGGAAGCTCGCGGGTGCGGCGCCGAGGGCGCCTCCGCTGGAGGTGCGGGTGCGGACGCTGTTCAACCCGAACAGTCGCTCGGCGCTGTTCCTGGTGCCGGGGCTGGCGTCGTACCTGCTGGCCATCGTCGCGGTGCTCATCACCGCGCTCACCGTGGCGCGCGAGTGGGAGCGCGGCTCCATGGAGCAGCTCTTCGCCACTCCGGTGGGACGGATGGAAATCATCGTGGGCAAGCTGCTGCCGTACCTCGGCATCGGCCTGCTCCAGGTGCTGCTGGTGCTGACGGCGGGCGCGTGGATTTTCGACGTGCCGGTGCGCGGCAGCGTGGTGGCGCTGGGGCTGGGGGCGCTGCTGTTCCTCATCGGCATGCTGGGCCAGGGGCTGCTCATCTCCGTGGTGACGCGCAACCAGGTGGTGGCCACGCAGGTGGCGACGATGACGTCCGTGCTGCCGTCCATGCTGCTGTCGGGCTTCATCTTCCCCATCGCCAACCTGCCCCCGCCGCTGAAGGTGGTGAGCATGTTGATTCCGGCCCGGTACTTCGTGAGCACGCTGCGCGGGGTGCTGCTGCGCGGCAACGGCGTGGACGTGCTGTGGCCGCAGCTGTTGGCCATGGCGATTTTCGCAACGGTGATGCTGACGCTGGCCACGCGCCGCTTCCAACGACGGCTGGACTGAAGGGAGGGCCTGGACACATGCATCCCCTGGTCGTGCAGTACCGAGCCGTGGTGGTGAAGGAAGTCCGGCAGACGGTGCGGGACAAGCGCGTGATGGCGCTGCTCACCATTGCCCCGCTGATGCAGCTCTTCGTCCTCGGCTTCGCGGTGAACTTCGACGTGCGCCACGTGCCCACGGCGGTGGTGGACCGCGACAACACCTCGGAGAGCCGCGACTACGCGCGCACGCTCCTGGCCGGCGACACGCTGGATTTGAAGGCGGAGGTCCACGACGAGCGCACCGCGCAGGAATTGCTGGAGCGCGGCGAGGCCTCGGTGGCGCTGGTGTTCCCCCGGCAGTTCCAGGAGGACGTGCTGCGCGGAAGCGGAGCCCAGGTGCAGGCGCTGGTGGATGGCTCGGACCCGGTGCGCTCGGGCGTGGCGGTGGACGCGGTGGCACGGCACGCGGCGCAGCGGGCCGCGCGGCTCATGCAGACGGAAGCCGTGGCCCGGGGAGAGCTTCCACTCCGCCCACCGGTGGAGCTGGTGCCGCGCGTCCTCTACAACCCGGAGCTGTCCACGGCGGTGTACGTGGTGCCGGGCATCGCGGCGATGCTGCTGCTCGTCGTCACCACCATCATCATGGCCATGGGGCTGGCCCGCGAGCGGGAGAGCGGCACGCTGGAGCAACTCCAGGTGACGCCGCTCAAGCCCGGCATCCTGATGGCGGGCAAGGTGACGCCGTTCGTCCTCATCGGCCTGGTGGACGTGGGCCTGGCGCTGAGCGTGGGCGCCTGGGTGTTCAAGGTGCCGCTGCGGGGCAACCTGGGGCTGGTGGCGCTGGCCACCCTGCTCTACCTGCTGTCCACGCTGGGCGTGGGGCTCCTCATCGCCACGCTGAGCCGCACGCAGCAGCAGGCCTTCGTCGGAGGCTTCCTCTTCCTGCTCCCGGCGGTGCTGTTGTCCGGGGTGATGACGCCGATCAACGCCATGCCGGACTGGCTGGCGTGGGTCACGTACTTCAACCCCGTGCGCTACTACGTGGAGGTGCTGCGCGGCACGCTGCTCAAGAGCGCGGGCCTGGCCGACCTCTGGCGGCAGGTGCTGCTGCTGGGCGTCTTCGGCACCCTCGTGATGGCCATGGCCTCGCGCCGCTTCCGCAAGACGTCGACATGACGTCAGGGGTGCGGCTTCTCGTGCCGGGCGAGCATCGCCACGAAGTCGGCGATGCGCCGCGCCCGCGTCTCCGCCTTCTTCGCGTTATGGACGCGCCACAGGATGGCGTAGCGGTTGGCGGCGTTGAGCGTGGCGAAGAACGCGGTGGCGCGGGGATTGGCGGCCAGCGCCGCCGCCAGGTCCTCCGGGACGGTGGCCTTGCTCGGTGAGTCGTAGGCCGCTGCCCAGCGCCCGTCCTCCTTGGCGCGCTCCACCGCCGCGAGCCCGGAGGGCTGCATCTTCCCTGCGTCGACGAGGGCCTGAATCTTCTCGCGGTTCACCTTCGACCAGACGCTCTTCGCCCCGCGCGGGGTGAACTTCTGCAGCCACCACGCGTCGTCGAGGCTCCCCTTCTGGCCGTCAATCCAGCCCCACGCGAGCGCCACGTCCAGTGCCTCCGGATACGTGACGGACGCGACGCCCGCCGCCTTCTTCGCGAGCTTCAGCCACACCCCGCGCGACGACGCATGATTCGCCGAGAGCCACGTCTCCCACGCGCGCTGGCTCTCGAACGGGAGGGTGGGCAGTTCCCCCGCGGGCGAGGCCTTCGCCGTCGTCACGGGCGCCTTCTTCACCACGGCCTTCTTCGTGGGCGCGTTCTTCGCGGGCGTCTTCTTCACCACGGCCTTCTTCGTCGCGGGCATCGTCGTCGGGCTCCTGGCGGGAGCGGTCGGATAGCACGACATGCCGCGACCCGCGACGTCCTCAAACCCGGGCCGGAAGGTGTGCTAGGAGAGCCACGGGAGTTACGAGTATTTCCTGGAAAACACACATGATCCCTGTAGCGAGAAGAGTCGCCGTCCTGCTGTCCTTCACGAGCCTCTGGGCCTGCGGCCCCACCACGGAGCCCGCCGGCCCCGAAGCGTCCCCTGCCCCCGGAGCCGAGGTGCTGGGTGAGACGCAGGAGACCCTGTCCTGCCCCCCGCTTTCGGAGGGCTCGCAGTTCGGCTCGTGCCCCGAGCTGTGCACCGTCGTGAACCGGCTGCCGCTGCCGCTGCCCCAGGCGAGCCTGTCGCGCAACATCCTCGCCACCGCGCTGGACGTGAAGCTCGCCACGCTGAGTGCCACGGCCACCATCCAGGTGTCGCCGTCGGTCGCGACGGGCCTGTCGCTGAAGGTCGGCGACCTCGTCATCACCGGCGTGCGCAGCCGCTGCGGCACGCTGAAGTACACCGTGCAGGACGGACAGCTCGACATCGGCCTGCCGGTGTGGGCGAGCAGCGTCATCATCGACTACACCTTCTCCGAGACGCCCGACTTCGACGGCTACCTGCCCAACGGCAGCACCTTCACGTGGCCGTCCTTCTGCGAGAACCTCTACCCGTGCCACCCGGCGCTGGCGGACGGCGTGAAGTTCTCGCTGAAGGTGGGCAACCTGCCCGCGGGCAAGAAGGCCGTGTACCCCACGCAGATTCCCGGGGACGCCCCGGCCTACATGCTGGCGTGGGCGGTGGGCGACTACACCGAGCTGCCCCTGGGTGCTACCACCGCGGGGACGCAGGTCTCCGTCTGGCACCTGCCCGGTGAGGCGGCCGTCGCGACCTCGGGCACGCTCCACCTGAAGGCCGCGGTGGACTTCTTCGAGAAGCAGTACGGCCCGTACACCTTCGGCCGCAAGGTGGGCTCGGTGTCCGCCAACTGGGGCCCTGGCGCGTACGGCGGCATGGAGCACCACCCGTACTGGCACGTGGCGTCGGACGCCATGGACGACAAGTTGGTGCACCAGCACGAAGCCGCCCACGGCTGGTACGGCAACGGCGTGCGCATCCAGTGCTGGGAGGACTTCGTCCTCTCCGAGGGCACCGCCGAGTACCTCACCGCCCGCTCCGTGCGCGCCACCGAGGGCGCCGAGGCCGAGGCCGCCGTCTGGGTGCAGTGGACGGGCGAGCTGGAGCGCGCCGTCTCGCGCGGCGACACCCTCGCGTTGCCGGACTCCACCTGCAACGCGATTGACATCCTCACGCACCCGCTCTGGTCCAACATCCCCTACAAGAAGGGCGCGTTCTTCTACCGCGCGCTGGAGAAGCAGATCGGCACCGCGGCCATCGACCGCGTGCTGTCCCGCTTCTACCGCCAGCACGTGGGCGGCACCGCCCGCATGCAGGATCTGCTGGACCTGGTGAAGGCGGAGACAGGCCAGGACCCGACGCCGCTCGCCAACGCGTGGCTGCGCAGCCTGGGCATTCCCGCCGAGACGCCCTGAGCGTCTACTGGGGGCCGGACTCCGCGGTGGAGTCCGAGCCCCCACCCAGCTTCTTCTTCAGCGCCTCCAGCCCCTTGCCGCCGACCTCCTTCGCCGCGTTCAGCGTGTCACCGGCCTCGCGGGCCACCGTGTCCACCGAGACGGAGCTCATGCCCTGGCGCACGCGGTCCATCCAGGCGATGGGCGCGTAGACCTGCTTCGCCCGCTCCGGGCCGAGCACGGTGACGAGGATGTGCTCCACCCCGCCCGCCCGGGCGATGAGCGCCTGGCCCAGGATGACGGCCGCGCGCGCCTGCAGGAAGATGGGCAGCTTCTTGCCGTGCTTGCGCATCTCCTCCGCGCTCGCGTGGATCTCCTGCTGCTCGGCGGCGCCGAGGTAGGGGCTGGCGGCCAGCTTGTCGAGGTACTTCGCGGACTCCTCGTAGCGCTCGCGGCGGAAGTGGATGAAGGCCCAGCCCCACCACGTCAGCTCGTTCTCCACGCCCAGCTTCTCCAGCGAGCCCAGGCCGCGCTCGATGTCGTCCTCCGCGGCGCGCTCGCGCTTGAGCCCCATGCGGTTCCACGCGCGCGCGAAGTAGCCGGCGGCGAGCAGCGTCTCCCGGTACTGCGAGGACGTGACGCTCGCCGTCGCGGGGAACTCATCCAGCGGCAGCGTCTCCACCCCGGAGACGAAGGCGTTCAATTCCTCCTCGGCCGCGTAGTGGTAGCCCGCGCCGCAGAACGCGAGGCCGCGGTTGCCCTGGACGGCGGTGCGCAGGCCCGCGGGCCACGAGGGCTGGGGCGTGGAGCGCGCCAGCTCGTAGAACACCACCTCCGTGGCGGGGATGCGGTTGCCCCGGTCCGCGTTGTCGAGCACCAGCCAGAGGGCGGCGAGGACGGCGTGCTCCACGCCCGCGTCGTAGAACGGCAGGGGCGCCGGCGCCTCCGGCACGAAGCGGTTCCACAGCAGGGGGAACTCGTCCTCGTCGCGCTTCTCCAGCGTCTTCTTCGCCTTGTAGAAGGCGATGGCCAGGTCCAGGTACGTCCTGGCCATCTTGCGGGCGTCCTCCTCGCTGACGGCCTTCTCCGGCAGCTCCCGCGTCGCCGCGGCCGCCTTCCAGAGGGCGGCGACCTCCTCGGGCGCGTTCGGCTGGCCCTCGGCGCGCACGGTCAGCTTGAAGGCGCGGTACGGCACGAGCGCGTAGGAGTCACGGAGCTTCTTGTCGATCTCCGCCCGCTCCTCGGCGGCCCGCTCGGCGTCCGACTTGCGGCAGCCCGCCAGCACGGACAGGAGCACGAGGGAGAGAGCGGCGGTGGCGCGCAGGGTGATGGGGGTGTGGGAGTTCATCGGGAGCGGGACGGTAGCACGGGGCCCCTCCCCGCTCCTCGCGGAGCCACCGGGCGGCGGAGCCCGGGCGCAACGGCGCGGGCATGCACAACCTCTGCGGGAGCGGAGGACGGCGAACATGACGCACGACGAATTCCTGGCGCGAGTCGCCGAACGCGCGGGGCTGTCCGGCCCCGAGGAGGCCTCCCGCGTCGCGCGGGCCGTGCTCGGCGTCGTGGGTGAGCGACTCGGCCGGAGGGCGGTCTTGCGGCTGGCCGAGGACCTTCCCGGCCCGCTGGAGGGCATGCTGCGAAACGATGGCCCCGGCCAGGACTTCGACGAAGACGCGCTCTATGCGCGAGTCGCCGGCCGCGAGCACGTCCGTCCGGGCTTCGCGGTGGAGCACACGGGCGTCGTCTGTCAGGCGCTGGCCGAGGCGCTCTCCGAGGGCGCGCTGCACCGGCTCCACGAGGACCTGCCCGGTCCGCTCGGCGCCCTCTTCACGCCTCGCGAGGTACGCGAGCGCTTCGAATACGTCCACGTCGAGGCCACCCACCACTCCCTCGCCGAGGGCCACCCGGGAAGCCAGCACCCGCTGTCCGCGTCCCGGCTGGAGCGGGCGCACACGCACTCGGTGGTGAGGTCCGACAACCCGCACGGGGACACCAAGCTCTCCAGCGCCTCCGGACTCACCCAGGAACGCGAGCACTCGTCGCTGTCCAGCGCGTCCGGGCTCACGCAGGAGCGCCAGCACTCGACGCTGGCGACGGGCCACCCGGGCGCGAGGCTCGCGCGCGGCGACGACGAGGACTGACGCCGCGCGCTCTCGGGGCCTACCTGCAGAACCAGCCGTTCTGCACCCAGCCCCACTTGTTCACGTTGCCGTAGGCGAAGCCGTAGGCCCACTCACCGCTGGGCGAGTACTTCGTCACCTCCATCGTCTGCCCTTGATACAGCGTGCCGATGAAGATGCCCGCCGGGGCGTCGCGGACGTACAGGTTCTGCGCGCACACGGTCAGCCGCGGCCCCGCCCACGCGGGAGTCACCTTGAACGCCTGCCACGCGCCCACCGCGCAGAGTGCCACCAGCGCCACGCGCGCCACGTACGGCAATACGGTCCGATTCGTCGTCATCGTGTCCTCCTCGAAGCGCGGCGGGTTCAGAAGCAGCCCGCGATGGGGTTGTTGGGCCCGGCGCAGCGGGTCATGCACGAGCGGAGCAGGTAGCCCCAGTCGTCCGGCCCGTAGTCGAGGATGACGGCCCAGGACGCCGTGCCCGCGTCCTGGCGGATGCCGACCTTGTCGCCGTAGTACAGCGTGCGGATGGGATTCTGAGGCCCCGCCGTCGTCGAGTAGTTGCCGTACATCGTCGCGCTCTGACACGTGATGATGGCGTGGTCCGTGTAGGCCAGCTCCGTCACCGTGCCGCCCCGCTCGTCCGGGCCTTGCTCCACCGGGCGTTCCCCGGCCCCGGCCGACTCGCTTCCACAGCCCGCCATCACGGCCAGCAATCCCGAGACACCCACTACGACGGCGCTTCTCCTGAGGTTCATGGCGACGCGTCTCCCTGGAATGAATCCGACGACAGGAGATTTCTACCGCTTCCCTGGGAAGCCTCTCAATGTTTGATTTCCAGATTATTACAAAACAGCCAGACCTCCCGGACCCACCGGTTCGGGCAGGTGAAACCGGGCACTCCGGACCCGGGGTGATCACCATGTAGGTGAGAGGGAGGCGATTCCCTACGCGCGGGGGGCGGGCATGTACCCGGAGAGCAGCTCACACGAGGTCGGCACTCACGACGGTGCATCCCAGCGGGTGTCCGGGCGGTTGGAGAGCCACCTGGAGGAGCTTCAGCAGATCATCACCCGCCAGCGCCGGATGGAGGCCCTGCGGCGCACGGCCCTGCTGGACAGCCCCGCCGAGGAGGCCTTCGACCGGCTGACGCGGCTGACGACGCGGACGCTGCACGTACCGGTGGCGCTCGTCACCCTGGTCGACAGGGACCGGCAGTTCTTCAAGAGCTGCACGGGACTGCCCGCGCCCTGGTGTGACGTCCGGCAGACGCCCCTCACCTACTCCTTCTGCATCCACGTGGTGGCCAGCGGGCAGCCACTCGTCATCGAGGACGCGCGCAAGCACCCGGTGCTGAAGGAGAACCTCGCCGTGGATCAGCTCGGCGTGGTGGCCTACGCCGGCTTCCCCTTGAAGACGCCGAATGGCGAGGTTCTCGGCACCCTGTGCGCCATCGACACCGAGCCGCGCGCGTGGACGAAGAACGACCTGGCCATCCTCGCGGACCTGGCGACCTCGGCGACGACGGAAATCGAGCTGCGCGCCACGCGCGAGCTGGAGGGACAGGCCCGGGCCGCGGAGGCCGCGCGCGTGACGGCCGAAGCCGCGCGCCAGCGCTTCGCCCTGCTGGCGGAGCTGAGCGGCGCACTCGCGGAGCAGTTGGACCTGGGCCGCGCACTCACCCTCGCCGTGCGTTTGTCGGTGCCTCTGGTGGCCGACGGCTGCGTCCTCGACCTGCTCCAGGAGGACGGACGGCTGCAGCGCGAGGCGGTGGCGCACCAGGACCCGCGCGAGGAGCAGCGGCTGCGCGACGTCTCCGAGCCCCCCGGCCTCTTCCTCTCCGAGGCGGGCGACTCGTCGATGATGGCCGGCCACCTCCGCCTGGGAGACCCCGGAGGATCCTCCATCCGCCTGACGCTCATGGGGCGCGGCCGGGTGCTGGGCGCCATCAGCTTCACCACCATTCCCCCGCGCCGCCTGGGCGACACCGAGGTGGAGCTGGCGCGGGACGTGGCGCGCCGCGTGGCGCTGGCAGTGGACAACCACCGGATGAATCACGAGCTGCTCGAGGCGGTCCGCTCCAGGGATCGGTTCCTCTCCAGCGCCTCGCACGAGCTGCGCACGCCGCTGATGACGCTGCGGATCCAGTCCCAGCTCCTGCTGCGCATCACCCGCAATGAGAAGCCCTGTTCCTCCAGCGTGCTGACCTCCAAGGCGGACGTCATCGTGCGGCAGGTGGAGCGGCTGGGGCACCTGGTGGACGAGCTGCTGGACCTCGCCCGGGTGCGAGAGGGGCGGCTGCGCTATCACCTGGAGGAGCTGGACCTGGCGGAGGTGGTGCGGGAGGTGGCCATCCGCTTCCGCGAGGAGCTGTCACGCAGCGGCAGCACGCTGGTGCTGCGCACCGAGGGCAGCGCCCGTGGAAGATGGGACCGGGGCCGCCTGGAGCAGGTGATGACCCACCTGTTGGCCAACGCCATCAAGTACGGGCAGGGCCGCCCCATCAGCCTGCTGGTGACGAGGGATGAGCACACCGCGCGGCTCCTCGTCCGCGACGAGGGCATCGGCATCGCGGAGGCGGACCAGGCGCGCATCTTCGAGCGCTTCGAGCGCGCCGTGTCCGAGCAGCACTACGGGGGCCTCGGGCTGGGGTTATGGATCGTCCGGGAGGTCCTCGCGGGGATGGGAGGCACCATCGCCGTACACAGCCATCCGGGGATGGGCTCCTCCTTCACCGTGGAGCTGCCCCGGCACGGAGCCGCCGAGCAGACCCCGGTCCTCCACTGAGAGTGGGGGCTGGCGGGCCGCAACCAGGGTGGCGCGGGAGGGACGCGTGGGTTAGAGCCCCGTCCCAGCATGGCCGCCCTCGTCGACGACGCCTCCCCTTCCCGCTCGGTCTTCCGCCATCGTGACTTCCGCGTGTACCAGACGGCACGCCTGTGCGCGGTGCTCGCCATGCAGATCGAGTCCGTGGCCATTGGCTGGCAGGTGTACGAGCTGACGGGGAGCGCGCTGGCGCTCGGCTATACGGGCCTGGCCCAGTTCCTCCCCTTCCTCGCCTTCAGCCTGCTGGGCGGACAGGTGGCGGACCGGGTGGACCGGCGCGCCATCCTCGCGGTGTGCCAGGGGGTGATGCTGCTGTGCAGCCTGCTGCTGCTCATCTTCACCCTGGGGCACATCCGCGACGTGCGCTTCGTCTACGGCGTGCTGGTGCTCTTCGGCACCGCGCGCGCCTTCTATTCACCGGCGGGCTCCGCGCTCACGCCGCACCTGGTGCCGCGCGAGGAATTGACGAAGGCGGTGGCCGTCAACTCCACCACGTGGCAGGTGTCCACCATCGCCGGCCCGGCCGTGGGCGGCCTTCTCTACGGGTGGATGGGCGCCACGGGGGCCTACGTCGCGTCGGCTTCGCTGTGCGCGCTCACGGTGGGGTGGATTCTCTCGCTGAAGGTGCGCACGGGCAGCGCGTCCACGGAGAAGCTGTCCTTCGCCACGCTGGTGGCGGGACTGCGCTTCGTGCGACGGCAGCGGGTGCTGCTGGGCAGCATCACCCTGGACCTGTTCGCGGTGCTGCTGGGCGGCGCGGTGGCGCTGCTGCCCATCTATGCGCGGGACGTGCTGCACACCGGGCCGTGGGGCCTGGGCCTGCTGCGCTGCGCCCCGGCGGTGGGCGCCGCGTTGGTGGCCGTGTTCCTCGCCATGCGTCCGGTGGGTGAGCGTGCCGGGTGGAAGATGTTCATCGCGGTGGCCATCTTCGGCGCCGCCACGCTCGTCTTCGGTGTGAGTCGCTCCCTGCCGCTGTCGCTGGTGGCCCTGGCGGTGGCGGGCGCCGCCGACATGATCAGCGTGGTGGTGCGGCAGACCCTGGAGATGGTGGTGACGCCGGACGACATGCGTGGCCGCGTGGGTGCGGTGAACATGATGTGCATCGGCGCCTCCAACGAGCTGGGCGAGTTCCGCGCGGGCGCGCTCGCCGAGAGCGTGGGCGCCGTGCATGCGGTGGTGGTGGGCGCGGTGGGGACGCTGGTCGTGGTGGCGCTCTGGGCGTGGATCTTCCCGGAGCTGCGCGACGTGAACCGGCTGGACTCCGTCCGCGAATAGGCTCCCCCGGCAGGCCCGGCGAAAATAATCGTCCGCCGGCCTTGCCCGGATTTTCACCCCACGGGTCCAAGTTCGTGTGCCCCTCGGACCTTCAGGTGCTCATCGGCCGGTATGTCCGTGCGGAGGAGCTCCGCCAACCCCTTCAGCCTGACACCGTCACACCGAGCCTCCTGGGCGCTCTATCGAGGGGCGCGAAGCAAAGGGAGCGGTCCTCCCGAGCTTTGCCGAGCCGTCAACCCGAGGAGAGGTTCATGCGACGAGAGGCACCCCACGTTTTTCTCCACGTCGCAATCATGACGCTGCTGGCGCTGACAGCAGCCTCCGGATGCGGGCCCCCGTTGGAAGCAGAAGAGGCCGAAGTCGAGTCGGAGCCCCAAGCGATTCGATGCGACGACTGCGGCGACGACGACGACCCCCATGACCCCGGTGACCCTGAGCACCTTTGCGAACCCGGGCGCACCCGCTCGTGTCCGAACATCCATGGCTGCGTGGGGCAGAAGGTCTGCTTGGATGATGGTACGGACCATGGTCCGTGCACGGGCGGCGGAACGACCAATTGCAGGTGCGTCCCCGGCTCGGTAACGAGCTGCCAGCCCGAGGCGGGGGCGTGCGGCCAGAAGACCTGTAACTCCGACGGAAACACCTACGGCGCCTGCACCCAACTTCCGTGTGGAGTGTGTACGCCAGGGGAGAAGCGGGCCTGCGACTACCGGGGCTCGGCAGGCACTTCCCATTGTGCGCAGGGCGAGCAGACCTGCAATGCCTATGGCAGTGGCTTCGGTGCCTGTGCGGATCCCACGTATCAATGCGGCAGGTGGAGCAGCATCGACCCGAGGGAGTGCGCATTCACCGGCATTGCCAAGCATGCGGGCGTCCTCGCCGACATTCCGAGTGGTGACAGCAGGCAGGCCTACGTCATGAACCACCCGGCCAATGTCTACGGCATGCAGCTGTATGCGAAGGCCTACTCATCGGACATCTGGGGCAACGCGTGGGGTACCTTCGCGGTACCGAACTCCAGCTGCTTCGTCTACCGCTTGAGCTACCTGAAGACGTGCTCGAGCCCCTTCACCGGGAGCATTCTCTACAGGAATCCGGACACCGGCATGACCTTCAGGGAGAGCGCTGGTTTTCCCTGCATGAGCGCCTGCTTCGGATTCATCGATCGCAAGGTGTACGACCGCGAGCCCCAGTGGGGAAACGAGCCATTCCTGGGGGGTGGCTTCGGTGGACCGCCACGCTGCGAGACGATCGTCGGCACGACGTTTGAGTGGTGACCTGGAGCCGTTGGAGCTGAATGACAAGGGGCCTCCGCGCAGCTACTGCGAGCCGGGCTCGCAAGCTCCGGGGGAGCCCCAGCCCTAGGACGTCTAGGCCCGCTCTCCCTCGACGGAGACGCGGAGCCCGCCATGGGTGACGGTGATGGTGGGACGGCCGAACCACCCGCAGTGCTTGCAGACGGCGCTCGGCCCTGACGCGGACACTCGCACCGGTAGGTCCGCCGAGCACACCGGGCAGCCCTCCGGAATCTTGTAGTCACGCGATGTCGGCTGAACTTCGGTCATGCATCTGAGTTAACGCAGGACGAAGCCTCCGCAACCCACCGCGCCCGGGAGTGTCGGGCGCGCTTCGTTCCTTCCGTGAGCCTGGCTGCCTGCCCTCCACCCGGCCGGCCGCTCACGTCCCTTCGAGCAGCCGCGAGAAGGCGCGCGCGATGTCCGCGTCCTTGACGTTGCTCCCCACCACCTCCTCGCCCACCTGCAGCTCCGTCTCGACGACGCCGGGCACGCGCGTGGTGCTGAAGCCGCCGGCCACCCAGATCTTGTCCTCGCGAGCAATCCTGTCCCGCTGACGGGACAGCGCCCCCGGGTCGCCGCGCAGGTAGACGCGGAACATGTTGGTCTGCACCGGACGTGGCAGCACGGTGATGCGCGAGTCGGCGGCAATCGCCTCCGTCAGCGACTTCGCGCGCTTCGCGTACTCGGGGATGCGGGGCAGCACTTCGTCCAGGCGCATGGCGGCGGACGCCACGTAGGGCAGCATCTGGAAGAGGTTGCCGCCGTGCCGGTGCCGCCAGAGGCGCGCGGTTTTGACGAAGTCGGCGCTGCCCAGCACCATGGCCCCGCCGAGCGCGCCCACCATCTTGTAGAAGGACACGTAGACGGAGTCGAAGCCGCGGCAGATGTCCGCGTACGAGCGCCCGTAGAACGGCTGGCTCTCCCATAGCCGCGCACCGTCCATGTGGAGCTTCACGCCCTTCTCGCGGCAGGTGCGCTTCAGCTCCTCCAACTGCTCCCACGTCTGGAGCTGCCCGCCCAGCCACCGCACCGGCAGCTCGACGCTGACGGTCCCCAGCGGCTCCTTCGCGTCGAGCACGTCGCTGGCCAGCACCGGACGCGTCCACGGGCAGAGGATGACCTCGCGCAGCCCGTGCAGCACCGCGTGGGCGTCGTCCTCGTGCAGCACGTGGTGGGACGAGGGATGCACGCCCACGCGCCGGTTGCCGCTCGCGTCCGCGTACATGCGCAGCACGCACAACTGGCCCATGGTGCCCGTGGGCATGTAGCAGCCGTCCTCGAAGCCGAGCATGGCCGCGACGCGCTTCTCGAACGCCTGGATGAACTCACCATTGCCGTAGTAGTCGCGCGACACGCCCTGGCGCTTCACCCACTCGCCAATGCGGATGAGCTCCGCGCCCGCGTCAGTGGGGCCTCCGAGCGTCAGCGACGCGCGGCACTCGCGGCGGATCTTCTCGATTTCCGCCCGCGACGGCGGCGCGGCGGACGCACTCTTCGCCGGCGCGGGCGCGGGGGGCGTGGCGGCCTCCGCGGTGCCACGCAGCAGCGCCGAGCCGGACAGCAGGCCGGTGAGGGCGAGGAACTCCCCGCGGCTGAGATGACGTGGATTCATTCGGTGTGCGCCTTCCTGGTGACGTCGGAGTCCAGGGGCCAAACGTACACCCATGACGCGCCGCGATGGGTACCTGGCTTCGCAACACCTGACGCACCGCGACGCCCACCTCACGCCACCCAACCCCTGACGCACTGCAATACTGAATCAGGCTTCAACTCTGACTCGTGACGCGCCGCAATACTGAATCAGGCTTCAACTCGCGGCGGCCGAAAGATGAATCAGTCTTCAACTCCGGTTTGCTCCCGACGCTCCGGGTTTGGTACGAATCCTCTACTTGCGGCGCTGAGTGTCCACGCCGCAGGCCGGGGCTTCCCGCTATCCGGTGTGCTTCGCCGGCGGGAATCACCCGCACTTCCATCGAACCCTGTAAGCGATTGCAACGGAGCTACAAATGGCAACGCGTCGCATGAGTATTCGTGCTGTGGCGGTGGTCTTCGGGCTGTGCGGGCTGGCGTGTCAGAACCAGGATCCGGGCGAGGACAAGCCGCCCGTCGACGAGGCGTCGGCCGAGGTGAAGGCCTGTCGCGAGCGCATCGCGGCGAAGACGGCGGAGGTCCAGGCGGCGGGCATCGACATCTCCACCTGGTCCATCCAGGACGCGCCGGAGATGGCGGAGATCACCACCACCGCGCCGCAGACCCAGGACACCTACCGCACCTATGACGGCCACTACCGCCCGCTGACGAACCACCAGGGCTGCTCGGTGGACAACCTCTACTACGACAAGGCCAACACCGCCGGCACCACGCCGTACAAGGACGGCAACAACGACGGCAAGTGGACCGGCGCGGTGGCCTTCGGCGGCCCCAACGCGGCCACGGACTATATCGGCGGCGACAAGGCGAAGATCGACGGCTATCCCTGCGCGGCCAAGGAGTACACCCAGAACAACGAGGACAGCGCCAAGCCCATCATCATCCTCGTGCACGGCAACTCCACGCGCCCGCACACCTGGGAGAAGTTCGTCCTCCCAGCGGGCACCTCCGTCAACACCGCCACGGAGAACGTCCAGTTCACCGCGGACACCACCGCGCGGGAGCAGCTGGCGGAGAAGCTCATCGCGCTGCGCTACCGCGTCATCGCCGTGGACTTCCGCACGGACATCGTCACCACCATCGACCCGGCCGCCAACAGCACCACGCAGAACGCCGCGGGCAACATCGACCACGGCTGGGCCACGCCCATCCTCCAGTCGCTCGTGAAGGCGGTGATGAAGAACAACCCCAACCGCAAGGTGGCCCTCATCGGCCACTCGCTGGGTGTCACCGTCGTGCGCGACGCCCTGCGCCGCCAGTACGTGGAGTGGAGCTCCGGCCGCTCGGGCGGCGTCAACCCCTTCCCTCAGCTGAGCCACGTCATCCTCGGCTCGGGCGCCAACCACGGCGTGTCCACCTACGACACCCAGCCCAACTCGCTGTGCGCCGCCAACGACACCATGCGCGGCACCATCGTCTGCGAGATGGGCAGCCGCTCCAACTACGTGCAGACGTACTTCCACAAGCCGCTCAACGGCCCCCGCGACCTCTTCGCCACCCCCTGCGCGGACGGTGACTACGCCTTCGGCAAGACGGGCCAGTGCGGCAACAACGTCGTGAAGTACTTCACCATCACGATGACGGACAAGACGAAGGGCACCAACTACCAGGACTTCTACGTCTCCGAGGCCGCCTCGCGCATCGAGATGGAAGGCTGCGTGACGAACACGCTCACCACGCTGAGCGACTACGACACCAGCGGCTACTTCAACAAGGGCTTCATCGCGAACCACTTCGGCTCCATGCGCTCCAGCGCGGGCCTGGACCTGGTGCTGCGGTACCTGGCCCAGTAACGCGCGCATTCCCCCCTCCCCCCCAAGGCAGCAGGGCCGGCCCCGTCGCGTGAAGTCACGCGGCGGGGCCGGTCGTAGTCTCCCCTCTCCTTCCCGAGCACACCCAATGAAGCGACTCCCCTTCACCGCGACCCTGTGCGCGCTGGCCCTGGGCACCGTGCCGGCTGCCTGGGCCCAGACCCCCGCCCCCGCCAGCACCGAGGCCGCTCCGGCGGCGCCCGCCACTGACGCGCCCCAGGCTCCCAATGCCGCTCCCGCAGCCACCAGCGAGGCCCCCGCGCCCGCGCCGGCCGAGAAGGCCGACACGCCCGAGAAGGTCCCCACCCCCGAGGAGATGGCGGGCACGAGCGAGGTCATCGACACCGCGCCCCCGCCCGTCGTCCGGCCGCGCATCGCCGTGGGCAACGAGACCTTCTACGTGAAGCCGCTGCTCGCGCTCGCGGGCGGCATCCACGTGGAGAACCTCATCCAGACGCTCAACCGCAACCGCGAGAGCCGCGCGACGACGGTGGCCCTCACGCGCTTCGGCTTCGAGGGCCGTCTGGGCCCCTACGTCTCCTTCAAGAGCGAGTTCGAGCGCAACATCCGCGCGCACGGCTCGGGCGTCTGGGAGGGCACCGCGTCCTTCAGCGTCCGCGACCAGGTCATCCGCCTGCAGCGCTGGAATGCGACGGTGGAGGCCGGCATCGTCGTGGACCCGGCCAGCGTGGACTACATCTCCACCCACGTCGCGGACACGTTTCTCGCGGACAAGTACACGCGAGATCCGCTCCTCTACAGCGGCTTCAACCGCGGCCAGGGCGCGCAGGCGGCGTATGACTGGAAGGGCTTCCGGGTGGGCCTGGGCTTCACGGCCGCCAACCCGCTGAGCACGTCCAGCTCCTACCAGGTGGGCGGCTCGTTCGGCGGCGGCAGCCGCTTCTGGGAGCGGCCCCTGGGCAACTACCGCAACGGCCAGCCGGATGACGACCTGCACTTCCAGGTCCTCAGCCCGTCCATCGCGTACACGCACGAGCTGTTCGAGGCCAAGGCCATGGCCCAGGTCTTCGACGTGAACTACCAGACGACGTCGCGCACGGACCCGCTGCTGCACGGCAACAACCTGCGCGGCAACGTGCTGCTGAAGCTGCACACCAACGTGGGCATCCCCCTCTTCATCACCCCGTTCTTCAACATCGCCCGGGTGCAGAACGACGTCACCAACAGCACGCCGGGCTTCGCGGACCAGCTGCTGGGCACGCGCTACACGGCGACGTCGCTGTCGGCCGGCGTGGACTTCAACGTGCAGGGCCGCTCGGGCGTGGGCTTCCAGATTGCGCGCGTGTCGGACCGCTCGCCCAGCTTCGTGCCCCCCACCGGGGACTCGGCCGCCACCGAGCCCGTCACCCGCACGACGCAGACGTACCTCAACATCGGCGGCACCTACTGGTTCACCGAGGACGTGGCGCTGGGCGCCCGCTACGCGCGCTACCAGAAGAAGCAGGACAACGAAGAGGACGAGATTGACGCCTCGTACTTCATGACGCTCCGCCTGCTGCTGTAATCATGTCGTTGGAAACGGGAGGGGAAGGCATGGAACCCACGCAGCAGCGGCAGGACTCCATCATCAAGGTGGCGGTGGCGAGCTTCATCGGCACCGCCATCGAGTGGTACGACTTCTTCCTCTACGGGACGGCGGCGGCGCTGGTGTTCAACCGCCTCTTCTTCCCCTCCCTGGACCCGCTGGCGGGGACGATGGCGGCCTTCGGCACCTTCGCCGTCGGCTTCGTCGCCCGTCCGCTGGGCGGCGTGGTGTTCGGCCACTACGGCGACAAGCTGGGCCGCAAGGCCATGCTCAGCGCCACGCTGATGTTGATGGGCCTGGCCACCTTCGCCGTGGGCCTGCTGCCCACCTACGACACGCTGGGCATCTGGGCACCGGCGCTGCTCGTGCTGCTGCGGCTGGTGCAGGGCTTCGGCCTGGGCGGCGAGTGGGGCGGCGCAGTGCTGATGGCGGTGGAGCACGCGCCGCCGAATCGCCGGGGCTTCTACGGGAGCTGGCCGCAGATGGGGGCACCGGCGGGCATGCTGCTGGCCACGGCCGTGTTTTCCGTCTTCTCGCGCCTGTCGGAAGCGCAGTTCCTCGCGTGGGGCTGGCGCATCCCCTTCCTGCTCAGCTCGCTGCTCATCGGCATGGGCGTGTTCATCCGCCTGCGCGTGGCCGAGTCCCCCGTGTTCCAGAACCGCAAGCCGGAGGCCGCGGCCCCACGCATCCCGGTGCTGGACGCGCTGCGGACGTACCCGAAGCAGATCCTCCTGGCGATGGGGGCGCGCTTCGCGGAGAACGGCTTCTTCTACATCATCACCACGTTCGTCCTCTCGTACGGCACCGAGCGGCTGGGGCTGCCGCGCTCCACGTTCCTCAACGGGGTGCTGATCGCCATGTCGGTGCACCTGGTGGCGATTCCCGCGTTCGGCGCCGCGTCGGACCGCTTCGGCCGCCGGCCGGTATACCTGGCGGGCGCGGTGGGCTGCGGGCTGATGGCGTTCCCCTTCTTCTGGCTGCTCGACACGAAGGAGACGGGGCTCATCTGGCTGGCCATCTGCCTGGGCATCGTCGCGCACGCGGCCATGTACGGCCCGCAGGCGAGCTTCTTCTCCGAGCTGTTCGGCACCCGCGTGCGCTACAGCGGCGCGTCGCTGGGCTACCAACTGGCGTCGGTGTTCGCCGGAGGGCTGTCGCCCGTCGTCGCCACCGCGCTGCTGGCGCGCTCGGGCGGACAGGCGTGGCCGGTGTCGCTCTACATGGTGGTGCTGGCCGTCATCACCCTGGTCTCCGTCTGGCTGTCGGCGGAGACCTTCCGGGAGGAGCTCGCGGAGGCCCCGCCCCTCGCGAGCCCTGGCGAGACGGCGCTCAGCGAGCCGTCCAGCCGCAGTCCATCACCTGTGCCGCCCCGGTGATGCCGCCCGCGGCGTCCGAGCACAGGAAGGAGATGTAGGCGGCGACCTCGGAGGGCTCGAGGAGCCGCTTCACGGCGGCGGGGGCGAGCATGATCTTCTCGACGACTTCCGCCGCGGTGATTCCGTGGACGCGCGCCTGGTCGGCAATCTGCTTCTCCACCAGGGGCGTGCGCACGTAGCTGGGGCACACGGCGTTCACCGTCACGCCCTTGTCGGCGGCCTCGAGGGCCACCGTCTTCGTCAGCCCCATGAGGCCGTGCTTGGCGGAGACGTACGCGGACTTGTACGGCGAGGCCACGAGCCCGTGGAGCGAGGACACGTTGATGATGCGCCCCCACTTGCGCTCGTACATCAGCGGCAGGGCGTAGCGCGTGAGCAGGAACGGGCCGACGAGCATGATGCGGATGAGCTGCTCCCAGCGGTCCTCGGGGAACTCCTCCACCGGGGACACGTGCTGGAGGCCGGCGTTGTTGACGAGGATGTCCAGCCGGCCCCACTCGCGCTCGGCGGTCGCCACCAGGGCGCGGCAGTCCTCGCGGGACGAGACGTCCGCCCACTGGTAGCGAGCCCCCGGAAGCCGCTGCGCCGCCGCGGTGCCGGCGTCCTCGTCGAGGTCCGCCAGCAGCACGCGCACACCCTGGGACGCCAGGCTCTCCGCCACCGCGAGGCCGATACCATTCGCCGCGCCCGTCACGAGGGCACACCGACCTGAATCCTGATTCACGTTCCACCTCCGCGCGCCATGGTGGAGGAAGCCGGGACGGAGGGCAATGCCTCGGAGGCGGGAGCCGCGCCATGATATGCGGCGCCTACATGCACGCGTCTTTCTCCCGCAACCAGCTCGCCGGCTCCGGGCTGGCCGCCCTGCTCTTCCTCGCCCCTGGCTGCGCGGCCCACCGGACCGCCGAGACACCTCCAGCGCCTGCCTCCAGCACCATTCCCAGTTGCACGGACGAAGCGAAGGCGGCCCACGTCTCGGGCAAGGCGGTCATCCAATGCGTCATCAAGGCCACCGGTGATGTCAGGGACTGCGTCGTCAAGAAGCCGGTGCCGCTGATGACCGAGCACCTCGTGGACGCGCTGCACCGCAGCAAGTTCCCGCCCGTCGTGTACAAGGGCAAGCCCATCGATGTGGCCTACACCTTCACCATCACCCTGGACTGCAAGTAGCGCGGCGGCACGCGCGCATCCCTCTTCGGGGTAGGCTCACCTCCGCGGCACACGGAGACGAGCCACGTTCATGCCGGAGACCGGGGACGCAGCGGGCAGAAGCCCACGAACAGACGAAGCCACACGGACGCACTCCTGGTGGCGCTGGCCCCAGTCGCTGTACCTGGCCATGGGGCTCGGGGTGCTGGTGTCGTTGCCCTCGCTGAACGTGGGGCTCCTGCTCGATGACCTGCTCCACCGCATCATCCTCTCCGGGCAGCTCCGCGAGTACGGCGACTGGGGACCCCTGAGCCTCTACGAGTTCGTGGGCACGGCGAAGACCTCACCGGCGGCGCTCCGGGAGTCCGGCCTGCTGCCGTGGTGGACGTCCGACGTGCTGACGGTGCGGTTCTTCCGACCGCTGACCAGTGCGCTGATCACCCTGGACACCTGGCTCTTCGGCGACGCGCCCCTCCCCGCCCACCTGCACAGCCTCCTGTGGTTCCTGGGGATGGTGGCGGTAGTGGGCTGGTTGCACCGGCGCCTGCTGCCCGTGCCGCTGGCCGCGGTGGCGACCGTCGGCTACGCCGTGGCCGCGGCGCACCTGATGCCGGTGGCGTGGCTCGCGGCGCGGCATCCGCTCGTGTCCGGGGTGCCGGGCGTGCTGGCCCTGGCGTTCCACCTGCGCGCCCGGGAAGACGGCTGGAGGCCGGGACGCCTCCTAGCCCCGCTGATGATCGTGGTGTCGCTGCTCGCGGGGGAGCCGGCGATCGGTGCGGTGGCGATGCTCGGCGCCTATGAGGTGTTCGGCCGTCGCGAGGGCTGGCGTCGAGCGGCCGTGGCCCTGGCACCCTTCGCCGTCGTGGTGGCGGTGTACCTCACCTTCTACGCGGCCCGGGGCTACGGCGCGCGAGGCAGCGCCGCGTACCTGACGCCCGCGGGCGCGCCGGGGACCTTCCTGTCGAACGTGGGCCAGCGCGTGCTCGTCCTCCTGGGCGAATTGGTCGTGGCCACGCCCTCCGACGCCGTCGCGTCGGTGCCGCACCTGCAGCCCGTCTTCGCCGTGTGGGGTGGGCTCGTCACGCTTGGCGCATTGCTGCTGCTCCGTGCCCTGCGCGGACGTCTGTCGGAGCTGGAGCGGAACACGCTGCGCTGGCTGCTCCCCGGCGGGCTGGCTTCGGTCGTCCCTGGCGCGGTGGGCGTCGTCGGTGGCCGGGTGCTGGTGATTCCCCTGCTGGCGGGCACCGCCCTGGTGGCTGTGTTGCTCGTCCGGGGCTGGGAGGCCTCGCGAGAGCCGGGACGCACGCGGCTGACGCGCGTGGGGCTCCGGACGATGGTCGTCGTGCTCGGACTCGGGCACTTCCTCACGGGGCCGCTGTTCCGGGTGGTCATGGGCGTGGTGCTCGGCCAGATTGCCGAGGCCCAGTGGAGCATCGCTCGCGCGGCCCCACCGTGTGACGGCACCCTCGTCCTGGTGGCTGGGGCCGACCCCACCATCGCCAGCTTCGCCCCGGCGGCCATGATCCTCCTGGGCCGGTCGCCCCGGCACTTCCAACTGCTCAGCTCGGCGCCTCATGACCATGAGGTGGAGCGCACGTCTGACAGCAGCCTCGACCTCGTGGTGCGCACGGACGAGAGGAAGGTCGGCTTCTGGGAGCAGGTGCACCGGGACGTCTCGCCAGCGCCCGGGACGGAGGTACGGCTTCACGGGCTCCACGTCACCGTGAAGGAGTCCGTCGAGGCCGGGCCGATGCGCGTCCACTTCGACTTCGGTCGGCCCCTGGAGTCGCCGGAGCTGTGCTTCATGCGCTGGCACGATGGGGCGCTGCGGCTGCTGGCGCTGCCATCGCCAGGGCATGCCGTGGCGGTGCCTCACGAGCTGGGGCCCCTGAGGCTCTGACTCGACTTCCAGGTTGGAGATCTCCGCGCAAGCTCGACCCGAAGCGGTTGATAAACGCTGGAAGCCGCGTACGTTGTCCAGTCGTGACCCGACAACCCGAGCTCCCCTCACCCACAAGCACGATTCGCTTCGCAAGCCCCATCGGCCACGCGTCGCGGCTGCGCAACGGCGCGCTCTTCGTCGACACGAGTGCGGGCGCGCACATCGTCCGGGGGGACGCGGTTCAAGACCTTCCGCCGACCCCGTTGCGCTGGCCTGAATTGCCCCACCGCCGCTCAGCCAGCGTATGGGAGCTGACAGGGGGGCAGTTTCACTGTCACCGCGACTGGAAATCGACGAATCTCGCCTACGTTCTCGGCGCCGACGATGAAGTGACACTGGCAGGGACGGCGTTGCCGTCCGAGATCTCCGCTTCGGCGAATTTGAACAGGGCCCTTCCCGGGCTGCCGGGCGAGGCGATCTTCCCTTCCGGGAACAAGCTCGT
Source organism: Pyxidicoccus sp. MSG2 (assembly GCF_026626705.1). NCBI lineage: Bacteria > Pseudomonadati > Myxococcota > Myxococcia > Myxococcales > Myxococcaceae > Pyxidicoccus > Pyxidicoccus sp. MSG2. Next base: position 12,211,142 of record NZ_JAPNKC010000001.1, read on the forward strand.
GAGACTCAATGCGCTCACCGGCGCCTGCCACGTGATCCAGGTCGACGAGCGACCCGAAGGTCTTCGTCCGGAAGGTGCTCGTCTGGGCGAGTGGTACGTCGCGTGGACGCACCGGTTGGTCAAGGTGTTCGATCTCACGCTGAGGGAGCGGGCCAGCTTGTCGTTCCCGGCGGCGAACGTGTCGGGGGTCGCGGTGCTCGGCGAATGGGTGATCGTCCGATTGCAGAACGAGGTCCTCATTCTGGATTCGGCCCTCGAGGAGTATGGACGCGTCGCGTGTCGGGCCGCGCCGCGCTTCTACGAGCGCTCGGGCACATACGCAGCCGACGCCGACCACGGGTGGCTTCACCTGGCGGGCAACGGTCGCCTGTCGACGCTCGATGTCGCGGCGGGCAAGGTTCGATGGGAGACGGAGGTCTCCTCGGACGTCGAGGGGATCGTCGCTCTCGGGGACTTTCTTTGCGTGTACCCGCAGACGTCGGCGCACGCCTTCGCGAGGGCGGCCGCCAAGACCGGCTACGACCTGGTGCTCGGCAGCGTGGTGACGGCGCGGTTCGGCGGCCATGCCGGGCAGCTACGGGCCTGGGGCGTGGTGCAGCACGCCATCGCGCTGGGCGGCACTCGGCTCGCGTGCGTCTGGCACACGGTCACCCCTGCCGACGACCACCGCCGCACCGTTGCCGTCTGGATGGATCCTTCCGAAGAGGGCGACCCCGTCATCGTCGATGAATACAGCGGATTGTCGGGCGAAATATGCGAAGACGGCGACGGGGCCCTCGTTTCGTGGGGGTCCGGCACGCTCCTGAAGCGCTGGACGCTGAGTGCGCTCGAGTGTTGCGAGCCGACACGGCGCGACTGACGCTCCTCAGTAGGTCCGGGCAGAGCGCACTCAGTGGCGTAGAGGCGGGATGGAAGCCATGTGGAGGGTGCGGGCTGGAGTTGAGGCCAGTCTCGCTTCAGGCGCGACCCTTGTGGGCGACGCGGGCCGGGTCGGTGGCCGGCAGCTCTTCGAGGAAGTGGTCGATGCACGCACGGACCGCCGCGGTCAGCGAGCGATGGGCGCGATAGAGGAGGTGGACACCGCCCGACTCACCTTCGTAGCCGTCAAGGACGCGGACGAGCCGCTTCGCGGCGACGTCCTCGGCGCAGCGCACCTCCGGGAGCATCGCGATGCCGACTCCGGCGAGCACCGCACGGTGGGCGGCTGAGAACTCGTTCACATAGAAGCGTGGCGCCAGGGTGATTCGCTGTTTGCGGCGTCCCCGGGTCAATGTCCACGTCGCGAACCCATCGGTCGCGCGCGTCGCGATGCAGTCGTGGCGTGCCAGGTCTTCCAGCCGGCGCGGCGTGCCGCGCGCCTCGAGGTAACGCGGGCTCGCGAAGAGCAGCTTCCGGCTCGACCTCCACAGCTCGCGCGCGACGAAGTCGGTGCTGTCCACCACCTTCCCCGCGAGAATCGCGAGGTCGTAACCCTCGGCGAGCAGGTCGACCCGCCGCTCGTCGAGCTCGAGGTCGATGGACACGCCCGGATGCTTCGCGAGACAGGCGTAGACGACATTCGCCACGGCGGCGCCGAGGACGATGGGGGCCAGGATTCGCACGCGACCGCGCGGCTCCTTGCGGAGCTCGCGGACGTGGTCCGTCCCCTGCCAGACGTCGTCGACCGCCCGCTCGGCATGTTCGAAGTACGCGCGCCCCGCGTCGGTGAGGCGAAGGCTGCGCGTCGTTCGCTCGAGGAGCCGGATGCCGAGCACGGACTCGAGCCGCGCGATGCGCCGGCTCACCGTCGAGCCCGGGACACCGCGCTCGCGGGCGGCGGCAGTGAAGCTGCGCGCCTGGACGACGCGCACGAAAAGGGCGACGTCGTTCAGGTCCAGGTCGATTCGTGCATCCATGGCATCAATCGCTTTCCGCGAAGCATACTAATGCGCCACGGGAACACGGGCTACGTATCTGCGTGAAGACACCGGCGGAAGCCGGCGAGTCACCCGTGCGGCCTGGGACATTCCAACGCCGCCGAGGTGGAGAGGAGACCCAGTTCATGTTTCTCGTGTCAGGAATCACCGGCAAGGTCGGTGGCGCGGCCGCGCGGCGGTTGCTGGAAGAAGGGCACTCGGTGCGCGCGCTGGTCCGCGACCCGCTCAAGGCCTCGGAGTGGTCACGCAAGGGCGTCGACGTCCGCCGGGGAGACCTCAACGATGCCGCTGCCGTCGCCGGGGCCCTGGAAGGAGTCGAGGGGGCCTACCTGATGCTGCCCCCGGTCATCGCTCCGACGCCGGACTTCGCGGAGGTGAAGGCCATGATTGCCAGCTTCCGCGAGGCCCTGCGCCAGGCGCCTCCGCCGCGACTGGTGGTGCTGTCCTCGTTTGGCTCGCAGCAGCGCAGCGATCTCGGGCTCATCACCGCCACCCACCTGCTCGAAGAGTCGTTGGACGGCTTGCCCCTTCCCACCGCCTTCGTCCGGGCCGGCTCGTTCCTGGAGAACTACGCCCATGGGCTCGGGAGGGTTGCCTCCACCGGGTATCTCGACAGCTTCATGGCACCGACGGACCGATCCGTGCCGATGGTTGGCACGGCGGATATCGGCAACCAGGTCGCCCGGCTGCTGCTCGGCGGCTGGAGCGGCAGGAAATTCGTGGAGCTCGGCACCCGGTACAGCCCGGACGACGTCGCCCGCGCGATGAGCGAGGTGCTCGGCCGGCCGGTTCAGGCGCGGCCGATTCCCCGCGAGACGTGGGCGTCCAGCTTGCAGGCCATGGGCCTGGCGCCCGGCACCACCGGGGCCTACGAGGAGATGTTGGACGGCATCAACTCGGGCTGGATCGACTTCGGAGTGCCCGGCACCGAGCCGGTCGCCGCGACAGTGACTCCCGCCCAGGTGTTCGCGCAGGCGACGAAAGCCCGGGGCGCCGTCTGAGCCAGGGTGCGTCGCCTGAGTGACGGGCGATGCACCTGTTCCTCCGGTGGGTGGTTGGCCCGGCAAAGCCGGCGCGCCGCGCGTATAGGTGGCGGAGCGCAGGAAGACAATCTGCCGACGGCCACACCAACGGCCTCTGGACGCGGCTCAGGTGGCGGCGCGCACTCAATCGGGGATGAGGTTGCGCGGAGCGACACGGTGCGCGCGCCGCCGCGCAATGACCGTTTCGAAGCAGGGCTACCCGCGGTCACTCGGCGTGGCCGGCAGCTCTTGCCCTTCTCCATGGAGACATTCGGCCCGTGTTCCGCGGCTCCAGGGCGACATGGACGCGAGCCCCTGGACGCGGCTGCGTCCTGCCAGGAAGCAGCGGGAGCCCCGTGGCGCCTCATCAGAAGGGAGGCGAACGCTCGCGCCCGGTTGGCGCGCGATTTGCTCCTGAGCCGGCGCATGAGAGGGCCTGGCCGGCCTCCTTCCCCTCCACCCTGGAGAAAGTCCCCGTCCATGCCTGCCTATTCCTATGAGAAAGCCACGCTGAAGGTCGACGACTCCGTTCGCGCTGGCGCGAGCATCATGCAGGATGGGCTCGAGCATCTGCGGATGGTCGCCTTCGAGGGACCTCCCCGGGACTTCCGGCATCTCTCGGTCTATGGCGAAGAATGCCAGGAGTTGACCCGCATCGGAGCCTTGAGCATCCGCGAGGTGCGACGGCTCCTCAAGGCGGGGCCCACCAACAACACGATGCAGGGCAACGAGTTCATGTTCGGCGCGGACCCGACGATGGCGTACTCGCTGAACGTACTGGTGGACACGTGCTGGCAGGAACTGAAGGACAACAAGCCGCCGACCGCCAGGTACAGGCCCCTCTGGGATGGGGCGGCGTATGCGGCCGCCACCCGGGCCGCGGAGGGCGGCGTCTGCGCCGCCATCTCCTGGGTCACCCTCGGGGTCGTCACCCAGAAGGCCACCAACATCATGGCTTGTGTCTACTACGACAGCGCCCCGGATCATTCCTATGTACTCATCCGCAAGCGGGAGACGCCCTGGTTCGTCGTGGATCCCTGGGTGCGCGAACCCCGGCTCTGCCCCTGGAGGTACAATCACTTTCAAGGAAGCGCGGGGAATACACACTACTTCCAGATCACCCATCCCGTGGTGGACCCCTTCGGACAGCCCGTCCCGGGAGACCTGCTCCAGAGGGCCTTGTCGAAGGCGCAGCTCGTCGGCTACAGGACGCCCCACAAGCGCAAGGTCTGGGGTCATCAGACCAATGCCGCCGCCGGCCACGCGTCCACCTATGTGCCAGTCTGTGGCCCGGAGGAGTGGGGAACTGGGATCTCGCAGGACTTCCGCGTCGAACAACTGTGGGCCTGACGGCCAGCGTCTCCGCCCGAGAGGCTTCCGCGTGGGTCCGCGGTCGCGCAACCGGGCGACGCGCACTCAATCAGGTGTCAGATGATTTGTAGGGGGCATGGGGAGGCCCCTCGCGGCCATCCTGCCACCGCGTTGCACCTTCCAATGAACTGCGAGTGGTGGCCTCATCCGAAGTAGAGTCCGCCTCCTCCATGAACCTGTACCCATTGCGTCCCTGGACCTGCGCGCTGCTCGCGCTGTGCGCATGCGCCTCGGCAACCCGGTCTCCCCAGGCCCCCCAGACCTCCCAGGCCCCCCAGGCATCCGCGCCTGCCAGGCCCTTGCGCGAGCAGTGCCGCACGAACCTGGATGCCTGTTGGGAGCTCGACGAGTTTCACCCCACCTCCCCTGCCGAAGAGCAGGCCGGGTGCGAGCGCGGGGATGCCACCGACTGCTTCTTCCTCGGGCTGCACTTCGTGCATGGTGATGGGGAGGCCGAGGATAAGGCCCGGGGGTTCCAGCTGCTCGGTCAGTCCTGCCAGAAGCAGCACTTCGCGGCCTGTGAGCACCTGATGAGTTTGCGGTACGCCGGAATGGGAGGCGAGCAGGAGCTCTCCGCGGCGCGGCCCATGCTCGAGAAGGACTGCTCCGGCGACCAGCCCATGGGCTGTCTCCTGCTCGGTGAGCTCCACTGGCAGGCCGAGGGAGAAGCCCGCGACGTGACACGTGCACGCGCCTTCTACGAGCGGGCCTGTGAGCGCGGAGTGGCGAAGGGCTGCTCGAAGCTGGGCAGTTCACTGATCAAGAGAGGCGATGACGGTGAGGAGGTAGGTGAGGAGGTATCGGAGGCGGACCTCACCCGGGCGCTCAAGCTGTTCGAGCGGGGGTGCGCGGGAGGTGACGGAGAGGGGTGCGCGTCGCTGGGCTCGATGACCATGATCTCGCCGGACCCGCGCGCCGCTTGCGAGGCCTTCAAGAAGGGGTGTGAGGCGGATAGCCCCAGCTCCATCGCCTGCGAGGGCTACGGGGGCTTTTGCGACGAGGACTTCGGCAGCGACTACGTGATGCTGAAGGGCCAGGAGAAGGGCTGTAGGGATGGGAGCGGACAGGACTGCGAGTGGGCGGGCGAGGCCCATGAGATGGGCGAGGGCACGAGGAAGGCCCCTGAGCGCGCGGCGAGGCGCTACGCGCGCGGCTGCGAGCTCGGCTCCTTCCCGTCGTGCGAGCGGCTCGCGAACCTCGAGGCCCTTGGCTACCCGGGGGCGGCGCCCCAGTCGGAGAAGGCACGTCAGCGGCTGATCGAGGCCTGCGAGCGCAAGCTGCCAGGGGCCTGCGTCTCGCTGGGAAAGGCGCTGCGCGAGGGAAAGCCCTGGCTCCCCAGGGACCTGAAGGCCGCGTCCGGCTACTCCCTGCGCGCGTGCGAGCAGGAGGACGCGGAGGGGTGTGAGGCACTCGCCCTGGCCTACCAGGAGGGGCTCGGCGTGGAGCAGAGCGGCGAGCGGGCCTTCAAGCACCACCGCAAGGCGTGCGGGCTGGGCCGCATGGAATCGTGCGTCAAGACGGGCGCGAGCGCTGAGGCCCTGAAGCGACGCGAGGAGGCCGTGCGGGCCTACCAGCAGAGCTGCTTCCGAGGCACGGCCAGCGGCTGCGAGGCCCTGACCCGGCTGGGCGAGGCCGCCACCCTCGTCGAGCGCTCACAGTGGGTGGAGCTGTCCTCGTCGCGCCCTGGCGCCGAGACGTCCGACCTGCTCCTCCTCCCGGACTCGCCGCTGCTGCTCGCCAACGCCCGGGGGCAGCTCCAGCTCATCGATACCCGCACGGGCAAGCCCGTGGGGGCGCCGGTCAATCTCTCCAGCCGCGAAGTCCAGTGGAAGGCCCCGCACGGGATGAGCACGCTCATCCGCCACGCCCACGACCTCTCGCTGAGCTGGGATGCTCGCGCGAAGGAGCCCTTCGGCTTCTTCAACGACTCAGGCGGGCTGATGCTCTGGCGCCCGGGCCTCCCGAACCCGCCCTCTCCAGGGCCAGCGGTGAAGGAGCGGCGGTGCCTGCCGCTCGCGTCCCCTCCCTCCGGGCGCCGCGTGCTCCTGGCGATCTGCTCCGCGGACGCGTACCTCTCCCCGGTGCTGCAGGAGCTCGACGTGGAGACGGGCAAGCCCGTGGGTCCACGTGTGGAGCTCGAAGCCCCGGTGACGGCGCTCACGGTCTCCGCGGACGGCTCGCGGTATGCCGCGGGGCTGAAGGACGGAAGGGTGCGGCTCATCGACGCGGAGACCGGCAAGGTCACCGCGCTCCCCGGTGGGGACGCGAAGGAGGTGCGGTCCATCTCCTTCCACCCCACGCGGCCGTTGCTGGCCACGACGTCTACCGAATCGGATGGCGCGCTGTTGTGGGACACCTCCGGAAGCCAGTCCGCTCCGGTGAGGATTTCCGAGCAGGTGAAGCAGGTCCGCTTCAGTCCGGATGGGACGCTGCTGGCCGCGGCGGGTGCCCAGGAGGGGCTCCTGCTGCTCGATGCGAGCACGGGCCAGCGGGCCTCGCCCCCCATTCCCCTCGACGGCGGCACGTCCGAGTTGATCATCGTGTTCAGCCCGGATGGCAGGAGGCTCGCGGTGACGGACTCGGGGTACAAGGTGCTCCTGGTGACGCTCCGGGGAGCGGCCGCCAGCCGGAGCGCTGCGTCCGTGCCTCCGTGGTTCACGCGCATCCTCCCACTCGAGCCGCCCACGGTGCCGAAGCCGCCGCCCATCCTGATGGACGGCCGGCTCGAGGGGACGGTGCGCTTCGAGGGGAAGCCCGTGCCCGACGCGGTGGTGGAGCTGACTCCCAGTGATATCGAGTGGGATGACGCCAAGGCGCTCGGCACGAAGCGCTATCCGGTGCGGCCGGACGGTACCTTCGTACTCACGAAGGTGCCGCGCATCGGGTGGTGGCTCTCGGTCCAGGCTCCGGGGAAGAAGACCTGGACGGGCGGCTTCAAACTGCGCGAGCAGGCGCATCACACCGGCATCGACGTCTCGCTCGAGCGCGCGGCCACGCTGCGAGGCCGGGTGCTCTCCCCCGGCAAGAAGCCCGCCGCCGGAGTGCAGGTGTCCTGGCGGGGACCCTATTCGGAGGAGCGCTCCTCGGTGGTGACCGACGCGCGCGGTCGGTTCGTGATCGACCACCTCCACCCCCAGACGTACCGCCTCACGGCGCTCGCGCCCAACGGAGACATCCTCAGCCAGCTGGTGGCGCTCGACAAACCGGAGTCCCGGGAGGTGGAGTGGATCCTGCTCAAGCGCAGCGACCCCGCGGTGCTCCGCGTGCGCGTGGTCACCGAGGGAAGCAAGCCCGTCCCCGGAGCGAAGCTCCGCATGGAGCTGGGCATGCAGGGCGTCACGGACGCTCAGGGCCGATGGCACACCGACGAGCTGCACGGCACCCAGTATCACATCACGCCGACCGCCGAGTGGAAGGGGCGCTCCTACTCCGGAAAGACGGTGTCGGAGCCCTTTCCGGAGGAGGTGGTCATCACCATCCCGGACGCGCAGTTCTGAGTGCCCCCGGGGAAGATGCCTGGGCAGCCGTCTGCGCCAGACGGCTGCTCGGCCTCTCCACCGGTTCGGCGCACAGCCCCTCCCCCGCGGGTGCCGAAGCAGCCGGTGGAGAAGAATGGATCGGGCCTCAGGGCTTCATGAAGGGGCTCGCCGCGGCCCCGGGCTCGGGGAGGATGACCAGCGTCCGCATCCGCTCGGCGCGCACGTACTGCTCCAGATAGGCGGGCAGGACACCCTCGGCGAGGGCCCTGGCCACCTGCTCCTCGCGGACGCCACCGACGTCCACCCTGCCGGTGGCGCGCACCACCCGCGCGATGTCCATGGCGGAGACCGTGCGCGCCTGCAGCTCGAGCTCCTGGTTCAGCGTCGCCCGCACCCAGCCCTCGGTGTAGCTCCGGAACGGCATGGGCGCGTTGTACTTGCGCTGGTAGGGCCGGCGGGGCCCGTTGGCGGGCTCCCTCAGGCTCTCGGTGATGCCGTTGGCGAAGACCTCGAGCGAGCTCAGCAGGCTGGAGACGTGGTGCGGCGCCAGGCGCTCCGGCATCCCCGACCGCAGGACCACGGAACAGTGGAGCAGCGTCAGCCCATCCAGCTCCTGGAAGGTAACCGTAGCGGTCCTGCGAAAGGAGAGCGAGTCCAGCCCGAGGCTCAGGTCCAGCCACCGCTTCAGGACCTCCCGCGCCACCAATGACTCGGCGTATCTCCCCGAGTAGCGGCCCGGCACCGTCAGCAGGAAGTGGAGCTGCGCCGCGCTCACGGCCCCGTGCATCACCACCGGGGGCGCACGCTCGGGAAGGTCCGCGGGGGCGGGAGGCGGAGCGCGCTGGACGGGGGAAGTGGGGGCGCCGGTGCCCACGCCCATGAGGCCGGCGAGGCTCCTGGCCACCTCCGACTTCGCCTCCTCCAGCGGGAGGGGACCGGACACCACCAGCACCGCATGGGCCGGGGTGTAGTTCGCCTTCACGAAGGCACGGACGTCTTCCAGCGTGAGCCGGTCCAACGACTCGGGCGTCCCCTGCGCTGGGCGGCCATAGGCATGGCCCGCCAGCAGTTTTTCATGCAGCCACCTGCGCGAAGGCCCCTTGTCCATGGCCTCCTGGCTCACCCACAGCTCGTCGAGCTGCTGGGCGCGCACCTGGCGGAAGTCCTCCTCCGTGACGTGCGCCAGCGGGTCGGCCATGCGCTGGGCCTCCAGCGCCGCCGCCCGGGCGAAGCGTTCCGGTGACAGGGAGCTCCACAGCTCCGTGTCGTCGTAGGTAATCGTGCTCCGCGGCGTCACGTCCGCGGCCACCAGCCGCTCCTCCAGCGTCGGCGTGCCCGCGCCGCCGTGGCGGGCCCGCAACGACAGGCGCGCGGCCACCTCCGCCACGCCCTCCTTGCCCTCGGGCTCGTCCGTGGCGCCGGCGCGATAGGACACGTACATCGTCATCAGCTTCGCCCGCGAGTCCTCCCGCACCACCAGCCGCAGTCCGCTGGGGAAGACGTCGTTGGAGAGAGCCCCCGGCCGGGCGGAGCCGGGCCGCGGAGCCGTGGCACAGCCCCACAGCAGGACCAGGACGAGCAGGCAGGGCATGGAAGCATGGCGATGGGCACTTCGCATCGAGCCTGGTGATACCACGCCAGCAGGGACAGCGCCCCTACCGCAACCCTTGCAGCAACAGTAATCAAATCACCACGGCTTCATGCCATCGGGGTCTGCGGGAACGATGGTGTCTGCGACGAAGGCGAATCGCACGAGACCTGCCCGCTCGACTGTGATGGGCCCGCATGGCGAGCCCCGAGGGGACATCGAAGCTCCGCCCCTTGCCGACACCAGGGTGACCACGTGCCTCATCGAGGCCAGCCTGGGCGTCTCACCGTTCCGCCCCGCCGACTCCATGCACAGTCTGGTCAAAAACCAGGCGAACCCCTGCCCCATCGTCCACGTCTGACTCACGGCCCGGCTCCGAGAGCACCTGGCGCAGTCGCTGGGGGATGCGCTCGAACACCGCCGGTCGCGGAGTACGTCGGGTGGAGTTGCTAGCGTGGAAGGCTCAACCCGTAGCACCGACGTGAGGGAACGCGATGGAGAAGATATCGAGGCTGGTGGGCGCGGCGGCGATGGCGGCGTGGCTGGTGGGCTGTGGCGGAGTGGTGGCAGAGGACGAGGCGGCGCAGGCGCCGGTGGTGGAGACGCAGCAGCAGGCGGTGACGGATCCGCCGGGCTGGTACTACCGGTGTGTGGTGGACGCGAACGGCTACCAGACGGGGCAGTGCGCGCTCTGGTTCTCGCTCGGGTGCGGGACGGCGTCGACGCGGCACTGCACCGCGGGCGTCTACGCGCCAGCGACCGGCCAGCTGTGTGGCAAGCCGGTGAACGCCACGGTCTGCGACTAGAGAGTGTCCGCGAACGCGAGTTGACCGACGAGCAGTGGGAGCGGCTTGCTCCCCTGCTTCTGGAGTCGAGCCCCGCACCACAGTCGCCGCCAGAGAGCCGGGGCTCCTCCACCAGCGCATCGCCGAAGCAGACCGACAGCCTCGCGCGCAGGGGACTGCCAGCGAGCGCGTGCGTGAGCCGAGCCTCATCCGCCGCGCCCAGCCGGAGCTTCGAGTCGCTCTCCACGTAGCGCAGCACGGCGACGTCGCGGCAGCCGCGCTCATGCAGCGCCCGGAGCCGAGCGGGGCGCGCGCCATCCTGAACTCATGGTTTCGTTTTTGTCGCAGCGCGACATGAACAAGGCGTCTGGAATTGGACGGGGCCTTGTTGACGCGGCGCCAATAAGGGTCCATCATTCCCGCCAAACTTGAAAGGTGTGGAATCCGCGTTCAGCGAGACGCTCGGCGTTGACTCACCTCCGGGACTACCGCCTCGCCACGAGGCCTGGCTGTTGAGTCAGCAGCCTTGGCGGCCTGTCCCTCATGCGGACTTCACCTGCTTCCTGTCGCGCACCCGCGGCGGGGGTGTGGACACACGCAGCGAAAGAGGAGGAAGCCATGAGTGGAGTGAAGAAGTGGTTGGCGTCAGACAGGGCCACCGTGCCGTGGGTTCGAGCGTTGCTCGTCGCGGGAGCCCTGGTGTTTCCCGGCGTCTCGAGCGCGGGGGATCTGCTCGGCAGCAGCCGGGGCGGCTCGGTCCAATGGGACTTCTGCTACGGCAAGCCAGACAGCGCCTTGCTGCCCGTGGACCCGCGGACCCTGGTGCAGCCCGGCATCAGCAACGGCCGCGCGGTGCACTTCAATGCCTTCTGGAAGAACTGTCATGCCGACCCGGTGGCGGTGCAGGAGGTCGGCCCGGCGAAGACCTGTGGAGAGCTGCGTCAGCGCTTCAACCACGGCGCGGGGTTGCTGACGAACGGCCACCCTGGCGCGGGCGCGCTGTTCACCGGCACGGACCCCACGCGGCCCGAGTCGGGGCTGGGCATCGCCACCTTCACCGCGCCGCAGTACAACGAGCTGTGGCGAATCTGGGGCTTCCCATTCCGTCCCGACAACTTCGACAGCCTGGTGGCCCAGCGCTACGGGTCGGCGCTGAACTCCGAGCGCAATCCCTATCCGCTGCCCGGGCAGAACCCGAACTGGAGCAACGGAGGAAGTGGTCAGCTCCCGCAGATGCTCACGCAGCTGCGCAACCCGGATGGGAGCTGGAGTGGACGCATCGGCGTCACGTGCCACGCCTGCCACAGCGGCGCGGTGGGGACCCCGGCGGATGGTTCGGGGCTCGGGGTGTTGACGGGCGGTGGTAGCAGCCTGGCGGACCTGGACCTGTTCCTGAGCGACCTGCTGCCCCTGGGGTATCCAGCGTCACTGGCCACCTTCGCGAACCTCAACCGCACCCGGGGCACCAACAACGCCAGCGACATCAACCTCGCCTTCCTGTTCCCGGACGAGACGCTGCTGACGCCCGGCGAGGTCATCGGGCTCATCAACTCGGGGTCGACCGCCGGGATGGATACGCCCGCGTGGTGGAACATGGGACACCGGCCGGTGAAGTTCGTCGACGGCGTGTTCCCCATGGATGCGCCGCGCGTGGACATGGTGTTCTACACGCCGTTCTTCGGCCTGTTCGGTGGAGTCGGCGGGCCGGTGAGCGAAGCGGGACAGGACTGGATGCGCGCCAACGGCCCGCCGCTCAACACCTGGGTCGAGTCGCTCAAGTCTCCGCCCTACCCGCTTGCCATCAACACGACGCTGGCCGAACAGGGAGCCGTGCTGTTCCACACGCTCGACATGTGGGCTCCGGGGCGCAACAACACCGTGCCACGGCCCCAGGGCAACGGCTCCTGCGCGAGCTGCCATGGCGCGTACTCACCGCGCTACGTCAATGACTCCTCGTTCCTCGCGACCCCGGCGCTGGCGGGCATGGCGAGCTACATCGTTCCCCTGAACATCATCGGCACCGACCCGGTCCGGGTGAACACCAACAACCACGCGGTGCAGACCGCGGGCGCCAAGAACTTCTTCGGCTATCCGCAGACGGCCGGCACCGCCCAGGACTGCGGCCCGCAGAACCAGCCGCACATTCGCGGCAACCGGGAGCTCGGCTACCTCGCGCCGCCGCTGTACGGCGTCTGGGCCACCGCGCCCTACCTCCACAACGGCTCGGTCCCCAACATCTGGGAGGTGCTCAAGCCCGCGGACCGCAAGCCCATCTGGCGTCGTGTCTCCACGCCTCCGCGCTGGGATCAGCCGCTCGTCATCATGGGCTTCGACACGAACCTGCAGCGCGCGTATGACCCCGCGAAGCTCGGCTGGAAGTACGACACCATCGCCTGCCAGTGGCGCTCGCCGTTGAACCCCGCGGTGTCGCCGTACATCAACTGCGACCCGGGTGACGAGTTCCGCACGCCCCTGGCACAGGAGATGATGAACGTGCTCTTCAGCAACATCTTCCTCACCTGGAACATCCTCTATCCGCCAACACGCACGCGCCAGCAGCTCGAGGACCGGAAGATCTTCAACTCCCACGCCTTCGGGCAGGACAATGGCGGGCACGCGTTCAACTCCGTGCTCACCGACCCGGAGCGTGTGGCGTTGATCGAGTACCTCAAGACGCTCTAGGGCCACTCGGTACGCGGGGGGCGCGCTCCAGACCGTAGCGCGCCCCCCGAAGTGACATGCTTTAGAAATACGCCCAGGGATCGAACGTGTTCCAGTCTACCCATCCGTACGGGCGGCCCATGTAGACGAGGCCTTGAGCCGTCGGCTGTCCCGTGCTTGTGCCGAGTGCGAAGTAGATCGTATTGGCTTCGGCCTTTCTCGGACCCGCGCCCGCGCCACCCGCGTCTATGGCGATCGTGTTCAGCGCGCTCGCGTCCACGCCGTTTGCTACCAGCAGCGAGCGGATCACGTCGGGATTGTGGATCTTGACGGCATTGGTCAGCGTGGCATTCGCCGAGGACGACGTGCTGATTCTCTGCAACGCACCCTTGATCGACGCCTGCAGCTCCGCGGGGATCGATGATTCGCACGGAGAAGGTTCAGCGGCCTCCGCTGGAAGAGATGTCGCACTGCCTACCGCGAAGACGGACGCAAGGAACATCCACTTCAGGTTCATGGCGATCTCCGTGTTGAGGGACTTCCTTCGGGTGTGCGGCTCCGCCAGGCTCACCGCTCGATGACACTTGGCGCGACGATGCACCCTGAGCCTACGCCGAATTTCGTGTATTAGGGAAATGGCAGGTCTTACGGTGTAATCTGTCTATAGCCTGGTGGCACCTGCTCTCGTGCTCCTGCGATGGACGCAGACGCCCTTCTGGCGCTGTGCACCGTTGCATGCCGAAGCGGTGGTGACCGCACGGCGGGGCCTCATCGCCGAGGCGACGGGGTGAGTGCCTCCGGAGAGGCGAAGCCGGCGAAGAGTTCCCCGGTGACGTAGGCACGGTGTCCGTCAGAGGCGCGGCGGAGGTAGTCGTTGAGCACCTTGCGGCCCGTGCGGGCGCGGTGGGTGGCGGGCCAGCGCAGGTGCATGCGCGCGCGGGCAATGCCCTTGCTGCCGCGGTGGATGAAGGTGACGAGTCCTCCCGGGGACACGTGCTCGACGACGCCGACGTGGGTGAGCCCGTCATCCCGGCGCCCATCGCGGTCCCGGTCATACGTCTCGCGGAAGAAGACGAGGTCCCCCGGGCGCGGCTTCGCGCGGTGGAGGGCACCTCGGCGGCGCGCGGCACGGTAGATGTGGGTAACGCCGTTCTCGCCCGGGCGGCCGGGGACAGGCGCCATGAGGTCGATGCCGGCGTGGGTGTACGCCAGGCGAGCCAGCCCCGTGCAGTCGTCGGGCACGGTGTCGCTGACGGTGCGCAGGGAGGAGACACCGACGAGGCCGGTGGCCTTGTCGACGATGCGCTCACCGACGCGCGGGCGCGAGGCCGGCTTGCGGTGCGAGGATGGCTTCTTTTGCTTCGCGAAGGCGGCCTGCCCGGACGCAGTCCGAGCAGGCACGGGACGCCCGGCGTGCGTGGCGACATCCGTGCCTCCGTAAGCCATCATCGGAGCGACCACTGCGATAGCGACCACGAGGACGTGACGGAGCATTGTTTCGCCCGACGGGGCCCTCCGTGGGGCTATTCACTCCAGGCGTGTGCGCCGTCTGGCTTCCGCGCGCGCAGGCAGGCCCGCTGTCCACCTGCGCGCCGATCCACCGTCACGGGCCCACCTGCTCCGGACTCGCACCCGGGCCCCTGCGCCGCTGCCGCTCCCCTGCCCCCGCCCGCACGCTGTCTACCCGGGAGGACGCCACATGAACCACTGGGGCGGCCCGCCGTCGAAGCACGGCTCGATGCGCTGGGTGTCGAAGCCGAAGCCGCGATACCACTCCCGGTTGGACTCCTTCGCCGTCTCCAGGAAGCAGGGGTCGCCCTGCTCCGCCGCCAGCTCCAGTCCGCGCTTCATCAACCGCACACCCAGTCCGCGCCCCTGCATGGAGGGCTCGACGGCGATGGCGGCGAGGTACCAGTGCGGAGGCGTATGCGGATGGTAGCGCTCGAGCCGCGCGAGCGCCTGGAGCGCCAGCCGCGCGCGTCCCGGGAAGTGCCGGAGGCCCGCCCACACCGTCGGGAGGAATCGCGCCTGACGCCGGAGCGACTGCGGGAAGGCTCCCGGCCGCAGCCACGCAGCGACACCGGCCAGCCGCCCGTCCTCCACGAGGGCGTGGACGGTGCCGTGCTCCAGGCAGTCGATGACGGTGGCGCTGTAGAAGCGGGAGGACACCTTCGCGCGCGTCTCCGCGTCGCCCGGGAACAGCTCCGCGAGGAAGGGGTAGTCGTCGAAGGCGCGGGCGCACATCGGGCCCACCTGGTCGAGCAGCTCCGGGCCCAGCTCCTGGAGAGTCACGGTCATGGCGGCGTGGGACGGTAACACGCCCGCGGTGCACCTCCCGGCACGGGCCGCGTGTCGCAGCGGATGCCGGTGGAGGTCTCTCGCGGCACGGGGTATTGAGCCCCCACATGCCTCTGCGCCTCGTGAAACGGCTCGTACGGGATTGGTTCCTGGTCGGGATGGTTGCCGCCGTCGTGCTGGCCGCCCTCTTCCCCGACTTCGGCCGCACCGGGGGGACGCTGCACGCGGACGTCGTCGCCAACGTCGGCATCTTCCTCGTGTTCCTCCTGTATGGGCTCGGGCTGCCGCTGGCGAACCTGAAGGCCGGCGCCATGAAGTGGCGGCTGCACCTCGTGGTGCAGGCGTTCACCTTCGGGGTGTTTCCCCTGCTCTGGCTGCTGCTCAACCTCGTCGCGGGCCGCTGGCTTCCGCCGGACCTGATGTTGGGCTTCCTGTACCTGTGCGCGGTGCCGTCGACCATCTCCTCCTCGGTCGCGATGACGGGCCTGGCCCGGGGCAACGTGGCGGCGGCCATCTTCAATGCGAGCCTGTCGAGCCTGCTCGGCGTCGTGCTCACGCCGTTGCTCGTCAGCCTGCTGGCCACGACGACGGGACAGTCGCTCTCGCTGGGGGACGCCATCCTCAAGCTGGCGGGGCTGCTCCTGCTTCCGCTGGTCATCGGCCAGCTGCTCCGGCCGGTGCTGGGGGGATGGTTCGCGCGCTACCGGCGCTACACCAACATGTTCGACCGGGTGTTCATCCTGGTGCTGGTCTACGCCTCGTTCTGTGACTCGGTGAAGTCAGGGCTGTTCACGAACCATGGCGGCGGCGTCATCGCGGTGACGCTCGGAGGGGCGGCGCTGTTCCTCGCGCTCGTGCTGACGCTGAGCACCACGGTGACGCGGTGGCTCGGCTTCGAG